>QHUK01000060.1 GCA_003222085.1 Gemmatimonadota bacterium
CTGAAGGCGGGAATCCAGGCGACGTTCTATACGACGGGCTGGATCTTCGGTCGGGGCGTGGCGGTGCGCGAGGTCGGACACGAGCCGGGGCAATCGCCGGTCGTGACGGCGGACGCGCGTGAAGCGGTGGCGAGGGCTCGAGCACTGGTGAACGACGCGGATCTGAAGGCGCACATTCAGAGGGCGGCGATGGTGGTCGCGGGCCGCGTGGCGCAGGTGCGTCCGGCCGAGCTCGCCGCGGCGCCGACGCGTCCCCGGCGGATCACCGAGCATGACCCCGACTGGCAGGAAGCGATCATTCAGGTCGAAGACGGCATCAAGGGCGCCCAGGCTGGCGAGCAAGTGGTGGTGCGCTTCCCGGGCTCTTCCGACGTCGCCTGGGTCGGCACCCCCAAGTTCGCCGTCGGGGAGGAAGGCACGTTCCTGCTCCACAAGGACTCGACCACCGGCTCGCCCCTCACGATGATCGCCGGCCGGTCGGTGCCGGCCTACACGGCGCTGCACAAGGTGGACGTCCTCTCCAAGCAGGACGCCACGCGGGTTCGTGCCTTGATCAAGAAGCCGTAGTTGGAGAGGGCCAAAGTAGAAGAATTCCTGCAGCCCAAGGCGATGCTCACGCCCGGCATAGCAGGCGGCATCACGATGTTGATCGCCAACGCGCTCTGGGTCGCCTTCAGCCTCCCCCCGCGATGGACATCGCTGGTGTTGAGCTTCCTGCTGGGGCTGCTCGCGTTCGTTGCGACGCAGATTCCGTTGTGGCAGCGGGCCGTGTACTACCTCCTCAACTCCCTCATCATTTTCTCCGTCAGCATCGGCACGAATTACGTCGGCGTCGGGTTGACGCATCCTCCGGCACAGCAGAGCAACGCGGTCCAGCCGCGCGCACGCATGTTCTTCAGCGACTGGGTCCTCACCCCCTAACCCCCTATCCCATAGGGAGAGGGGGAATGCGAGGTGGGGTTTGAGACCGGCGCGCGGTCAGGCCGCGGCCCGCTCCTCGGAACCAGCGCCCTGCTGTGTCTCGCGAGCGCGGCGGCGACCATTCACTGGTCCCGATGGATGCCGGGCGGGATGGCGATGCCGGGCGGCTGGACGATGTCGATGGTCTGGATGCCGATGTCGGGTCAGACCTGGGTCGGGACCGGCGGTCGGTTCGTGGCGATGTGGCTCGTGATGATGGTGGCGATGATGCTGCCGCCGCTCCTCCCGATGCTCGCGAGCTTTCGTCGGAGCTCGCCCGCCGCCCTGGCGGGCGTGGCCTACTTCTCCGTCTGGGCCGTGTTCGGTGCGGCGGTCTATACACTCGGGAGCGCCGTCGCCAGGACCGAGCTCGAGTGGCCGGCCGTGGCACGGCTCGCACCGCCGGCCACCGGGGTTGCGCTACTCGTGGCGGGCGCCGTGCAGCTGAGCGCATGGAAAGCGCGCCAACTGGCGGTGTGCCGCGCCTGCGTCGCCCCGGCGACCCCGGCCGCCGCGGCCACGCTCCTGCACGGGGTCCGCTTCGGCGTGAATTGCAGTCTGTGCTGCCTGGGACTCATGGTCGTCCTGCTCGTCGGGGGGATGATGAACATCGCCGTCGTAGCGGCCGTCGCGGTCGCCGTCGCCGTGGAGCGCCTCGGCCCCCGGCCCGCGCTCTTGGCCCGCGCCATCGGCGGGGTCGTGATGGCGACGGGAGCAGTGGTGCTGGCGCGGGCGTTGTGAGGACCACCTTCCCGCTCCGCGGCCTGGCCGCTCTTTTCGTCGGGCGGTACTTTGGAGCGCCATGTCCGATGTGCTCGAACGTCTCGGGGCGGCCCTCGCCGAGCACTACGCCATCGAACGCCAGGTCGGTGCCGGTGGCATGGCGACGGTATATCTCGCACGGGATCTCAAGCACGATCGCGCGGTTGCCCTGAAGGTGCTGCGCCCCGAGCTCGCCGCTGTGCTCGGGATCGAGCGCTTCCTGAGCGAGATCCGGGTGACCGCCCACCTGCAGCACCCGCATATCCTGCCGTTGTTCGATTCCGGCCAGGCGGGCGGCCTGATCTACTATGTGATGCCGCACGTGGAAGGCGAATCGCTGCGGCAGCGGCTCGAGCGGGAGAAGCAGCTCCCGATCGACGAGGCGCTCAGGCTCGCCGGCGGCGTCGCCAGTGCGCTCGACTACGCGCATCGCCACGGCGTGATCCACCGCGACATCAAGCCGGAGAATATCCTGTTCCAGGACGGCCAGGCCGTCGTGGCGGACTTCGGGATCGCACTCGCCCTCTCCGCCGCAGGTGGCTCGCGCCTGACGGAAACGGGCCTGTCACTCGGCACGCCGCAGTACATGAGCCCGGAGCAGGCGACGGGGGACCGCCTCATCGACGCACGGAGCGACATCTACTCTCTCGCCTCGGTCCTGTATGAGATGCTCGCCGGCGAGCCGCCGCACACCGGACCGACGGTGCAGTCGGTGATCGTCAAGGTCCTGACGGACCGACCGCGACCGCTGCGACAGCTGCGGGAGTCCGTACCCCGGCACGTCGAGGCCGCGGTCCTGAAGGCGCTGGCCAAGGTGCCGGCGGACCGGTTCCAAACCGCGGCGGAGTTCGTGGACGCGCTGGCGCGGCCGGGGTGGGCGGTCGCGACGCCAGGGCACCTCTGTCGGCTCGCCGGGCGGGATGTCGCGCCATGGGCGGTCGCCGGGGTCGCGACCGGGCTCGCGCTCTGGGCCTGGCTCCGTCCGCGACCCGAGCCGCTTGCACGGCCGGTGGCGCGGTTCACGCTGGCCCTGCCGCTGAGCGCGCCACTGGCAGAGGCGGGCCCGACCGTCGCGTTGTCCCCGGATGGCTCACGGATCGTGTATGTCAGCTCCGGAGCCACCGGCAATCAGCTGTTCAGCCGCAAGCTCGACCAGCTGGAGCCAGAGCCCCTCGCCGGTACGCAGAACGCACGGACCCCTTTCTTCTCGCCGGACGGACGGTGGGTGGCCTACTTCTCGAGCGGCAAGCTGTACAAGCTGCCGCTGGGTGGGGGTCAGGCGACCACGGTCGCCAACGTGTCTGGTCTCGGGTTTGGAGCGACGTGGGGGTCGACCGACACGATAGTGTTCCGCTCGGACGGCGGGCTGATGGTGGTGCCCGCCGCGGGGGGAGAGCCGCGGCTCCTGCTCAAGTCCGACACGAGCCGCGGCGAATCCTATGCGTTCCCCCACTACCTGCCGGATGGCAAGGCGCTGCTGCTCCAGATCCGATCCCAGGGGGTGGACCGGCTGGGGGCGCTGACGCTCGCGACCGGCAAGCTCAAGCGCTTCGAGCAGACGGGCAGCAACCCGCGGTACGTATCCTCCGGCCACGTGGTCCTGGCCACGCGGACGGGACAGCTGCTCGCAGTGCCGTTCGACCCGTCGCGCCTCGAGATCACGGGATCGGGGGTGCCTGTGGCGGATGGGGTTGTGGTCGGACCGGGCGGCGCGGCGAGGATGGGGATGTCCCGGGACGGCGCGTTTGCGTACGTGTCCGGGCCGGTGGTCCAGAGTGAGCTCGTGATGGTGGACCGCTCCGGCAGGGCGCGCCTGTTGCCTGCCGAGCCCCAAGGCTACGGCGCCCCGCGGATATCGCCGGATGGCCGACGGATCGCGGTTGAAGTGGATGAGCCGGATCTCGTGAGCGCCGACGTGTGGGTGTACGACATCGCGCGGCACACCCGGACGCGCCTCACCTTCGACCAATCGGGCCGCCGGCCCATCTGGACCCCCGACGGCAGGAGGATTGTGTACTCGCGGGGCCCGTTCAGCCAGGCGGACCTGTACTGGATTCCCGCCGACGGCAGTGGCCCGGCCGAGCCGCTCCTCGTGGCGCCGGATGACCAGTGGGCCGGCGACGTCACGCCCGACGGCCGCACGCTGCTGTTCCGAGCCGGGGGCGGTGGGCCGGTCCGCTCGATCTACACCCTGTCGTTGCAGGGGCCGCGGACGCCGCAACTGTTCCTCGCCAACCAGTTCGAGAACCACTCACCGTCGCTGTCACCGGATGGACACTGGGTCGCCTATGTCTCCAACGAGCTAGGGCGGCCCGACGTGTACGTGCGGCCGTTCCCCGGACCGGGCGGCCGGTGGCAGGTGTCGCTCGACGGCGGCACCGAGCCCCTGTGGGCGCCGAACGGCCGCGAGCTGTTCTATAGGAACGGCACCAAGATGATGGTCGCCGCGATCGCCCTGCACCCCACGTTCACTGTGGGCGCCCGTCGCGAGCTGTTCGATGGCAACTACGTGAGCGATCCGGTCCATCGGAGCTACGACGTGACCCGTGATGGGCGGGGCTTCGTGTTGGTGCGATCGCCGAAGCCGCCGGCAGACTTCGTCGTGGTGTTGAACCGGTTCGACCAGCTGCGAGAGCAAGAGCATCGGGGGGCCGCGCCGGCGCGCTAACGGGCGCCGCCCTCGAAGTGAGGACGGCGCCGCGTCAAGGCTCAATGCGCCGTGGCCATCTGCTCGGCAAAGTACCGCCCTCCCCGGTGCGGCATGCCTGCGTCGACCACATCGCAGTACACCATCGTCTGGTTGAGCAGCTGGTATCCGATCTCGCCGAACGTGTACGGCCCCGGTAGACCGACCCGGGCTCCGTCGAGCTTGCCGTAGAGAAAGTTGAGGACGCAGTTGCAAGCGAAGGCGACGTCGTGGGTCGGGCCTGCCGTGACGGACTTGAATCCCTGCACATAGTCCGGCATCGGCTTGGCCACGCGGTACGTCCGGTCCTTGAACACCGGGGCGTAGAGTGAGACCGTGCCGGCCTTGGGGTCCACCGCTTGGACGCTGACGTTGATCAGCGCGCCGTTGTAGTCGGCGATGAGCGGCAGCTGCGTGTCCACCGCGTTGTCGCTCAGCCAACGGGCGAAGTTGGTCTTCTTGTCGTCGATCCAGCAGTCGGAGATCGGCCCAAAGCCGTCCGTCTCGAAGCGGATATCCGGGCCCTCGGAGCGCTCAAAGATGTTCACGATCTCCACGTCCGCCGTCTTCCCGGCGGGGAGAGACACATGGCAGGCGAGCGCCTTGTCGGCCAGGACTTCACCCGTCTTCCCGTTGAACACCTTGGGCCTCTCCTTGCCCAGGTCGTTCAGGTGGATGCCGGTGACCCAGCCGACGATCGGGTGAGCGAAGAGATCCTTGAAGTGGGGAGCGTCCTTCCCATACGCCAGGTGGACCTCTGAAAAGGCCGGCATCATCAGGAACGTGTAGCCGTGGGCCGGCGCGTCGTGCGTAACGCGGGCGATGGTCCCCTTGTCGTAGGCCGAGATTCTCGGCGCCGCTCGCTCGTCCCTCAGTAACTCTTGCACCATGAGGGAGTCGCGCGTGGTGACTCCGCCGTCCTCGTCGGTCATCAGGTAGGGAATGGTCCCTCCAACCCAGTTGCCTCTGGGCAGCCGGGCCAGCAGCCGCTCGTCGCCTGCGACCGCGAACAGCTTCTGGGGCGCCTTCGCCAGCTCGGCTTGTAAGTCGGAGACGCTCATCAGCGTGCCATTGCGGTTCTTCATCCGACGACCCTCCTTTCGCCTCCCTAAGAAAACGACCGCCAAGCTACCCGATGCGGTAGCTCGGCGGTCGTGGGTCCTTCGTGGCGTCAACTACGCCGGCGTCGCGGAGGAGGCGAGGACCCGTGGCTTTGTGCCCCCGGCTTTCGCCGGGTTTGCCTTTGTCGCCAAGGCGGTGCTAGCTGGGAGACTGAAATACCGCGGCGTCACGGGGGCGTCAAGGACCGGGCTCAGTGCCGGATCGGATTCGTCGTGGGAAGCGCGTTGCCGATCTCGGTCGCTGCCTTGGAGCACTCGGGGTGGCCGAACCCACTCGCGCTCACGCCGTTCAGATCAAAGTCGTAGATGATGTTGTCGTCCTTCCCGCCGTCGGCCACGCCCTTCGGCACGTAGTCGAGCTCGAGTGCGTGGCGCATCTTCCAGGCGATGTTGTGGTCCGCGCAGGAGGCGTCACCACTCACGCCCAGGCCGCCGACGAGGGTCCCCTTGGAGTTATACAGGGGCACACCGCCGCCGAACACGTTGGTCCCCCCGATCCGCTTCCCCACCATGAAGTCCGTCGACGTGCCGTAGTCGGCCGCGTTGCCGCCGTAGGCGACGTCCTCGTTGGTGGGGTTCGCTTCCTGGAGCCCGAACAGGGTGCCGCCCGGCTGCGTAGCGGCGTAGAGATTGGCGGTCGAGAGGGCGAGGTGCGGCAGGCTGAACGCGTTCGCGGTGTTCGCCTTCTGGGCCGCGATCACGCGGCTCCCCGGCCACTGGTCGGTGGACGTGGCTCCCGTGAACACGACAGCGACGACGAGGCCGTTCCGATCCACGACCGCGGCCCACATGTCGAGATCGAAGCCGCCATTGGCTTCCTTCCGAGCGTTGATCAGTGCCGTCTTCAGGGAGTGGAAGCCGGCGACGCGACTGAGGTTCAAGTCGAGGGTGGGTCCGCTGATCGTGTTGTCGCCGCAGGCCGCGGCGGCGGCGAGGCCGCCGACGGCGATGCCGAGCCGCACGGCCTGACGGGAGAGGGAATGGAGACCGAGCATGGGGTGATCCTCCGAGTGGATGGTGACGTTGGGACCCGGGTTCAGGACGGCTTGTCGGGATCGGAGTGGCGTCGGAGCGGAGGCGTCAGGGCGAAGGCGAGGGCCGTTCTCGGGCCGCGCGACCAACATGACGCCCGAGGACGACCGCCGCAATGTGTGGCAGCACGGCCGTTTGCCGATCCTTAGATTTGTCCGCATGAAACGAATGAGCTGGCTCGTCAGTGTCGCCGCGGCCTGCTCGAGCAGTGAGGCGTGGTCCCAGGAGAGCTTTGCCGCTCTGCTCGCGAAGGATTCGCTCTCCTTCTCGCTCCCCAAGGGATTTGCGGCTCTGGCTGTCGTCGTCAACCCGGATGTCCAGTATCAGTTCGCGATTACGTCGAGCGTCGCCAAAGCCGAAATCCGGTACGCGATCTTCCCGAGCTCGAACAATGCGCAGTTCGCCGAGATGTTCCTCCAAACGATTTGTCTCAACGTTTCCGGCGGAAAGACCTGCAACATCCGGCCGTTCCCACAGCCGGCCGTCAGGACCGAGTTCGGCGCCGACGGCGGCTTCACGTCGATGACGGCCTTGGAGTCACACTTTGGAAAGGGTTACAAGTACTGCATGGCCAACCTGATTCACAAGAACGACGTCGCCGACGTCGTCACCTTTTTCTTATTTGACGACATGAAGGTCCTGCAGTCGCTGATTGCCCAAGAGGACGTGTTCCACGCGCTGAGGTTCAAATAGTCGGCCGCGTGCCGATCGCTGCGAGATTCGGCGCAAGGACCTCTGCATAGCGCGCAGGGTTCCGGATGCCTTGGCTGCGCATCCATGCGTCGGCCATGTGAACCAGCGCGCGCCCCTCGTCGCCGCTCAACGCCTCCCCCAGGCGGCGTCGAGCGACGTTGGCGTGGACGGCCATTTGCGCCGTCTCGAACGCCGCGGTCGCCCGCTCCAGCAGCGGAGCCACATCCGCTGCCTCGCCACGCGCGGCCGAGAGTCCCGCCCGCAGGAGCAGCGCGAGCGCGTCGGCCCAGGCCAACCGCTCGCGCTCGAGCCGTTTCACATCGCGTTCGGCCAGCGCGAGGAGTGGGGCGCGGTCAGCCCCACCAGCGGCAGCCGCTAACGCACAGCGAGCGCGCAGATCGTGCATGTTGATCCGGACACCTTGGATGCGCAGCAATACCGAAGCGGCGAGGCCCGGCCAGCCCCGCATGACGCCGTCCCACGCGAGCTCCCGTTCCCCGCGATACAGCCGGATGTGGCTGCGCGCGACGATCGTCCAGTAGTGCGGGATGCCGAACTCTTCCTGATGCCATTCCCGCACGGCCTCCTCGAGGTTCCGCTCCGCGCCCGCTACGTCGTCTGCCGCGAGCCACACCGCGTTGGCGAACCCGGAGCGGCAGTAGAAGCCAGCCAGGCGATTGCCGCGCTCCCGGGCGCTGCTCAAGAACGTGCGGCTGAGCCGTGCCAGCTCCGGAACGTCACCGAGGAAGTAGCAGGCAAACATTTGGTACAATTGTGCCGTATTCAGCTCCCACGGAACGCCGCCGCACTCGAGCAACATCTGCTCGGCTCGCTCCGCGAACCCACGAGCGTGCTCCCACCGTCCCTCGTAGAACGCGGCGACCGTAGCAGCCAGCTCGCACAGGGCGACCGCGTGCTGAGACTGAATCCGCTCGGCGAGGGGACGAGCCACCGCAAGCAGCTGCGCGGCGCGCCGTCGACCGGTCCGGCCCTGGATCGCCGTGAAGCCCGCCTGCAGCGCGAGCCCGCGCGCGACGCGGTAGGGCTCACCCGCGCGCAGGGCGAGCAGGAGATGACGCGCCAGGAAGTCGGCGGCGCGAATGTTGTCGACCAGCGCGAGCCCGGCGGCCACCGCCCAGCAGGTGTCGATGCGCGTGAGCTCGCGCGCTTCAATGTCCGCAGCCGACCGCTGCCGAAACCTCAACCCTCTCAACCGCAGCGCTGCTCGCCGCCAGACGAGCGACAGCAGTGCCCGCCGCGGTGTGGGCGCGAGCTCGAGCCCCACCGATCGCAAGACGGTACGTATGACTTCGAGCCCGGCATCGAGGTGGCCGCTGATCAGCAGTTGCTCGGCCGCCCGCCGCTGGTATTGGAGCGCGTCCTCCGATGCGCCCGTGCCCGCGGCGGCCAGGTACGCCTGTGCCGCAGCGGGACAGCGGCCGGCGCTCGCGAGTGCATCGCCCAACCTGGCTCGCAACGGAGATAGGTCAACCGGACCCCGTGAAGTGAGCTCCAGTGCGCGCTCGTAGAGCAGCGCCGCACGGTCGAACGCGAGCGCCGCGAAGGCCTTGTCTGCGGCGCTGGCCGCGTACACGGCGGCCCGATCGCGGTTGCCCGCCGCGGCGTAATGCTCGAACAAGGCTTCGGGATCCTCGAGTCCCAACATCTCCTCGGAGCACTGCGCGAGCCGCCAGTGGATTTCTGCAGCCACCTGGGGCGCCACAGCGGCGACCAGCGTTTCTCGCATACGGTCGTGATACAGCTCGAGTCGAGAAGGAGCACCCAAGCTGCGCAGGAAATGCGCCTTGATCAGCAGTGCGACCAGCGGGCGGTCATCGCCCTCGAGGCCGGCCGCCGCGCGTGCGACCTTGGCGTCGACGGGCCGACCAGCCACGGCCAGCGTGGCGAGGAGCGGGCGCGCCCCTTCCGGGAGAGCGCGCATGCGCGATTCCAGCATTTCGGCCAGGCCGATGCCCGTCGCTCCGGCGGCGTCCTTCGAATCGAGCGCATACCGCACCATCTGCTCCACCAGAAAGGGACTGCCCGCGGACTCGCGGATGATGGTAGCCGCGTGGACCGCCACTGGTCCGCTCCCCGACACGAACAACGTCTCGGTCAGGCGCATCGTGTCGGCCGAGGTCAGGGGCCCGAGCCGGCAGGCGCGACATGCCGGGGTGCCCGCGTGCTCGAGCAGCGCGCCCAGGAAGGGCTGGGAAGCGAGATCTTCGCTGCGGAACGATGCAATCAACAGCACGCGGGGCGGATCGGGAGGGCGCAGCACGTCCTCGAGCAACACCATGCTGTCGTGGTCCGCCCACTGCAGGTCGTCGATGAACACGAGAACGGGTCGCTGCGCAGAGAGTCGCGTGAGCAGCTCCCGCAGGCACGAGAATCCGCGCTGCCGCAACGCCAACGGATCCGCCGGCTCTCGCTCACCTCTGCGGGCCTCTCCGACGGCCTCGATCCTGAGCAGGATCGGGAAGAGCCGGGCGAGCGCGGATACCCCGTTCGGGAGCAGCGCCTTCACCTGCGGACCCGCGAGCGTCTTGAGGTAGCGACTCAAGCTGTCGATGACGCCGTCCACGGCCTTGTACGGCACCGACTCCCGCTCATAACAGCGACCCCTCAGCACCAGAGCCGCCGCTTCTCGCTCCAGGGCGTCGGCGAAATGACCGATCAGCGCAGTCTTGCCGATCCCGGACGCGCCATGCACGTAGAATGCGACTGCCTGACCCGAACGCACGGCGCCGAAGGCGTCGCGGAGCTGGCCGAGCTCGGCCTGGCGCCCGATGAGGGACGGCGGGTGCCCGGGCTCGTGGGCCTCCGCTCCTGGTGTCGAGTGTTCGGACACGCCGGTGCGACGCAGGACTTCTCCGTCCTCTGGGCGAGCCGCGGGGTCGCGAGCCATGAGAACCCCGCACAGCGTGACGAGATCCTGGGGAAGCGCCGGCACCAGCTCGCTCGGTCTTGGCGGATCCTGCCGCCCCTTGTCAGCGAGGACTTTCAACGCGCTGCCCTGAAACGGAAGCCGCCCGGTCAGCGCTTCGTACAGCATCACGCCCACCGCGTACCAGTCGCTCGCGGGGGTGCGCGCCCCTTCGACTTGTTCCGGCGACATGTAGGCCACCGTACCCCACAAGCCTTCTTCGCGAGTCTGCAAGTGCGACGGAGGCGCCGCCACGTCAGCCAGGCCGAAGTCCAGAATGACCACCCGCCCGGCGGGCGTCACCAGGACGTTGGACGGTTTGAGATCGCGGTGCACGATGCCCGCGCGATGCAGCGCCACCACCCCTTCGACCAGCTGTGCCAGTGCGGCCCGGAGCCGGGGAACATCCGGAGCCGCTGCGGACTGGCTCGGCGGCTCGGGGCGGACGTAGTCGAAGAACTCGACGCCGTCGACCAGCTCCATCGTGTAGAACCAGTCGTCCCCATCCGCCACGAGCTCGTACAGCGACGCGAGATTGGCGTGGGCGATGTCGCTGAGCACGCGGAACTCTTTTTTCAGGCGGTAGATGGCGGAGGGGTCCTGCCACCGCAGGGTCTTCAGCGCGACAGTTTCGTGACGCTCCTGATCGTACGCCTCGTATACTGCGCCCATGCCGCCGGTGCCAAGCCGCCGGCGGATGACAAACCGATCCGTGCCGTGAAAATCGTCGCCCTGTATCTCCACCTGAGCTACCTGGCCGGACGATGCAGGAGAAGAACTTAACGGACTTGGAGGATCATCGGCAGGCGTGCCGCCCTAAGCCGGGTACCAGTTCTTCTCCCACGCATGCGCCTCGAGCTTGGACAGCATGTCCGGCGTCAGCCGCCCTTTCTCGGCTGCGGCAACGTTCTGTCGCACGTGCGCCGCGCGACGCATCCCGGGAATGACCGTCGATACGCGGGGTGACGACAGACAGAATCGCAGGGCGAGCTCCGGCAGGGTCCGGACTTCGTCATTCAGGAGTTGCGCCAGAGCCTTCCCCCTCCGTTCGGCCTCGGCGCGCCGGTCGCCACTGAAGTACTCCGCTCGCCAGTCGCCGGCGGGAAACACGGTGTCGGATCGAATCTGACCGGTGAGCGCGCCTTCGTCGAAGGGGACGCGTCCGATCACACCCAGCGGCTTGGTCCTGGCGAGCTCGAACAGCGCCCGTTCGGGGGAGCGATCGTAGACGTTGTAGATCACCTGGGCGGTCTCGAAGACGGGATCCTCGAGCACGCGCAGCGCGGTCTCGGACGCGTGGTCGTTGATCGAGATGCCCCAATGCAGGACCTTCCCTGCTTCCTTGAGGCGGACGATCCGGTCGTAGGACCCCGCCCATTCCGGATCGCTGAGCCACGCGTCGTGCCACACATGCAGCTGTTGTAAGGGTAAGGCCTCGACGTCGAGGTTCTTGAGTGATTTTTCCGTACTCGCCGCGATGTGCCGGGCGGGGAAGACCTCCGCGACAGGCGTATGAGCCCCCCCGGGCCATGTATCGTTGAGCGGCGGGATTTTGGTCGCGACCACGACCCGACCGGCGTGGATTTCATCTTTCAGCACGCGACCCATCAGGCGTTCGCTGTGGCCGTTGCCGTACGCGAGGGCGGTATCGAAGAACGTGATCCCTCGGTCGACAGCCTCGCGCAGCGCCTCGCGTGCTTGGCTGTCTTCGACGCCACGCCACTGATCACGCCCGAGTCCCCAGCCGCCGAAGCCCAGCTCGCTGACGGCGTATCCCGTCGTGCCCAGAGTCCGAGTTTTCACCGGCGCTCCTCCAACCAGTCTGAGTTCGTCGATATAGTCTGCGCCCGCCGTCGCCTTCTTGCGAGCCGGGCGCCAGGCTGCATGTTTTCCGAGGGGTCGTCTCGCGTGGAAAGGAGGCATTCATGATCCGGAAGTCCGTTCTCCTGCTGCTCGGTGGCATCTTGGTCGCCAGCACGGGCATCGCCCAGCAGTCGAGCAAGCCGGACCTGAGGGCGATCGCGCACCAGCTGATCGCCGGCGCCATGCTGCAGGAAGGCCAGAGTGTGTTCATCACCGGCAGCCTGCGCGATGCCGGGTTGATGGAGGATCTCGCGATCGAAGCGCGCAAGGTCGGGGCGCAACCGCTGCTCGCCATCTGGAGCGAGCGCCTCGTGCGGCGATCCTACGACGAGGTCCCGGCGAAATACGACGACCAGGAGCCGAAGCTGGACCTCGCCGTCGCGAAGCTGTTCGACGCGCAGATCGCCATCGATTTCGGCGAATCCGAAGGCCTCCTCGCCGGGGTTCCCGAGGGGAGGATCGCCGCCCGGGCGAAGGCGTTTGCGCCGGTGAATGAGGCGTTCCTCAAGCGCGACGTACATTTCGTCAATCTCGGGAACGGCCTCTATCCCACCGCCACGCTCGCCAAGCGGCTCGGCATTCCGCAGGCGCGGCTCGCTGCGGGCTTCTGGAAGGCGGTGGCCGTGCCCCCGGAGCGGATTCAGGCGGTCGGCGAGCGGCTGCGCGCCACGTTCGCCAGCGGGGGCACCGCACAGCTCACCCATCCGAACGGGACCAGCCTGACGTTCGACGTCAGCGGCCGCACGCCGACGATCAGCAGCGGCGCCCTGACGCAAACGCAGGCCGCGCAGGGCGGGGCCGCGCTGCTCACCTGGCTCCCGGCCGGCGAGTTTCAGCTCGCCGCCGTGCCGGGCAGTGCCGAAGGCAAGATCGTGATCGACAGGGCGCTGTGGCGCGGCAAGATGATCCGGGGCCTCACCCTCGTATTCAGTAAGGGCAAGCTGACGAGCATGACCGCGACATCGGGGGTGGAGCCGCTCAAGGCCACCTACGACGCGGCAGGCCCGGGCAAGGAACGGTTCGGCGTGATCGACATCGGGCTCAATCCCGCCGTCGACTTCCCGCTCGCCACCGGTGCCATCGTGTGGCCGCAAGCGGGGGCGGTGACCGTCGTGATCGGCAACGACGTGTTCTCGGGCGGAGACAACAACTCCGATTTCCAATTTGCGGCACAGCTGGGAGGCGCGTCCATCACGGTCGCAGGAAAGCCGACGCTGACCAAGGGGCGGCTCGAGTGACACGATGGTGAGCAAAACGGCGGGCGGGGTCCAGAGGGACCTCGCCCGCCGTCGCTGTTGCCGACCCGCAGTCTAGCGGGTGCTGTCCGGCTTGGTCTCCTGCTGCTACGGTTGCGCCTTGGCTGCCTTGTCGGCTTCCCGCACGTCCTTATTGGCCGCCTTCTCGGCCTGCTTCGCTTCCTGGTCGGTCAGCCCCAGGCTCTTGAGCGTTTGGCCCATGCTCTTTCCGCTCGCCAGCCCGGCGAGGACCTTGTCAGTGGTGATGCCTTTGTCGCTGAGATTGTGCCCCAACATGTTGGCGGCGATGAACTGACCCCGGGTGAGCTTCGGGTTCGCCGATTTCGCCTGCTCATAGGCCGTCTGCATCGCCTCGGGCGTGGTATTGAGCTTCGCCGCGATGCCGCGGAAGCTCTTCAGATGCTCCGCCGACTCGGCGCCGCGCGTCCCCGTCGTCGGCTTGGTGGCCGAGGAGGTGTTCTTCGCGTGCGTCGTGACCGGCGCGTGTGTGGGATGCTGCGCCGCAGCACCCACTGCACCGGCGAAAACGAGCAGTGTTGCGAATTGGAATGCCTTCTTCATTGTGTCCTCCTATGCAACGTGCGGCGAAGGTGGTCGCCGCTCCCGAGGTAAGACTGCTCGGAGCGCGATGACGTCACGCGTATTGGAGGTCTCGTCAGGTGACCTGCATCACGGAGGGCCGGTGTTAGTGTAAGGGTCCACCATGCGTGTCCTTGTCGGTTGTGTCGCGTGCCTCGTCGCCGTCGTGTCGTCCGTGACGGCGCAGTCTCGGATCGACGCCGGCGTCAGCGCTGGTGTCGTGAAGATCACCGGCCGGCGATCGGAGCAGGCGGTGAGCGGCGTCCTCGAGTACGGGCCGAGCTCCTGGCTCAGTCTGTACGCCATTCCCGCTGTCCTGCACGTGTCCGACAGCACGAGCAAGGGTACGTTCTCGAGCAGCGGGCTCGGGGACCTGCCGGTCGTCGCCGCGGTGTCCCGCACGTTCGTCACGCCGTGGTCACCGACCCTCGGCGCGGCGCTCGTGGCCGTGCTGCCGACGGGTAACGCCTCGTGCGGGCTCGGGACCGGCCAAACCGCCGCGGGGATGGACCTCGGCGTCGGGGTGTCACCGGGGCGCGCGCACCTCTCGGCCGACGCGAGTCGCAGCGTCTCCGGTGTCTCGGCGCAGTCGTCGATCACGGCCCCCAAAGCCACCACGCTGCGCTTCGAGGGAGGCTACGACGTCTCCCCCCGGTGGACGTGGACGGCGTCCGTCGGCGTCGACGTGGGCAGCGCCGACTCGACCCAGGCACTGAGCCGCGTGATCGGGGTGGGTGTGCGCCACACCCTCGTGGCGCCGCTGATGGTCACGGTGGACGGCAGCCGTGGTCTCACGACTGCCTCGCCTCGATGGGTGCTTTCCGTCGGCCTGGGGACGGCCTTTGCCGGCGCCTCGCCCGTGACGCCGACGACCCCGCTGCGACGCATCAGGAGCACGTTCAGCACCGGGATCACGAGCAAGATCGGCTGCCGCTAGGTGGCCCTAGCGCGTCGCGCTCCGTGCGGCGGCGAGCCTGGCCTGCTGCTCGGCCGAGAGCGTGTTCTTGATCTGGATCAGGAGGGTGATGTGAGCGCGTTTCACCTCGCGCTCCACGCCCAGCACCTCGTCCACCTGCGCGAGCGCCGCGACCGGATCGACCGTCGGCTTCTCGAGCAGGGTCGTGAGCCGTTGCGCCTGGTCCTGCATGCGCCATTGCAGGTCCACCACCTTGGTCTGAAAATCCTGGATCGCTTTGGTGATGCCGGCGCGCTGCTCGGCGCGGAGCCCGATGTCCTGCTGGTGCTGCATGACGAGTTCCGGGGGAAAGAGCACGCGCGCGAGCGGATCGTCGGGAGGCTGGGGCGGCTGGGGCTGGGGGACGGGCTGCTGGGCCGCCGCGGCGATGGCGAACACAGCCAGGGCCAGAACGAGAGAAAGGCGGAGCGTCTTCACGGAGTCCTCCGGTGCAAGTCGATGGTGGTGAAGCCGGTGACGCTCGCCCGACCGAGCGCGGGGACGGTGCGCAGAAGCTGCTCGTTCGGGAGTGTGAGCAGGAAATCGGTGGGCGTTTTCAATCGGATGGTCGCGAGATCGCTCGGCGCCCCGCGCCGGGTGAGGAGGAGCGCCACGGCGACGCTGGCAATGACGACTGCGGCGGCGAGCCCGAGCGTGCGGCGTCGCGGCTTCCCGGCGCCGCGGACACGTGCCGCGGCGAGCGTCGTGTGGAACGGTGGCGCCGCGGCGGCGTCTGCCCGGCGCAGCGCATGGAAGCGTTCCTCTAGATCGTGATCGTTGTGCTCAGTCATTGCCGTTCTTCCTTCAGCAGCTTCCGGAGCGCAACCTTGCCGCGCTCGTAGTGGGTGCGGGCGGTGCCGACGGAGACGCCCGCGACGTCGGCCGCCTCGGCGATGGTCAGGTCCTGGTAGAACACCAGGTGCAGGACCTCGCGCTGGCGCCGCGGCAGCCGGTCGAGCGCCGCGGTGAGCCGACGCGTCGCTTCCGTGCGGGCGAGCACGGCTGCCGGGTCGGGCCGGCCGTCGGGCGTGGCGCCGAGGGCGGCGAGCGGCAGCCACCGCCGGAACGCCGCACGGCGCCGGAGGCCGGCCGCGGTATAGCGCACCACCGCGAACAGCCAAGTGCGGAAGCTCGCCCGCCCGTCGAACCGCGCTCGCCCGTCCAGGATCTTCAGGTAGCTCGTCTGGAGCGCGTCCTCGGCGGCGGCGCGGTCGCCTCCACAGCAGGCGAGCGCCCAGCCGAAGGCTGCGGGGTGCAGGCGGTCGAGCTCCAGCTCCAAAGCCTCGGGCGACATCACGCGCTCGGTAGCGTCAGGGATTGGTGTCTCGAGGGGACATGCTATATGACGAACGGAGGCGTAGTATTGTCAGGCAATCCCTCCTCCTTCCGGCAGGACAGTGTGCCCGACGTCGGTAGCTTGATCCAACACGGACTCGGTAGAACCTACGAGCTCGAGCGCGAAGTGGGACGAGGCGGCATGGCGACCGTGTTCCTCGCGCACGACATCAAGCACGACCGCTCCGTCGCCCTCAAGGTCCTCCACCCCGACGTGGCCGCCGCGCTCGGCGCCGAACGGTTCCTGCGCGAGATCCGCATCACCGCGCACCTGCAGCATCCCCACATCCTGACCCTCATCGACTCGGGCGAAATCCCCCGCCCCGATGGGACCGGCCCCGGCTTGCTGTATTACGTGATGCCGTATGTCGAGGGGGAGACGCTGCGACAGCGCTTGACCCGCGAGGGCAAGCTGTCGCCCGCGGACACGGCTCGGATCCTTCAGCACGTGCTGGACGCGCTCACACATGCGCACCGTCTCGGAATCGTCCACCGTGACATCAAGCCAGAAAACATCATGGTCAGCGGGCGGCACGCCCTGGTCATGGATTTCGGCGTGGCCAAGGCGGCGAGCGCCGCGGTGGCCAGCGACACCGTCTCCCGCGGCACACTCACGGCGCTCGGGCTCGCCATCGGCACGCCGGCCTACATGGCGCCGGAGCAGGCGACGGGCCAGGTCGACGTGGATGCACGAGCCGACCTGTACGCCGTCGGTGTGATCGCTTACGAGATGCTCAGCGGGCAGCCACCGTTCACCGGCACGACACCGCAGGCCATCCTCGCGGCGCACGTGACCCAAACGCCGCCGCCGATCGCGGCGCTGCGGCCGGGGGTCGCCGCTCCCTTCGCGATGGCGATCATGCGCTGCCTCGAGAAGGAGCCGGCCGCGCGGTGGCAAACGGCCGAAGAGTTGCTGGAGCACGTCGAGGGCTTCGCGACACCGGGAGGTGGCGTGGCCGCAGCAGGCGTCGAGGGTGCAGGAGCAGCGCACCGTCGCACGCGCCTCGCGGCCGCGATCATCGCGGCGCTGATCCTCGGCGCGGGACTCTGGTTTGGTCCGGGGCGGCAGATGGGCCAACGGCGCTGGGCGCGGGAGCAGGGGATCCCCCAACTCCTGGCGCTCGCCGACCGGGGCCAGTGGGACTCGGCGTACGCGTTGGCGCGGCGCGTCGAGGCGGCGAACCCCCGCGACTCCCTCTTCCGGGCGCTACGGCCCAAGTTCGCGCGACGCGTGAACCTGCACACCAATCCTGCGGGCGCCGCGGTGTGGCGAAAGGAGTATGCCGCACCCGACTCCGCCTGGGTGCTGCTCGGGAAGACGCCGCTCGACAGCGTGCTGCTGTCGCTGAGCGGAGCTGGAGGGCTGTACCTGAACGCGAACCGGCTACGGATCGAGCTGCCGGGCTATCGGACGCTCGATCTGGTCGGCATCCCGTTCCGCGATTCGGTGATCACGCTCGACCGGGACAGCGCGCTGCCGCCGGAGATGGTCCGTATCGCGGGCGGCGCGCTTGACGTGTTTTTCCCCGGCTTCGAACACATCAAGCCGATCGCGCTGCACGACTACCTGATGGACCGGTTCGAGGTGACGAACGGCGAGTTCAAGCGCTTCGTGGACAGCGGCGGGTACCGGCGGCGGGAGCTATGGGACTACCCCTTCGTGATGGATGGTCGCGTCATCCCGTGGCAGGAGGCGATGACCCGGATGACCGACCGGACCGGTCGGACCGGACCATCCACGTGGGAAGCCGGCGAGTACCCCGCCGGGCAGGAGAACCATCCGGTCGCGGGGGTCAGCTGGTACGAGGCCGCGGCGTTCGCCAAGTTCTCCGGCAAGTCGCTGCCGACCGTCGCGCACTGGAATCACGCCGCCACAGTGTACAACAGCGCCTGGATCGTCCCCGCGAGCAACTACTCCGGCCACGGAACCGTCCCCGTCGGCAGCACGCGCGGGATCAGCGCCTATGGGACCTACGACATGGCCGGCAATGTCCGCGAGTGGTGTCTCAATGCCGGCGGGAACGAGCGCTTCATCCTGGGCGGCGGCTGGAACGACGAGCCGTACTCGTTCAACGATGTCTATACCCAAGCGCCGTTCGACCGATCGTCCACTAACGGCATCCGCCTGGTCAAGTATCTCGCCACAGAGCGAAACCTCGCTTCGGCGGGGGGACCGTTACAGCGCACGTGGCGCGACTTTCTCAAGACGCGGCCGGTGACGGACGCCGTGTTCGCCGCCTACCGCCAGATGTACGAGTACGACCGGACCCCCCTTGCCGCGAACGTGGTGGAGAGCTTGGACGAGGGAGACTGGACCCGCGAGCTGGTCCGCATGAACGCCGCTTACGCGGGCGACAGCCTGCTCGTCTATCTCTATCTGCCGAAGCGCGGAGTGAAGCCCTATCCGGCAGTCGTTTACTTCCCGGGCTCGAGTGCCATCCGTGACGCGCCACAGAACCTGCAGGTGCGGGCCATCGATTTCATCATCAAGAGTGGCCGCGCGGTGCTGTATCCGGTGTACAAGGGCACCTACCAGCGGAGCGATTCACTCAACACCGACGTCCAGGACACTTCGAACTTCTACCGCGACCACGTGGTCATGTGGGCGAAGGACCTCCGCCGAGGGGTCGACTACCTGGAGACCCGTCCCGAGGTCGGCACGGCGCGGCTGGCGTACTACGGTCTGAGCTGGGGCGGCGCGATGGGAGGGCTGATCCCGGCGGTGGAGCCGCGCATCAGGGTCAGCGCGCTCTATGTCGCCGGCCTCGATTTCGAGCCGGCCCGCCCGGAGGTGGAGCCGATCAATTTCCTTCCGCGGATCCGGATCCCCACGTTGATGATCAACGGGCGGTATGACTTCTTCTTCCCGCTCGAGAGTTCGCAGATCCCGATGTTCCGCCTGCTGGGCACTCCGCCCGGCCAGAAGCGCTATGTGGTGGAGGAGGGCAGCCATTTCGTTCCGCGCACCCGGCTGATTCAGGAAGTCCTGACCTGGCTGGACAAGTACCAGCCATTGTCGAAGTAGCTCCGACGCTACCGCGTCGTCACCCCCTCCCTCAGCGCTCGCGCTAGTAAATCGGACACACCGAGCCGCTCCGCCCATGTCGAGAGCTCCCCGCGATCGAGACGGAGGCCCTGGGTCCGGATGATGCCGATCACGTCTCGCCACTGCCGATCGGAGATTTCGCCGCCGCGCCTGAACCATTCGAGCTTCCGCAGGACTGTGTACTCCGCGGTGTCCACCCGCAGCTCTGCGCCGGGCTCGGCACCGACGCGCACGGGCCGTCCGCTGGCCACCCGCCGCGCGTCGAACGGATCGGCCCCGACTACGAAGACGTCGACCTTGACGCCGGTTGCCAGATGAATGGCGTTGAACGAGGCCCCGCGTGCAATCGCCTCGCGGACGGCTTCCTGGTCCGCGTACCACTCCGCAGCGAGCGCGGCCGTGAGGGGGAGGACATGTGCGGGGCGCAGATCAGCGACGATATCGACGTCGTCCGTGGATCGCGGCTCGCCATGCAACGAGCTGGCAAAGGAGCCTGCGGTCACATAGGGAACGCCGAGCCGCTGGAGAATGCGGGCCGCCGTGAGGGCGACGCGGAGTGGATCGGGCAGGTCCTCAGGGGCCATCGGGTGCCCGCCACCCATAGACGTGCCGCACGGTCTCGGGGCCGAGGCGGAGCACGGCGAGCCGGAGCAACAACTCGGCTTTGTCAGCCGCGGGATGGCGGGCACGCAGGCCCTCGAGGGCGAGCATGCAGGCGGTGCGCGTGAGCTCCGTGATCCGCTTCGCCTTCTCTGCCGGCGACATGCGGGAATAGCGCTCGAAGCGGATCGCGTCGACGGCCGGGCTGGTATCGCTGGACGTGGTGGTGCGAGGCACAGCCCCAATATGCGACCCGGGCTACACACGGGCCAAGCGGCCGCTCGAAAGGGACACTCGGCAGGGACGAAAGCCCGCTGATTTAGCTGGGCCCGCTACTGGTGCTCGCTAGGTCAGGTCACCATGCCGCGCCGCACTCAGCGCTAAACCCACGCCCCCGCGAATGCGGGGGCGTGACAAACCTCGGCGACCGAACGTGCTAGAATGTGATCAGCACTGGAGCGTTTAGCCCCGTGTTTCCGCCCGCGATCGTGGTCATCGGCGTCGCGTTTCCGCTGGCCCCAGCCGCATAAACCGTGATGCTGTTGCCAGGTTCGTTGGCAACGTAGATGTTGCCCGCGCCATCCAGGGCGATGCCACCCGGGCCGTTCAGTCCGGTGTTGCCGCCCGCGATCGTGGCCGTCGGCGTCGCGTTCCCGCTCGCCCCGGCCGCGTAAACCGTGATGCTGCCACCGCCGTTGGCAACGTAGATGTTGCCCGCGCCATCCAAGGCGATGCCATTCGGGCCGTTCAGTCCTGTGTTGCCGCCCGCGATCGTGGCCGTCGGCGTCGCGTTCCCGCTCGCCCCCGCCGCGTAGACTGTGATGCTGTTGGCGAAAAAGTTGGTGACGTAGATGTTGCCCGCGCCATCAAGGGCGATGCCTTCCGGGAGGTGGTTCAGTCCCGTGTTGCCGCCCGCGATCGTGGCCGTCGGCGTCGCGTTCCCGCTCGCCCCCGCCGCGTAAACCGTGATGCTGCCACCGCCGTTGGCAACGTAGATGTTGCCCGCGCCATCCAGGGCGATGCCAGCCGGTTCGTTCAGTCCGGTGTTGTCGCCCGCGATCGTGGCCGTCGGCGTCGCGTTCCCGCTCGCCCCCGCCGCGTAGAGTGTGATGCTGTTGGCGCTAAAGTTGGTGACGCGGGTGTTGCCCGCGCCATCCAGGGCGATGCCAAACGGGAGGCTCAGTCCCGTGTTGCCGCCCGCGATCGTGGCCGTCGGCGTCGCGTTCCCGCTCGCCCCCGCCGCGTAGGCCGTGATGCTATTGCCGAAAATGTTGGCGACGTAGAGCAGTTTTCCTGAGCTGACGGTCGCGATGGCCGTGAAGGTCAACGGACTCCCGCTCGCGAGGGCGGCGGCGGTCAGCGTGTTCGGTCCCGGTGTTGCTCCAAGGACCCATGACGCGTGCGCGCACCCGCTCTCCAGGTCGGTGTTCACCGTCACCGCTTGAAGGCCGCCGACGGTTCCCTCGCCCGTCATGACGGTGAAAGTTACCGGCTCGTTCCCGAGTGGGCTGGAGACACCATGATGGGTCAGCGTCAGGCACACGGCCGGGTCCGGGGTGACCGTGGTGCCGGCGGGTGCGGAGTTGCCGTCGGTGCCGTCGACCTTGGTCATCGTCACATGCCGCGCCCAGCCGATGCGACTGAAGCTGTTTGTTCTGCCGCCGGCCCCCAGGTCTACCGCGTGCAGCGCACCTGGCGTGACCAGACGCCCGATGCCGCGCACGAGGGCATGCCAGCCCGCTCGCGCTACGTCCAGCACCCGGCCCGAAGTGATGGTCCCGATGGGGGGCGGGGTTGGCCCGAAGCGGGCACAGCTCAGGAAGGTCGCCGGAGCTTCCGCCAGCTCGATCGTCGGCCCAGCCGGCGCTCCCTCTACCTCCACCCGGCGGTGCAGCTCGAGCGGAGGCCCATTGGCGTTACCGATGAGGTCCGGTGCTTCGAAGCACACGCCGGCAGTGACCAGTTGACTGAAGGGACCGAAGTCGTGCAGATCCGGATCGGTGCGGAACCGATAGCAGCCTTCGCGCTCCATCAGACCGCTCTGAAGACACGTCGGGTCGTTCGTCCCCGGGCCCACCGGGATGCGTTCGATGATCAGCACGACCTGGTTGATGCCCGCATCCAGTGCACCTTGGGGAAGCCAATTGTCAGGGAATGATGCGCCGGAGAACCCCGTGTTCGTTGTCACGGTCGTCGCAACATTCCCCACTACACGCTCGACGTGATCGGGGTTGGTCGACCCGAACGCCCCGTCCTCGATCCGAACCTTGATCGGCAGCGTCCGGCCGTTCTGGAACGGGACGACTTCACCCGTCCGCAGGTTCTTCAGCCCTTGGTCGACCGGGTCTACGTCGAGAAAGCCGAGTGCCCTCCCCCTGGGGGCCCCCCGGACGAGGATGCGATAGAACTTGTTCGGGTCCAGCCGCGTCGGGGACTTCGTGTCCCAGTTAAGAGTGTACCGCTCGTTCGTCGCATCGAGGGCCATCGGGGCGGGTCCGAACACGAGCACCGGATTGCCGCCGCTCGTCAGGCAGTCGACGGGTGCTCCGCGGCTCGGGTCACCGGTGAGGGTGCAGACTTCCACGACGGGGGAGAGGGCCGGATTGAACGTGCCCGCGTGGAAGAGGGCGCTCGGGTCCGGAGCAAGCGGCGGCAGGAAGAAGAAGAAATGGTTGCCGGAGTGCGCCCCGTCCGAAATCATGTACGCCGGGCCCTGGCTCGCCGGCGGCTGCAGGATCCGCTGGTCTTTACAGCCGACGGTCAGGACCGCAATCGCGGTGACAACGAGCGCCAAACGCTGCATAGGACGGCTCCTGTGTGCGCTGTCTAAGGGTCAGCAACCAAGACTGACACGCGTCAAAAAACCGGCCGTGTGGGTGCCCCACTCAGCCTCCGCTCCCGTTCACGAATCGCAAGACTGCAGAGTGGAACGTTCGTTAAGACTATGCCTGCTTGGCGTTATCGAGCACCTCGCGCGTCTTGCGCGCCAGGACGTCCGGAGTGAAGGGCTTCTGGAGAAACGCAACGCCTGGCTCCAGCAAACGGTGCTGGAGCACCGCCTCACCGGTGTAGCCCGACACATAGAGCACTTTCAGGTCGCTGCGCCTCGCGCAGGCGAGCTGCGCAACCTCGCGGCCGTTCATCCCGGGCATCACCACATCCGTGATCATTAGATGGATCTGGTTCGGATGCTGGGCGACTATCTCCAACGCCTCCGCACCGTTCCGAGCGGCCAGGACCGTATACCCCCGAGCCTCGAGGACGCGCTTGGTGAGCTTTCGGACCTCTTCCTGGTCCTCCACGACGAGCACCGTCTCCGATCCGCCTACCGGCGTGGCTGTGCCCGTCGTCGACTCCGGAGCCTCCGGAGTCTCGGCCACTCGCGGTAGATAGATCTTGAAGGTGGTGCCGTGGCCCAGCTCGCTGTACGCCCAGACGTACCCGCCGCTCTGCTTGACGATACCGTAGACCGTCGCGAGCCCGAGTCCCGTACCGCGCCCAGGCTCTTTGGTTGTGAAAAAGGGCTCGAACAAGCGCGCCTTGGTCGCGCCATCCATGCCCACGCCCGTGTCGCTGATGGCGAGCAGCACGTACGGGCCTGGCTGGGTCGGCACATGCGCCGCGACGTAGCGGCGATCGAGCTCGATATCCGCCGTTTCAATCGTGAGACGGCCTCCCTTTGGCATGGCGTCCCGGGCATTCACCACCAGATTCACGATCGCTTGCTCGAGCTGGCCCGGATCGGCTCGTACCGCCCCCAGCAGAGCGGCCGGTTTCGTCCGCAGCTCGATGTCCTCACCGATGAGCCGATGCAGCATCTTCTCCAAGTTGGCGACTAACGCGTTCAGGTCGAGCGCGCGGGGCTCGAGCACTTGCTGGCGGCTGAAGATCAACAGCTGACGCGTGAGCCCGGCGGCTCGCTTGGCGGCCTTCTCGATTTCCTGGATGTCCAGGCGGGCCCGTGACTCGAGCCCCAGATCCTCCAGCACCAGTGCGGTCGTGCCGATAATCGCGGTCAGCAAGTTGTTGAAATCGTGCGCGATGCCGCCGGCGAGCCGCCCGACCGCCTCCATCTTCTGCGCCTGGCGATACTGCACTTCGAGCTGCCGCATCTCCGTGACGTCCGCCGCGAGCGACAACATCCCCGTGACCCGCCCCGCGGCATCATGCAGCGGTGCCACGGACAGACTGATGTTCACCGACGTCCCGTCTTTCCTGCGTCGGGTGACCTCCACCCCCCGCAGCGCTTCACCCCGCAACACGCGGTCGCGCAAACGCGCGTGGTCCTCGAGATCCTGGCCGATCGTCGGCAGCGGACGGCCGATGACCTCCTCCGCCGGCCACCCGTAGAGCGCTTCGGCCGCCCGATTCCAGCTCCGGACCGTGCTCGCCGGGTCGAGCGTGTAGATCGCGAGCGGCGAGCTTTGAATCACGGCCGCGAGATGCTCGTTGGCCTCTCGCAGCGCACGCTCCGCCCGCTCGTGACGGGCCGTAGCAGGGCCCAGGGATAATCCGGTGATGGCGAGGATGCCGATGTAGAGCAGGAGCGCGGTATCGGTGCTCGGCACGGTCTGCATGACGAAGGGACCGCCGCCCCGCACAGTGTAGCCGACGGCGAGCGTCGCCACGGTCAGGGTCAGAAGCGAGGCGCCCCGCGGGCCGAACCGCAGCGCAGCCACAATCACGAAGGGAAACAAGAGATAGGGGTACTCGGCCTGCGGGAGGAGCGACGCCGGCAACAGGCCCCCGAAGATCGCCATGGTCGCGACCACGGCGCCGCTCACCAGGAGAGACAGCTCGAGCGCCGCACGTCGGCCGATGCGCACGCCAGCCGGACCGGCCCAGGTGAGCCGGGTGAGAAAGACCGGCGCCACCACCAATGCGCCGAGGTAGTCACCCGCCCACCACAGACTCAGGGCGGACCAAACCCCGGCCCCCGATACCACCTGGGCCAGCCACAGGGTCGTGACACCGACGGCGGCACTCGCCAACGCCCCCACCGGTGCCGCGACGCCGACGAGCGTGCCCACACCGAGGAGATCATCGAGCGCCAGGTGTTGGCCGGCGCGGCTCCGGAGTAGATACGCGGCGACCATCGCCTCCGTAGCGTTGCCGCAGGCAATGCCCGCCGCGGCGAGGACCGGAATGCTGGTCGTCGCATTGGCCAGAAACGCACCCAACAGGATAGCCGGCCAATACCCCGGCCCCAGCAGAACCAGCGCGGCCACGGCGAGGCCCGTGGGCGGCCACACCGGGGAGATGGAGGGCCCGATCGTCGCGTAGCGCAGGCCGATTTTGGCGACCAGGAAGTACGCGGCGGCCAGCGCCAGCGCGCGCGCCAACCACCGCAGTCCCGTCAACGCTGTCCTGCGGGAATTCGTCATGGGGCGAGGGAAAGATTTGTTGCCGCGAGAGCCAGAGCAAGCGCGACGAGCGCGTGGAAGCGGAACGGGGCCCCTGGCTGGGACCCCGCCGGGTTTACGTCGCCCGGACCGCTCAGCGGACCTCTATGGTGCCCTGCATTGTCTTGCAGCGAGCGGAGTGGAGCAACGTTGAGTAGGAACTCGTATCGCTTGGAAATCCTGCTCACGCCACGAGCTCAACCGGATCGCCCACTCCCACCGCGCCGGGGGTCACGACGTAGCAGTTGAGCGCGAGGCGCCCGTCGAACTCCCGGTTGATCCGGCGGAGCACGTCGACGTCTTGCTCTAGGGAATCGGGGTGGAACGTGGTCATGATGCAGCGCTGCCGCAAATCCTGCACGCCGATGACCACATCGCCGATCTTGAGCTGCCGGCCCTCCCACGTGCGCTCGGCCAGCCCCTCGACGCCGGCGATCACGATGTTCGGGCGCAGGCGTCGCCGATCGGTGGCGAGCGCCTGGATCGCGCCGTCCGTCGCGACGAGGAGCGGGAGCACGTCGAATCGCTCCACCCCGTCGTCGCGCACCAGCCGCGCGCCTGCCCCCACTGCGGCGATGACGTCCTGCGCGACCTCCGGAGCGCGCCACGGCCGCCCGTCGACCAGCGGCTCCCCGTCCGGGCCCAGGGTCGCGCGGTGGCCGAGCAGCCGCGGTCGCGTGCGCGCTGTGACGACACGTCCGTGCGCGCCGCGCACGTGTACGACGCGGTCACCCACGATCCCGTCGGCGCGGATCTCCGCCCGGGTCAGGCTCTCGGCCGCCATCGACTTCACCGGATAGCGCCACAGCTCAGCGACGTGCATTGGTCCTCCCAGCCCGCCACGCCGCAGACCGGGGCGTCCAAACGAGCCGCCCCGGCCGGCGGTCGCTAGGCGACCTCGAGCTCCGGCGCGTCCCACTGCTGCGGCTGGAACGCTTCATCGAGCGGCGCGCCCGTCAGCGCGTGTGTGTAGTTGGCGAGCACCTTCAGGCCGACGTGGCCCACGACCTCGAGCAGCTGCGCCTTGCTGTATCCAGCGGCCAGAAACGCCGCGACCGCCGTCTCCGGGACGAAGCCCTTGTTGCGCACGACCGCGCGGGTGAACGTGACGAGGGCGTCGATCTTCGCGTCCCCGACGGGGGCGCCCGTGCGCACCGCCGTCACGACTTCCGGCCGCGCCTTGAGCATCCCCGCGATCGTCGAGTGAGCCGCCACGCAGTACGCGCAGTGGTTCTCCGTGCTCACCGCGATCTCCACGAGCTGCCGCTCCGTCGCGGAGAGGGCGCCCTTGTCGAGACTCCCGGACAGCGCGAGGTAGCCCTCGAGCATGGCGGGGGATTCGGCGAAGGTGGCGAACAGGTTGGGGACGAAGCCGAGCGCCTTGTGCACGCGCGCGAGGAGCGGCTTCGAGGACTCAGGCGCATTGGCGATAGTGTACTGCGCGAAGCGTGGCATGTCGTGATCTCCGTCGAAAAAGGTTGAGGGTCAGGAGCCCGCCCACTCACGGTCGGGCCTGGCGGACTAACCTGTAAATGAGTATTTTAGCGGTTAAGTTCCCATGAGGTTCTTCTTCCTAGGCGAGCGGCTCGCCGTCGATCTCCTGAACACCGTGGTCGTGCAGGACGGCAGGGTGCATCTGCTCCAGGGCCCCATGGACGTCGCGGCCTGGGCGGAAGCGGCGGGGGTACTGCCGCACGGCGCGCTGAGGGGCAGCGCCGCCGGTCAGGAGCCGGAGCGGCTGCGGGGGTTTCGGGAGACGCTGCGACGGGGGCTTGTGGCCTGGGCGGCAGGGGGGACCCCTCCTCCCGGCCTCATCGCGCTCCTCAACCGTCACTTGGCGCGTGACCCAGAGGTCAGCGAAGTGACGGCCAGCCGAGGCAAGGTCGTCACGCGGCGGCGGCCGGCTGGGGCGCCGCTCGAGCGCCTCTACGGGGCCGTGGCGCGGTCAGCGGCGGAGCTGGTCGCGGGCGGCGATCCCCGCCGGCTCCGCAAGTGTGCGAACCCGAGCTGTCGGCTGATGTTCTACGACGTATCGAAAGCGGGACGGCGCCGCTGGTGCTCCATGCGGACGTGCGGGGGTCAGGCTAAATCCCGCGCCTTCTATCGGCGGCGCCGGAATGGCGCCCGTCGTGGTGGAGGCAGCCGGTAAACTCCCCTCGCTCAACGGAGACGGGCCCGCTGACGAGGGTCATGGCACTGCACCGCCGCCGGCCCCGAGGGGCTGCTGTTGTTCGACCAGGTCGCGGCCGATCCACACGATCCGGTCACCGCACATGATTGCATCGACCGGATAGGGCTGCAGCGCGAAAGAGCGCCCATCTGACGTCGCTACCTGGGTGCCAGGGAAGTAATAGAAGCAGCGCTGACCGCCGGGATGACTGTGGATCATGCCCACCGTGTTCGCCCAGCCGGCGTCCTCACATGTCTGCCGTGGCACGACGGACGACGGCGTCGACTCCCCCGGATTCACGTCGGCTGGCGCGATGCGCTGAACGATCACCGTATCGCCGCGAACCGCGCCGATCATGCAGCCCAAGAACTCGGTCGGATACGACTGATACTGGAGAAGCAGGAGGCGGCGGGCCTGATCGGAGAAGACGACGACGCGGGCCCGCACCGGGGTCGCACCCGCCAAGCGTGCGGGGTGCACCTGTAGCATGAGCAGGGCCAAGAGGCCTGCCGCCGGAACAGCAGCGCGCGCAACGCGTGTCAGTAACCGCACACCAATACCCTCCGCTTTCGTCCGTCGGTCCACGGGAACAGAGACTCAGGTCGCTACGGAACTATTCCCGCGGGAATACCTGCGGAGCACCGGTGGTCTGGGCATCGGGAGATGGCACCCCCGAACCCTTTCAGGAGGACGACTCCATGACGGCGTCGACGGCAGTATCGCAGCTCCTCGCGCGCTGGGCGCACCTGTACGGCCACACGCCGGTGAGCGCCACGGTGACCTATCTCCATCTGGTCGGCATCCTGGTGGGGGGCGGCGTTGCCGTCGCGGCCGATCGCGCGTCGCTCCGGCTCTCGCCAGCGACGCCGGACTGGTCCCAGGAGCTGGCCCGCCTTGCCGGCGTGCACCGCTGGGTGGTGGCAGGCCTCGCTCTCATTTTCGCGAGCGGCCTGCTGATGATGTTCGCGGAGCTTCACAGCTTTGCGACGTCGGTCCTGTTCTGGACCAAGATGGGGCTCATCGCCCTGTTGCTCGGCAATGGCTACATACGGATGCGAGCGGAGACCGCGCTCCGACAGGGCCTGGCCGCCGGATGGGGTCGATTCCGGCGGACATCGGTCGCAAGCCTGGTGCTGTGGTTCGTCATCCTCCTGGCCGGCACGCTGCTCCACTCCACCACCTGATCATCAAACCCGCTGTTCATTTGGGCGCGCCGGCGGCCGAGTCGGCTTGCCGCAGCAGTCCAGCGAACTCCCCGAGCTCGGGGAGGCCGAGGTCGGAGACGGCCCAGTAGGTGTAGTCCGCCGTGGCCCAGTGCAGCAGGTGATAGCCCTGGCGGGTGCGGGTCGAGGGAGCGGCGGCCGCACGGCGCGCGGCGGGCCACAGGAACACGTTGATCAGGTGCTGACGCCGGCCGTACACGAGGGCCGCCACGCCCCGCCCATCGACGTAATCGAGCCGGCCGCCGATCAACGGATAGCCCCGGCCGGCGAAATCGTATACGGGCGGTGAAAAATCCAACTTGCCATTGAACCAGGGCTTGACGGTGTGCTGATCCGAAGAGAGCACATCGGTGAGGTGGCCGGGCATGAGCGAGCGGATGTGGCTCCCGAGGACGTCATCGGCGAGCGCCTCCCCCGCCGTGCGCTGGAGCGCGAGGCGCCAGCTGCCGACGGCGACGACTGCGAGTGAGGCGGCAATTGCCAGCGGACGCCACACCCCCCACGCGGTGAAGCGGCGAGGCGCGCGCCCACGGACCGCCGCCCCGACCGCCGCCCGCACGCGTTCGCGCAGGGCGGCTGGTGCTTCGAACGCGGGGACGCGCGCCCTGATCGCCGCGCGCAGCTCGAGCCGTTCCTGCCGGAACCGCGCGCACTCCGGGCATTGGGCCAGGTGCACCTCGAGCTCGCTCGCGTCGACCGTGGCGAGCTCGCCATCGAGATAGGCGTCCAGCTGAGCTTCGAAGCCCGGATGAGTCACGGTCAGCCTTCCTCCTCTCCACGTAGCGCTTGCTGGAGGCGCGCGCGGGCGCGCGACAGCCGCGACATCACCGTGCCGACCGGCACGCCCGCCACGTCGCTGATCTCCTTGTACGACAGCCCTTCGAGCTCGCGCAACACGATCACCTCCCGGAATTCCGGCGCCAAGCGGTCGAGCGCATGACCGAGCGATTCCTTGGCGGCACTGCGGAGCAACGCTGCCTCCGGGTGCTCATCCGCCACCGCGCCGCTGTGCTGCGCCTCGTCGAACTCGAGCACGTCCGCGTCCGGGCGCCGGCGGCGCCGCGCACTGAACGCGGTGTTGCGCACGATCGCGAGCAGCCAGGCGCGCGCGCTCGTCCCCTCCTCCCCGCGGAAGCCGTCGAAATACTTGAGCGCGCGCAGACAGGCGTCCTGCACGACGTCCTCCGCGTCGTGCTCGCTCCGCGTCAGGTAGCGCGCCAGCGTGTACGCGGCGTCCAGGTGCGGCAACACGACGGCTTCGAATCGCGCCAGCTCGGTCACGTGGGCCTTCGAGAGAGGACTCCGCGAGCGGCGGGTTTATTCCCGGCGGAATAACCCGGCGCTGCGCGGCGTCTCCAGCATCGAACGAAGCTGTCATCACACTCTCGCAGGAGGAAGATCGCCATGTTCTACGTACATGCCGTTCCGCTCCGGAACGCCGCGGCGCTGCTGCTCGCCGCCGTTGCGCTCGTCGGGGCCACGGCCCCCGCGCACCGCGCCCCGGGCGACCCGGCGGCCGTGAGCGCCAAGCTGTCCGAATGGAAGGTCGAGCTCTCGAAGCGCAGCGTCGCAGCCGGCTCGGTCACGTTCACCGTCGAAAACGTCGGCAGCATCCCGCATGCCTTCGAGGTCGAGGGGCAGGGGATCGAGCAGGAGACCGCCGTCATCCAGCCGGGGTCGAGCGCCACCCTGACGCTCACCCTCAAGCCCGGGACCTACGAGGTGTACTGCCCCGTGGGCGAAGACTCGCACAAGAAGCTCGGCATGGAGACCGACTTGAAGGTCGTCGGTGCCACGAGCTCAAAGTCGTCGGCGTACGGCGAGTCTGAGATGAGTGAGGCGCCCGCGAGGGGAGAGAAAGCGCAGGCGATCCGGGTGACCAGCGGCGGGCCCGTGATCCAGATCCTCCCCGGCCCGTTCCCCTTCCCCGACAGCGCGGCCCCGATCCTCAAGCAGTTCGGGGATGAGCGGGAGGGGCTCGAGTCGCAGGTGAAAAACGGGCCCTACTCGAACAACGTGACCCCGATTTCCGGCTCTTTCACCTTCGCTGCCTGGGACAAAGGCGCGGTGCGCGACTCGGTGGATGGAGTCGCCGAGTTCACCACTCAGGATGGCGCCCGTTGGAGGCTCGCGCTCGACCGGGTCCAGACGAAAGATGTCCCGCACCACCCGCGCTTCGGCGGCGTGATTCTCGGGCTCTATTACCACGGCAACACCCAGGTGCACACGCCGCTCGTGCCCACGATCAACAGCGCGGTAGCGCTGTGGGCGTTCGGGCACCTGTACAAGAACGGCGCGCTCGTGACCGACAACGCCATGGTGCACGTGATGCTGTTGTCCCGCACCCGGCGCGACGGCGACTTCGCGCTCGCCTGCTGGGATTGCTCCAAGAACAAGATCGATGAGCTGCAGCTCCAAATCCTACCCGGCCCGGGCGAGCCGAAGTTCGACGCACCCGGCGGGTTCCTGTTCGTCAACTGGGAAAAGTCCAGCTCCGCGAAGCCGGCGAGCTGAGGAGAATGATCCAATGCGCTTACGCACAGCAGTCATCGGCATGATCGCGCTCGCGGTGCTCGCGGGTTGCGGCGGTTACACGGCGTCCGGCCCATACGGGGGCGGCGGCGGGGGCGGCGGGGGTGGTGGGGGCGGTTATGGGGGCGGTGGTGGCGGAGGCGGTGGCGGCGGGCCGGTCGGGTCCGTGACCGTGGGAAACAACGGGCAAATCGTGTTCATCAGCGCCCACAACAGCACCGCGAACCCGGCGGTCGACACGGTGGCGGTGGGTGGCACCGTGACGTGGACGTGGACCAACAACCTGGGCGTCTCCCACAGCGTCCAGTCCCAGGGATCGACCGCGTTTGCGAGCAGTCCCATCATGAGCGGAAGCGGTCAGACGTACGCCGTCACGTTCACGGCGCCGGGGACCTATCAGTACGACTGTGCGGTGCACGGCACCGCGATGACCGGCACCATCGTGGTCCGCTAGCAAGTGTGTTTGGGCCTCCGGGTGCCCACTCGGATCCGGAGGCCACGGCTCACCCTTCAACGAGACGACGGCCCAGACACCGCTTGACTTCAGGGCGTAGGTAGAGATGCTCGCTCCGGGGGCGCGCCGAACCGTTTGATCGCACGCTCGTGTGCCTTGCGCCGTTCCTCGTCCCGGTCGCGTGGTGCGGCGGTCGTCTGAAGACCGTGGATCAGGCGGTGGGCGGCCGCCGTCACTTCGTCGACCGCTCGCTCAAATACCACCTCATTAGCGCGCGACGGCCGCGCCGCGCCGCTGAGCTTGCGCACGAACTGCAGTGCGGACGCGCGGATCTCGTCGTCCGTCGCCGGGGGTTGGAAATTCGCCAGCGTCTTGATGTTTCGGCACATGCTCACGCCTCACCTGGGATGCGGGAAACTGAATAATAGCTTCGTCGACAAGTCGGGCCTTTGTTGGCTTGGATGGTTATGGCTTGAGCGAGAACGATGCTCAGGAGGAAGTGCATGCAGCTTTCTGCGGCGACGGCGCGGCAACCGTTTCGGGCGAGCAGCCGGACGCGACGCCCGCACCGGGCCTCAGCGACGACCGTAGACGTGGACGGTGCCGTTGCCCCGGTAGAAGAAGTTGATCCAGCGGATGGTACGCGCGGCTCCGGGCAACGCGATCCCGCGGCTGCGCGACTTTCCCGTGAAGGAGAATCGCCCGGTCGGGGAGAAGGTCTTGCCGTCCCCGAAGGTGATCCGCACGTCGAACAGCTCCAGATCACCACCGTCTACCACGAGGCGGATGTGCTTGAACTTGCCCTCGCCCGCAGTCCGGACGATGTCGCGCTCTCCGTGGGGGACCACCTGCCGCTTGCCGAGGGGAACCCATTGCTGCTGAACGACGGGAGGCGCGAGGAGCAGCAGGATCGCGACGAAGGCGTGCAGCATTATTGCCGCCTGCCCCCCCCCGCCCCCCAGGACGACCTGGAGCTGCCGCAGGACCTCCTCCAAGCGCGACAGCTCCTCGCCGTAGCGCGCCCAGTCGCCCGCGCGCTGCGCCTCGACCGCGCGCCGGAACGACTCGCCCGCCCGGCGGGCGAGATCGAGGGCGGCACCATCGGCGGGACGGGCAGCGGCGGGACGGAGGGCGCGGAGCGAGGGGGGAGCGGTCATGGCGTAAGGTACCCCGTGTCCTCTGGACCCTCTTGACAGCCTAAAACTACACATGTAAATCTACGCCTGTAGATCAACCTCTAGGCGGGAAGAGATGCCAGGTCGCCATCAACTCACCGAGCTGCAGCTCGCCATCCTGCGCGTCATCTGGGACAAGGGCGAAGCGACGGTCCAGGACATCTGGGAAGCCCTGCACCCCGAGCGCGGGCTCGCCCAAACCACCGTCGCCACCATGCTGTCGCGACTCGAGCGCCGTGGTGTCGTCACCCGGCGGGCCCCCCCCCAGGCCCGCCAGTACCACTACCGCGCCGCGGTGACCGAAGAAGAGGTGCAGCACTCGATGGTCGGTGAGCTGACCGAGCGCCTGTTCGACGGCGACGTCACCGCCCTGGTCCAGCACCTGCTGTCGGGCGCGGACGTGAGCCCCGGTGACCTCGCCAAGATCCGCGAAATGATCGCACGCGTCGAAAGCACCGCCCCCGCCCCGGAGACCAAATGACCGCCCCCCCCGCCGCCCCCCTCGCATCCAGCCTGTTCGCGTGGCTGCTCACGTACCTGATTCACAGCACGGTGCTCCTGGGGGTCGCATGGCTCGTGACCCGACGCCGGCGCCTCGAGCCAGGGGTCTCCGACCTCCTCTGGAAAGTGGCGCTACTCGCGAGTCTCGTGACCGGCACCATCCAGGCGCGCCTCCGACTTTCGACGCCCGCGGCGGTAACGCTGCCCGCAGCGCCGAGCGTAGGCGAACCCGGTACTGTCCGGAATAACGAATCGCCGGCCCGCCCCACCGCCGAGCACACCTCTACAACCTCTACGACCTCTACGACCTCTACCGCCCTTTTCACGCCGTCGATTCCCCTGCTCACCGTACTCCTGTGGGCCGCAGTCGCGCTCGCCTCGTCGCTCTATTACGTCGCGCGGCGGCTGATCCTGGTCGGCCGCCTCGCCGACCGCCGTGCCGTGAGCGACGGACCGCTCGCCGCCACGCTCGCCGATCTCCAACGCGCCACGGGATACCGCCGCCGCGTTCGCCTCACGATGGCCCGGACCATCTCCAGTCCCGTGGCCCTGGGTCTCTCCGAGATCTGCGTGCCGGAGCTGGCGCTGTCCGAGCTCGGGGCCGAGCAGCAGCGCAGCATGCTGGCGCACGAGCTGGCGCATCTGGCGCGGCGCGATTCCGTGTGGCTCGCGGGCGCGAGCCTGATCGAGCGTTTCTTCTTCTTCCAGCCGCTCAACCGGCTCGCGCGCCGGGAGCTCGAGACGACGGCTGAATACCTGAGCGACGAGTGGGCCATGCGGAAAACCGGCTCGGCGGTTTCGCTCGCGAAGTGTCTGGCGACGGTGGCCGAATGGATCCAGGCCTCCCCCCTGGGCGTACCCGTCGCGGGCCTCGCCGAGCGGCGCTCGCTGCTGGTCGCCCGTATCGCCCGACTGCTCGACGGACGACTGCCCTCGAGCCCCGCATCGCGGCGCGGTTGGGCCATCGCCGCGGCGTTGGGCGTGGTGGCGACCATCGCCGCCGCCCCGCGCGTGTCCCAGCCCTCACCCCCTGTCCCCCTCTCCGTTCCGGAGAGGGGGGACTACGTGCGTTCCCCCTCTCCCGAAGGGAGAGGGGGCCAGGGGGTGAGGACCCGAACGGGGTCAGGGGGTGAGGACACCACCGTGGTCAAAGCCCTGATCGCCCGCCTCAAGGACGAAAACGCGGGCGTGCGTCGCGCCGCCGCACATTCGCTCGGACAGCTGGGCGATCCCCGCGCCGTGCAGCCGCTGATCGTCGTGCTGGCGGATTCGGACGCCGAAGTGCGCTCGACCGCCGTGGACGCGCTGGCAGACCTCGAAGACCCCAGAGCCATCGGCCCGATCGCGGGTCTCCTCAAGGACCCGGTCGCCGACGTGAGGCACAACGCGCTCTCCGCCCTGTCGCACTGGGAGCAGGGCGTGCCCACGGCGCCGGTGGTGGCCCTGTTGGACGACCCCAGCGCCGACGTGCGCCATGAAGCGGTCGACTTGCTCGAGCACCTCCACGCGCGCTCGGCGGGCAGCGCCATCGCCCGCTTGATTCATGACCCGTCGGCCGACGTGCGCAGCGCCGTCGTCCAGGCGCTCGGTAACTTGGGCGCCCAGAGCGGCGCTGCCGCCATCACCGAAGCGCTGGGCGACGCCAATGCCGACGTCCGCCACGCGGCGCTCAGCGCGCTCAACGATCTCAAGGCGCCGATCGCCGAAGCGACGCTTCTCAACCTCATGAAGGATGCGAGCGCCGACGTCCGCCAGCGCGCCGCCGAGCTCGCGGGCGAGCGCTCGGTGGTCGCCGCGATTCCCGCGCTGCGCCGGCTGATCGACGACCCCCGAGGCGACGTGCGCGAAGCCGCCACCGAAGCCCTGGGCCACATCGCCGACCCCGCCGCCCGCCAGGCGCTGCAGGCAGCACTGCAGTCGCCCGATCCCAAGGTCCGCCGCGCCGCCGCCGAGGCACTGGGGCAGGATCCATGATCCGCGCCCTGTACCTCCTCGTCCTCTCGGTGGCGGCTGGGGGTGGGGGCCCCGGGCGGCCCGGCGCCGATTCCGCCCGCGTGGCGACGCTGCTCGCCGCGCTCGCCCACACCGATCCCGTGATCTGCGACTTGATCGGCGACCAGCTCGGCAACTTCTGGATAGGTGACGAACCCGGTCGCTTGGGCCGCTTCGACGACGCACCCAACGTCCAGGGAGCGAAAGACTCCCTGGCCGGGCGCATCACCGATCCCCGGGCGGTGTCGCTCCTGGTCGCGACGCTCGGCAGCGACAACCAGTGCGTGCGCCGCGTTGCGGCGAAATTGCTCGGGCACAGCGCCGTGTCCGCTAATGTGCTCGGCAGTTTGCTCGAGAACGCGTCACCCAGGATTCGCGAGAGCGCCGCGTATGCCGCGGGGGTCGGCGAGCGGCACGAGACTAGGGGCCCACTCGAGCGCCGGCTCGCCGATAGCGCGTCGGGACCCGCGGCCATGGCCGCCTGGGCTCTGGGCGAAATCCAGGATCCCGCCTCCGCGCCGGCGTTGCAGGGTGCGGTGCATTCGCCGTCACCGCGCGTGCGGTTGGCAAGTGCCTGGGCCTTGGGGCGGTTCGAGGACGCGAGCTACGCGAAGGACGTCCTGCCGCTGCTGCGGGATGTCGATCCCGTGATGCGCGCGACGGCCGCCGAGGCCCTCGGCCAGATGAAGGGCCCGCGCGTCGGGGCCGCGCTGGTCGGCGCGCTCACCGACCGCAACGACGCGGTGCGGCGGGCGGCGGTGAGCGCGCTGGCCGACTTGAACGAGCGGTCCGCGGTACCACCGATCGAGGGGTTGCTGCTCAACGATCCGGACGCGGACGTGCGGCGGGAATGCGCCAGTGCCTTGGGTAACTTGAGCCTGGCGCGCTCGCTCGAGCCGCTGGCCCGGGCGCTCGGCGACGAAGAGGTGGACGTGCGGCGCGAAGCCGCGAGCGCGATCGGCGACCTCGATGACGTGACCAAAGCCCCGGCCGCGCTGGTACGCGCCACCACGTCGCCGGACCTGGACCTGCGCCGCCACGCCACCAAGGCGCTCGCCCACATCGGCGATCTCGCCACGGTGCAAGCGCTGGTGGACCGGCTGGGGGACGACGACAAGAGCATCCGGCTAGCCGCCGTCGAGGGCCTGGGCGAGATGAAAGTCGCCGCCGCACTTCCCGCGCTCACCCGGGCCCTGAACGACCGCGATCCCGAGGTGCGGCGGGCGGCGGCGGAGGCGTTGGGGAAGACGGATAATTAAGGGCTAGAAGATCACGCTCAGCTTGCAGGTGAACCCGGGTACGACGTCCTCGCCGTCGAGGGCGCCGTCGGTATCGACGGACGCGTCGCTGCCATCGGCCCGATAGACGCGGGCACGCCGGCCGGCAGGGTCGACGACCCACACGAGCCGGGTTCCGGCGCTCAACCAGTCTGCGACCTTCGCCAGGACCTCACCCGGCCGGTCGTCGGGTGAGAGGACTTCGACGACGAGATCGGGGGCGAGCCGTGCAAATCCAGCGGGCGGCGGGTCCGGGAGCCGCTCGCGACGGACGAACGCGGCGTCTGGTGCCCGCACGGTATCGGGATCGGTGGCAAGCGTGAAACCGGTCTCGGCGGCCACGACTTGGCCGAGGTCCTGGGCATCCGCGTAGTCCATCAGGACCTTGGCGAGCCGGGCGGCCACGGCGCCGTGGCGATAGCCCGCCGGCTCCTTGACGATGAGCACACCCTTCACCAGCTCGACGTGCTTGTCGGGCAGGCGGAGGCGTTCCAGCTGGTCGGCCGTCACTAACGTTGGCGTCATGGCGGGAACGTACTGGCGGTCGCGCATCATGGTCAAGCGAGTGTGATAGGTTTGCGTCAACGATGCCTCAACGCGCGGGTTGGTCACGCTCCCGTTCGGTGATCCCCGGGCTTGCGTTCGGGGTCAGCCGTGCCTCTCTCGCTCCATCACGACTTCCCCGTTCAGCGGCTCCCGTAATCGGTGAAGACGTAGTCTCTCGCCTTCACGATCGTGTGGCACCCCAATCCACACTTGGCGTCGTTCCCCTGCGGCGGCGCGTCGGCCGTGGTGCCGGGCGAGAAGGTGCGGGACGCCGCGCTATAGTTGAACGCGGCCCATCCCCACCCGCCGCTGTCGGCGAACCGCTTGCTGTCCTTCACCATGAAGTCGACGTCATGCTGCGTGCCCGGGACCGTCGCGGCGGGGAAGGTCTCCAGCTTTTTCGGGTTCCAATGGATCTTCGCCATCTTGGAGCCGTCGGGGAACGGCTTGCCGTTCGCGGGAACGCCGGCCCGGTAGGCCTCGATCATCACGGGATTGGCGAGGATCGCGGCAAACAGGGGTCCGTCCTGACTGACGGAGACAACCTGCCAGGCCTCGTATCCCCTGAACTCGGAGAACGCGAGCCCACCCGGCACTTTCAGGGTGTACTTGTCCTGGACGACCTGGGCGGACACGGCGCTGCCGCCCAAGGCACTAACGAGTGCCGTCACGATCGCAATCGTCAGCATGCGTTTGCTCTTCATCACGAGTTGCTCCTTTACTCGAATGGGACGCGACAGGGCGATAGACATACCGCAGCATTATGCCACCGGTGATGAGCGAAGACGAGGGGTTCCCGGACCGGTTATTCTATTACGCTCCTCCACCGGAGACGATCTCATGTCCCTGCAATTCGGATTGGCGCTGGTTGTAGCATGGCTCGCGTTCGCACCCCCAGCGCCCAACGCGGCCAGGATTCAGACCAAGGAAGTCGAATACCGCGAGGGCGGCACCGTCCTCAAGGGCTTCATCGCCTGGGACGACGCGGTTGCGGGCAAGCGGCCAGGCGTGATCGTCGTGCACGAGTGGTGGGGCCTGAACGATCACGCGCGCAACCAGGCGCGCCGCCTCGCCGAGGCCGGCTACGTGGGCTTCGCGCTCGACATGTACGGCGCGGGCAAAGTCACGACGCACCCGCAGGAGGCGCAGGCGTTCGCCACCGAGGCCACCAAGGATGCCGCCGTGGTGGCCGCCCGCTTCAATGCGGCGCTCGACCTGCTGAAACGAGACCCTCGCGTCGATCCGGCGCGCATCGCCGCCATCGGCTACTGCTTCGGCGGCGGCGTGGTGCTCAACATGGCGCGCTCCGGCGCCGACCTCGCCGCCGTGGTGAGCCTCCACGGATCGCTCGGCACCAAGACCCCCGCCGAACCCGGCAAGGTGAAGGCCCGAGTCCTCGTGCTCGCCGGGGGCGCCGATCCGTTCGTGCCGCCTGAGCAGGTGGAGGCGTTTCGCAAGGAGATGCAAACCGCGGGCGCGCGCTTCGAGGTAGTGATGTACCCGGGCGCGAAGCACGGGTTCACGAATCCCGACGCCGGCAAATACGGCATGCCCCAGCTCGCCTATGACGCCGCCGCGGACCGGCAGTCGTGGGCGGCGATGCTAAAGCTGTTTCACGAGGTGTTTGGGTCGTGAGGCCAGACGATCGCCGTCAGCCGGCAGGCCCGCGATTGACCTGGTCGTGACGCCCCTCGTAGCTTGACCGGATCGACCGTTCCAGAGGTGTGAGATGAGCCACGCGACCGTCGACCGGCGGGAGTTTCTCAAGACCGGCGCCGCCGCCGGAGCTACCCTGCTCATCGGGCTGTATCTGCCGGCGTTCGATCCCCGCCCCCGCCCCCGCCCCGCCCCCGCGCACCCGCCCGAGCCGTTCAAGCCCAACGCCTGGATCGAAATCGGACCCGACGGCGCGGTCACCATCTGGACCGGCCGCTCCGAGATGGGTCAGGGCGTGCGCACCGCAATGCCCATGATCGTGGCCGAGGAGCTCGAGGCCGATTGGACGCGCGTGCGCGTGGCGCAGGCGGACGCCGACCCGGCCTACGGCGACCAGTTCACCGTCGGCAGCCGCAGCGTCCGGTCCGGCTTCGAGCCTCTACGAAAGGCGGGTGCCGCCGCCCGCGAGATGCTGATCGGCGCGGCGGCGCTCTCCTGGAACGTGCCGCGCGAGGCGTGCCGCGCCCGCAACGGGATGGTCGAGCACGTGCCGACTGGCCGCCGGCTCGGCTACGGCGACCTGGCGGCGCGCGCCGCCACCCTCTCCGTGCCGGCGGACCCGCCGCTCAAGTCCCCCTCGGAGTTTCGTCTGCTCGGGCACCGGATGCCGCGCGTGGACACACCGGACAAGGTCAGCGGCACGGCGGTCTTCGGCATGGACGTGCGCGTGCCAGGAATGCTGTACGCCGCGGTGGCGCGCTGCCCCGTGTTCGGCGGACACGTGAAGGCGTTCGACCCCGCCCCTGCCCTCGCCGTGCCGGGCGTGCAACGCGTGGTCCAAGTCTCGAGCGGCGTCGCGGTGGTAGCGACGGGCACTTGGCCTGCGTTCCAGGGAAAGAACGCCCTGAAAGTCGATTGGGACGAGGGCGCCACGGCGCGCTGGAGCAGTGATGGAATCTGGGCCGCGTTCGCCGCCGCGGCCGGGCGCCCCGGAGAAGTGATTCGCGCCGTGGGCGACGTGGACGCGAATCTCAAGGCCGCCGCGCGCACGGTCGAGGCGGTGTACCAGGCGCCCTATCTCGCTCACGCATGCATGGAGCCGATGAACTGTACGGCCCAAGTGCGCGGTGGTCGGTGCGAGATCTGGGCGCCGACGCAGAACCCGCAGGGCGTGCAACGAGCGGCGGCGCAGGTGACTGGCCTTCCTGTCGAGTCGGTAACCGTGCACGTCACCTATCTGGGTGGCGGCTTCGGGCGGCGTGGCGGACCGACCGATTACGCGACCGAGGCGGTGGAGTTGGCGCAGAAGATCGCCGGGCCCGTCCAAGTCGTGTGGACGCGGGAAGACGACATCCAGAACGCCGTGTATCGCCCCGCCACGTACAATGTGCTGCGCGCGGGACTCGACGCGCGCGGCGCGCCGGTGGCGTGGAGCCACCGGCTGGTGGGGCCCGCGGGCGGGTCGTTCTTGCTCACGCGGGGCGCGGACGAGCTGATCTATCCCCTGCCCCATTTCCGCCTGGAGCGCGCTACCGTGGATGCCGGCGTCCCCATCGGGCCGTGGCGCGGCGTGGGACCGTCGCAGAACGGCTGGGTGGTGGAGAGCTTCGTGGACGAGCTCGCGCACGCGGCGGGGAAGGACCCGTACGCGTACCGCCGCGAGCTGGTCGCCGGGCACCCGCGGCTCGTCGGGGTACTCGACCTGGCAGCGCAGCGTGCGGGCTGGGGATCGGCGCCGCCGGCCGGCCGGGCGCGCGGGATCGCGCTGTGGCAGTTCGGCGAGACGTTCCTGTCCCACGTGGCCGAGGTGTCGGTGGCGCCGGGCGGCGCGGTGCGGGTGCACCACGTGGTGTGCGCCGCCGACTGCGGCATCCTCGTGAACCCCGACACGGTCGAGGCCCAGCTGCAGAGCGCGATCGTGTACGGCCTTACCGCGGCACTGTACGGGGAGATCACCATCGAGCGCGGGCGGGTGGCGCAGAGCAACTTCACCGACTATCGGATGCTCGGGCTCGCGGAGACGCCGGAGATCGAGGTGCACCTGGTGCGGAGCGAGGCCGCGCCGGGTGGCGTCGGCGAGGCGGGCTTGCCGCCCATCGCGCCGGCGGTGTGCAACGCCATCTTCGCCGGGACCGGGAAACGAATTCGGCGGTTACCGATCGGGCGGGTGGCGTAGTCCTCACCCCCTGACCCCCAGAAGCAGATCCTTCGCAAAGCAGATCCTTCGCGCCTGCGGCGCTCAGGATGACAGGCTCGCTCCCTCCCTGGGGGAGAGAGTGGGAAACCACCCTCCCTTTCCTAATTTCCGAACCCGACCGGCGCTGTCATCCTGAGCGAGCGCGCGGAACGCGCGCGAGCGAAGGATCTGGCATGCGAGCGCGCGGAACGCGCGCGAGCGAAGGATCTGGCATGCGACCGCGCGGAACGCGCGCGAAGCGAAGGATCTGGCATGGCGAGCGCGCGGAACGCGCGCGAGCGAAGGATCTAGAAAATCTCCCCGACGGGGCACGAGAAGCCGGGCACTACGTCGCCCCCGTCGAGGCTCTCGTCCGCGGTCAGGATCTGTTCCGTGCCATCGTCGCGATACACGCGGGCCACACGCCGGGCGGGGTCCAGGACCCAGACTAGCCTAGTCCCGGCGGAGAGCCAGTCGGCGACCTTGGCGAGGACCTCGCCGGCGCGATCGCCGGGTGAGATCACCTCAACGACCAAGTCGGGGGCGAAATGCGCGAATCCCGTCGGCTCGGGATCCGGGATTCGGTCTCTCCTGATGAACGCAACGTCGGGACCCCGGACGGTGTCCGGATTGCTGGCGAGCTTGAACCCCGCCTCCGCGTAGACTCGCCCCAATGCGGCCGCCCGCACGTGCGCGCCGAGAGCGAGGGCGAGATCCATCGCCACCCGTGCGTGCCGCATGCCTGGCAGCTCTCGCACGACGAGCAGGCCCCGGACGAGCTCCACCCGCTTGTCCGGGACGTAGACGTGCTGCAGCTCATCAGCGGTCAGGAGTGCCGGTGGCGACATGCGGGGAACGTACGTGGGCTCGGCGGGCATGGCAAGCGAATTTGTGCGGATGCGTCAACGCGAGATCAACGGCCGCAGGTGCTCACGCCCTCGTAAACGCTGCGATACACGATCCTGAACTTTGTCATCGGCACGCTCCTGCGGCGTAAGCCGCCGTTAGGCGCCTTCGGCCGGGAGCCGCCCGCCCCGAAACAGTCATCGTAGTCCGCTAGCAAGTTTGGGTCACCCTTCGACGAAAAGAGACAGATTGCCATTCCCTTGCGGACCGCAGTGAGGTCTGCATATTCGCGGTTAACTCAGATGCCATGAACCCCGAGGCGTAATGTTGTGCGGCCCGCCAATGCCTCGAGGGGAGCGGATCAGGGAACAGGTCACGATGGCGCAAACGCTCAGACGTCTGCTCGCCGTTGCAGCGGTCCTGCTGTTTGCCACCTGCCATAATGAGGGGCCGCCCGCAACGGTAGCGTCGGTGACCGTGACACCGCGGACCTTGACGGTGGGGGTGGGGGCGACCGCGCAGCTGACGGCGACGCCCAAGGATGCGAACGGGACGGCGCTCACGGGGCGCGTCGTGACCTGGGCGAGCGACAACACGACGGTGGCAACGGTGAGCTCCATGGGGCTGGTGGGGGGGGTGGCTCAGGGCCAGGCAACCATCACGGCGACGAGTGAGGGGCAGAGCGGGACGGCGGCGCTCACCGTCGTGGTGCTGGTGGCATCGGTGACGGTGACGCCGACGCCGGCGACCGTGGGGATCGGACAGACCGTGCAGCTGACGGCGACCCCCAAGGATGCGAACGGGAACGTGCTCACAGGGCGCGTCGTCACCTGGGCGAGCAACAATACGGCCGTGGCCACGGTGGGCTCCACGGGGCTGGTCAGCGGGGTGGCTCAGGGTCAGGCGACCATCACCGCGACGAGTGAGACGAAGAGCGGCACGGCAGCGATTACTGTGATCCAGGTGCCAGTCGCATCCGTAACGGTGACGCCGGCCACGCCTACGGTGTTCCTCGGCCAGACGGTGCAGTTGACCGCGACGCCCAAGGACGCAAACGGGAACGTGCTCAGCGGGCGCGTCGTCACCTGGGCGAGCGACAATACGGCCGTGGCCACCGTGAGCTCCACGGGGCTGGTCACGGGGGTGACTCAGGGTCAGGCGACGATCACCGCGACGAGTGAGGCGAAGAACGGCACGGCAGCGGTTGCGGTGGTGAGTCTCATGCTCGCGGAGTTCAGCGCTGGAGGCGTTCACACCTGCGGCGTGACGACCAGCGACGGGGCGTTCTGCTGGGGCAGTAACAGCAGCGGCCAGCTCGGCGGGTCCGCAGCCTCTGAGTGTGAGATTAGCTACTACTACGGCAGCGGTGTCCCCTGTAGCACAACGGCGGTGCCCGTGGCGGGCGGGTTTGCCTTCGCGGCCGTGAGCGCAGGCAGGTCGCATACGTGCGGGCTCACGACCGGCGGCGCTGCGTACTGCTGGGGAGACAATGTCCAGGGCCAGCTCGGCGACGGTTCGACAATCAGCAGCGGGACGCCCGTGCCCGTCGCAGGCGGGCTCATGTTCGGAGCGGTGAGTGCTGGCGATGGTTTCACGTGCGGGCTGACGGCCAGCGGCGCCGCGTACTGCTGGGGTTATAACGGCGTGGGCGAGCTCGGCAACGGCACGACGACCAATAGCCCGATCCCCGTGGCCGTAACGGGTATGCTCACCTTCACGACGCTCAGCACGGGCGATTCTCATGCGTGCGGCCTCACGAGCAGCGGCGCCGTGTACTGCTGGGGGGCCAACCGGAGCGC
>QHUK01000029.1 GCA_003222085.1 Gemmatimonadota bacterium
AACCTCCGCGATCTGTTCGACCTCCGGCCCGACAACGGCTTCCTGGTGAAACTGTCGTACTGGATCAACCGATAGCCCCCCACGGCGCGATCACTACCTAGGCTGGCCTCGAGGCCTTTCCGCCCTCGCACGTTTCCATCCGCTGCTCGAGGAACTGCCGCTCCATGGCGTTGCGCGCCAGCCCGAGCGCCGCCCGGAAGTGCTCGCGCGCAGCCTCGATTCTGCCGCGGCGCAGCTCCAGCTCGCCGAGCGCCGCGTGGTAGAAAGGGTAGGCGGCGAGACGATGACTGTCGGCGATCGCGCCGATCTCCTCGAGCCCGCGCTCGGGGCCGTCGCGCTGCGCGACCGCGATGGCGCGGTTGAGTGCCACGACCGGAGACGGCCGAATGGTCATGAGCGTGTCGTACAGCGACACGATCTGTGTCCAATTGGTGTCTGCTACGCGCGGCGCGGACGCGTGCACCGCCGCGATGGCGGCCTCGACGTGATACTCCGTCAGCTGGGGGCCGGTGGCCGAGCGCTCGAGCAGTCGTTGCCCCTCGGCCATCAGATGCGGATCCCAACGCGAGCGATCCTGGTCGGCGAGCACGCTCAGATGGCCCGCCGCATCGAGGCGCGACGGCAAGCGCGCCGCGTGCAGACACATCAGCGCCGCGAGCGCGTAGGTGGCCGGCGTCGACCCCAGCGGGTGCTCGAACAGCAGGGCCGTGAGACGCAGCGCCTCCCGACACAGCTCCACGCGTACCGCCGACTCGGGCGACGCCCCGTGGTAGCCTTCGTTAAAGAGTAGATAGAGTGCCCGGTGGACGGCCGGAAGCCGCGTGGCGAAGTCCGCGGCGTCCGCGATCTCGAAGAGCCGCCCCGACTCGGCGAGGACCTTCTTGGCGCGCGTGAGCCGCTTCTCGACGCCCGCGTGCGTGCTGACGAAGGCGGCGGCGACCTCGTCGACGCTGAAGCCGCACAGGATGTGGAGCATGAGTCCGACCTGCGCCGCCTCGGGCAGGCCCGGATGGCAGCAGGAGAACATCATGCGCAGCTGGTCGTCCTTGATGGCGTCCGCTCGAAATAGCTCTTCGACGGCCGGAGAGAGCCGCTCCTCGGACTCGAGCAACCGCCCCAGCTCCGGTGCGAGCGTGCGTGCGGTGCGCTCGTGCCGCAGCACGTCGAGGGCGCGATGCTTCGCGGTGGCCATGAGCCATGCGGACGGATTCTCCGGCACGCCGCGAAACGGCCACACCTCGAGCGCGCGGCAGAAGGCGTCCTGCACCACGTCTTCTGCCAGCGCGAGGTTCTCGACACCGAAGATGCGCGTCAACGTGGCGACAATCCGCCCCGCTTCGCGCCGGAACAGATGCTCGTGCAGGTCCGTCACATGCCCGTCTTCAGGACGGGACGGACTTCCACCACGCCGCCGCCCTCCAGGATCGGGCAGCCCTTCGAGAGCTCCACGGCTTCAGCGAGGTCCTTCGCTTCCACCAGGGTGTAGCCGCCGATGACGTCCTTGGACTCGGCGTATGGTCCGTCGGTGATGGTCCGTTGCTTTCCCTTGACGAGCTTGCCCGCCCGCTCGAGCGGGTGACCGGGGTTCTTGATATGGCCCTTGTCCGCGAGCTGCTGCATCCAGGCCATCCAGGTCTGCATGCTCTTCTGCATCTGCTCCGGCGATCCCATCGCGGCACGACTGGCCTCGTTGGTGCTGCGGTACAGGTAGATGAACTCGCTCATGATGACTCCTCGTGGGGGTGCGCTTCCAACCGTTAGACGTTTGAGGGACAGCGGAGCAGACATTCGCCGAACCCTTGACTTGACAACATGATTAAATAGCAGCGTGCGGGCACTTTTGGGGCGTCCCCCCCCCGCCACGAACACGAGAGGTCTCCGATGCCCGACGCCAGCTGCACCCATCTCGCTGCGATCACCACGGTGCGGCACGCCAAGCGTCGGGAATGCGCCGAGTGCGTGAAGATCGGCGCACAGTGGGTCCATCTGCGCACGTGCCAGCAGTGCGGCGCCACCCTGTGCTGCGACAGCTCCCCCAACCGTCATGCCTCCAAGCATGCGCGTGCGACCGGACATCCGGTGGTCGCTTCGGCGGAGCCGGGGGAGCGGTGGCTGTATTGCTATCCTGACGACGGGTTCGCGGAGTATTGACCCCTAGCGCCTGCCGAAGCGACGCTGTCCTCCTACAATCCTGTCATGCTCAACGTCGGACTCATCGGTTTCGGCTTCTCCGGCAGGGTATTTCACGCACCCGTGATTCGCGCGGTCGACGGCCTCCGCCTGACCACGATCGTGCAGCGCCACGGCACGCCGGACCCGCGCTACTCGGACGTCGAAGTCGTGCGCAGCGTCGAGGAGCTGCTCACCAGGACCATCGACCTGGTCGTCATCGCCACACCGAATACGTCGCACCATCCGATCGCGCAGCAATGCCTCCTCGCGGGACGCCACGTCGTGATCGACAAGCCGTTTACCACCACACTCCGTGAAGCCGAAGAGCTCATCCGACTCGGCGCCGCGAGGCGGCGCGTGCTTTCGGCCTATCAGAACCGCCGGTACGTGGGAGACTTCGTGACCCTGCGGAACCTTCTGTCGGAAGGGGTGCTGGGCCGCGTCACGCTGTTCGAATCCCACTTTGACCGCTTCCGGCCGGAGCTCCGACCGGGCGCGTGGCGGGAGCAGGCGCAGCCCGGCTCCGGCATTTGGTTCGACTTGGGCCCGCACCTGCTCGACCAGGCCCTGGTCCTGTTCGGCACCCCGCAAGCGGTCTCCGCGGATATCCGGGTCGAGCGCGAAGGCGCCGCCGCAGACGACGCGTTCGACGTGACGCTTCACTACCCCGGCATGCGCGCGCTGTTGCGGGCGTCCATGCTGGCGCTTTCACCGGGGCCGACCTTTGCGGCTCACGGCACCAAGGGCTCTTTCGTCAAGTATGGACTCGACCCCCAGGAAGCGGCGCTGAAATCGGGCCGTACGCCAGACGAGTCGCACTGGGATTCGGAACCTCCCGAGATGTACGGCAGACTGACCACGCCCGAGGGAACTCGCACGGTGCCGACCATCCCGTCGAGCTTCACGCACTACTACGAGAATATCCGCGATGCCATACTCGGAAAGACGCAACCGGCGGTGACGCCGGAGCAGGTGCTCAACGTCATGCGCGGACTGGAGCTGGCGGTCGCCAGCAGCCGGAAGCGCTGCGTCCTGCCGTGGACCACATCACAGTGACATTACCGGGAGAAGGCCCTATGCGTTCGCGCATGAATGTTCTCCGCCTCATTCTGCCCGCTGCTCTCTTGGCTCCGGCGGCGATCGCGCAGGAGGCGAAGCGCCCTCCCATCACGGGAATCGCCTACGTTCGCATTTACGCCAAGGATCCGGTGGCATCGCAGCGCTTCTACACCGGGGAGCTGCTCTTACCGAAGGCGAGCTGCTCCGCGCAGGACTGCGCGCGCTACCAGGTCGGGAAGGACCAGTACGTCGAGGTGGTGAAGGCGGACCAGCAGCCTCCCGGCTTACAGGTGATCGCGTTTCGCACGACCGATGCGGAAGGCTTGCGCCGCTACCTGGCCGCCCACAACCAGATGGTGCCCGCAGCGGTCCGGACACGGCAGGACGGTAGTGCGGAATTCGAGCTGACCGATGCCGAAGGGCACCGCGTCGCGTTTCTCGAGTCGCCGGCGGACTCCGATCGGCAGGGCGCCATCTCGCATCGCCTGATTCACGTCGGGTTCATTGTGAGAGATCGCGCCGCCATGGATCGGCTCTACAAGGACCTACTCGGCTTTCGCCCATATTGGCACGGCGGCATGAAGCCGGACCGCACCGACTGGGTCTCGTCCCAGGTTCCGGAGGGCACGGATTGGCTCGAGTACATGTTGAATGTCCCAGCCGATGCGAGCCGTCACCTGATCGGCGTCATGAACCACCTGTCGCTGGGCGTCGAGAGCATGGACGCAACGGACGCGGCGCTGCAACGGACAGGGTGGCGGCCGCACGGCGAAGAACACACGCAGATGGGACTGGACGGCAAGTATCAGTTGAACGTATTCGATCCCGACGACGTGCGCGTCGAGTTCATGACGTTCACACCATCGCAGAAACCGTGCTGCTCGGACTTCACGGGACCGCATCCGAAGCCGTAAGACGAGGTTGACGCGGCGCAATCGGGGCTGTACTGCTTCGTGGATGACATGGGAGGTCTGACCCCTGACGCCTGACGTCGCGACCCGCGATCGCTGGCCGGCGCTGCCGCTCGAGGAGTGGCGGGACACGTACGCCACGGTGCATATGTGGACGCAGGTCGTCGGCAAGCTGGCGCTCGGCTTGTCCCCGCTCACGAACCATTACTGGAACACGGCGCTGCAGATAACACCACGCGGGCTCGCCACGCTGCCGCTGACGGTCGATCGGCGCCTCATCACGATCACGTTCGACTTCGTCTCGCACCGACTCGCCGTCGAGCTGTCCGATGGCGGTCACGCCACGGTACCCCTCGGGCCGCGGCCGGTGGCCGAGTTTTATCGGCTCGTCATGGACGCGCTGGCGCGCCTCGATGTCCACGCCCGGATCTGGACTGTGCCGGTCGAGGTGCCCAACCCTGTTCGCTTCGAAGCCGACACGACCCATCGCTCCTACGACGCCGCGGCGGCACGGGCCTGCTGGCAGGTGCTCGTCCAGATCAAACGGGTCCTCGAGCGGTTCCGGGGCGGCTTCCTCGGCAAGACGAGCCCCGTGCACTTCTGGTGGGGGAGCTTCGATCTCGCCCACACGCGGTTCTCGGGCCGTCCCGCCCCCCTGCACCCGGGTGGTATCCCCAACCTTGCCGACGCCGTGACACGCGAGGCCTACTCGCACGAGTGCATCAGCGTCGGGTGGTGGCCCGGCGGAGGACTCGCGCCGATTCTGGAGCCCGCGTTTTATGCCTATGCCTATCCCGAGCCGCCCGGCTGCCCCGACGCCGTGATTGCCCCGGCCGGCGCGAGCTATGATATCCGGATGCACGAGTGGATCCTGCCGTATGAGGCCGTGCGACGCGCCCCGGACCCGGATGCTACGCTCCTCGAGTTCGCACAGACGACCTACGACGCGGCGGCGGACCTGGGAAAGTGGGACCGAGCCGCCCTCGAGCGCCCGGCGCCTAGCGGCGCTCCGCTGCCCGCAACCGATCCTTCGCGCCTGCGGCGCTCAGGATGACAGGCCGCTCGCTCTGCGAAATGGAGAAGAAGGAACGACACCCCCTTTACCGTAGCCGCCCGGCGCTGTCATCCTGAGCGATGCGCGCGGAACGCGCGCGAGCGAAGGAACTGCTTTGCGGAGATCTCCTCAGGTTATCTTGTGACAGCCCTCGCCGCTGGCGCGGAAGGTAATTTGGTCTCAAGTTCCACCACCAGAGGCTTCGATGACCACCCAGTTGACTCCCGCCCCCGCGCCCGACACCACCGCGCGTCGCGACCACATTTATCCCGCGCTCACCGTGGCGCAGCTCGCCAGGATCGCGACGCACGGGCGCCGCCGCCGGGTCGAGGCGGGCGAGGTGCTGGTGCACGCGGGCGAGCCTGTGGCGCGCCTGTTCGTCGTCGTGGAGGGCCAGATCGACGGCGTCCGTCCGTCGGCCACCCAGGGGGACCTCGTGGTATCGCTCGGCCCCGGGATGTTCAGTGGCGAAGTCACCATGCTGTCGGGCCGCCGTGGGCTCGCCCATATCCGGGCCGCGGCGGCCGGCGAGGTCATCGAAGTCGCCCGTGACGACCTGCTGGCGCTCATGCAGGCCGACGGCGAGCTGAGCGAGATCTTCATGCGCGCCTTCATCCTGCGCCGGATGGAGCTGCTGCGACGCCAGGTCAGCGACGTGGTGGTCCTCGGGTCGAGTCACTGCCAGGGAACGCTCCATATCCGCGAGTTCCTCACCAGAAACGGGCATCCCTACACGATGGTGGACCTCGATCGCGAGGCCGACGTCGAAGCCGTGCTCGATCGTTTCCACGTCAGTGCCGACGACGTGCCCGTCGTTATCTGTCGCGACGTCGTGCTCCGAAGCCCGAGCACTCAGCAGATCGCCGACGCGCTGGGCTTCAACGACGCGATCGATCAGACCCACGTCCGGGACCTCGTGATCGTGGGCGCGGGACCGGCCGGGCTCGCGGCGGCGGTGTACGGGGCGTCGGAGGGACTGGACGTCCTGGTCGTGGAGTCGACCGCGCCCGGTGGCCAGGCCGGCTCAAGCTCCCGGATAGAGAACTACCTCGGCTTCCCGATGGGGATCAGTGGCCTGGACCTGGCGGGCCGCGCGTACACCCAGGCGGAGAAGTTCGGTGCCCAAGTAATGATCGCCAAAAACGCGACGCGGCTCGCCTGCGAGCGCAGGCCCTTCGCCCTCGAGATCGGCGCCGGGCAGCGCGTGCCGGCGCGCGCGGTGATCATCGCCACGGGCGTCGAGTATCGGCGGCTCGCGATCGACAACCTGAAGGGGTTCGAAGGTGCGGGGGTGTACTACGCGGCGACCTCCATGGAGGCGCAGCTGTGCACCGGCGAAGACGTGGTCGTCGTGGGCGCCGGCAACTCGGCGGGCCAGGCGGCCGTGTTCCTCGCGCAGACCGCCCGACGAGTGCACATGGTGATCCGCTCGGGAGGCCTGGTCGACACCATGTCCCGCTACCTGATCCGTCGCATCGAAGACCACCCGGCCATCGTCCGCCACGTGCGCACGGAGGTCGTGAGCCTCGACGGGAACGGTCACCTGGAGCGCGTGGGCTGGCGCGACAACGAGACCGGGCGCATCGAAACGCATGGAATCCGGCATGTCTTCACCATGACGGGCGCGGTGCCGGGCACCCACTGGCTGGGGGGCTGTCTCGCACTCGACGCCAAGGGGTTCATCAAGACGGGACCGGATCTCTCCCCCGAAGACCTGGCCGCGGCGCGCTGGCCGCTCTCCCGCGCTCCTCATCTGCTGGAGACGAGTCTCCCCGGGGTGTTCGCGATCGGCGACGTCCGCGCCGGAAGCTTGAAGCGGGTCGCGTCGGCCGTGGGCGAAGGGCCGATCGCGATCGCGGCGGTGCATCAGGTGCTGCACGAGTAGACCGCCATGGCGCTGCTCACGCCCCCTGTCGGCCCGCGCGACCACACCCTGGGTACCGTGGATGCCCCGGTGACGCTCGTGGAGTACGGCGACTTCGAGTGCCCGTTTTGCGGCCGCGCCTACCCGGAGCTGAAGCGCGTGCTGCGGCAGCTCAAGGGCCAGGTTCGCTTCGTGTTTCGGCATTTTCCGCTGAGTGACGAGCACCCGCACGCCCAGCACGCCGCGGAGGTCGCGGAGGCGGCCGCTGCGCAAGGGAAGTTCTGGGAGATGCACGATCTCTTATACCAGCGGCAGACGGCGCTCGCGGACGATGATCTCGTGCGGTACGCGAATGAGCTGGGGCTCGACGCGGCGCGGGTGCGGCGCGAGCTCGCCGCGCACGTCCACGCGGCCCGGGTCAGAGAGGACGTCGTCAGCGGTACCCAGAGTGGGGTGAGCGGCACGCCCAGGTTCTTCATCAACGGTCGTCGCCATGAGGAGCCGGGTGACGCCAAGACGCTCGCCGCCGCGTTGCGGCGCACACTCTAGCGAGGAGTAACAGGTATGGACCGGTACGACGAAGAAGCCGAGCAGCGCTCGGCGGCGGTGGTGGAAGTGGCGGCCCGACTGCGCACTCGCGGCATCACGGTGACCGGCGCCGAGCGGCCCGAGGAGCTGGCGGATCTCCTCTCGGCGGTGGAGCGGTTCGAAGCGGCGGTCGAGGCGCACGGGGGCGACCTGATGGTCGACGACCTGAAGAGCGCCCAGCCCGACGATCGCCACTTCGTGGTGCCCCGGCGCGGGCACGGCGAGGCCGTGCGGGCCTACATCGGGCGCATCGACGAGGCAACGGCGCGGCTGCGCCGCCACCCGCGGCAGCCCGACTGAGCGGCGAACGTGAGTGTCACGTTTCCCGGGTTGTTACGGTTCGGCGACGTCGGCCTATTGCTCCTGCGGCTCGTGGTCGCCGTCGTGTTCCTGGATAGCGGGTGGAATCATCTCCGGAGCCCCGCCGAGCGGTCAAAGAGCATCGGGGCGAGCCCCGGGTTTACCGTCTTTCTCGGCACCGCGGAAAGCCTGGGGAGTCTCGGCGTGGCGTTCGGAGTCCTGATTCAACTCGCCGCCATCGGGCTGATCCTCATCATGCTGGGGGCGATCCAGAAGAAGATCTTCGTATGGAAGATCGGCTTTTGGGGCGGCAGGGCATACGGATGGCACTACGACCTGATGCTCCTCGTGATGAATCTCGTGATTCTCCTCACGGGCGGAGGAAGCCTCGTCCTGCCGTAGGCGTCAGGGCCTCCGGGGCACCGGCGGCGCCCGGTTCATGAGCAACCAGTAGAGCCCGAGCTGCTTTGCCGCCTGGGTGAATTCCACGAAGTCCACCGGCTTGCGCACGTAGCTGTTGGCGCCGAGGCTGTAGCCCTCGATGACGTCGCGCTCCTCGTCGGAGGAGGTGAGGATCACGACCGGCAAGAGCCGGGTGCCCTCGCTCGCCCGGATGCGCTGCAGCACCTCCATCCCGTTGACCTTGGGCAGCTTGAGATCGAGCAGCACCACGGCCGGCAGCTCCTTCTCCGCCGGGCTCTTGCCCGCCGTGCCGAAGAGATAGTCGAGCGCTTGTGCCCCGTCCTCCGCGACGACGACGTCGTTCGTGATGTTATGACTCTTGAGCGCGCGGAGCGTCAACGCGACGTCGTCAGGGTTGTCTTCCACCAGCAGGATCTTTCCCGGGTTCACAAGAGCCTCCAGGCCCGCGGAAGCGGGCCATCACAGGGTGAAGTAGAACGTCGCTCCCTGATCGACGGCACCTTCCGCCCAGATCCGGCCGCCGTGCCGGTTGATGATGCGCCGGACGGTTGCGAGGCCGACGCCGGTACCCTCGAATTCGGCAGCGGAATGCAGTCGCTGGAACACGCCGAACAGCTTGTCCGCGTACTTCATGTCGAAGCCGGCTCCGTTGTCGCGGATCGCGAAGGCCTGCCCGCCGTTCGCGTCGACGGATGCGAATTCGACGCGCGCCCCCGGCCGCTTCGCGGTGTATTTCCAGCTGTTGCGGAGGAGATTGTCGAGGGCCACGCGCAGCAGCCGCGCGTCGCCCCGCGCCTTCAGCCCCGCGGCGATCGCGAATTCCACCTGCCGCTCGGGAGCGGCCCGTTGGAGCTCGCTCGCGATGTCGCGGGCCATGCCGCTCAAGTCCACGTCCTCGGTGCGCATCTCCGCACGGGTGACCCGGGCGAGCTTGAGCAGGTCGTCGATCAACGTCCCCATCCGCTGGCTGGCGGCGCGTACTCGGTGCAGGGACTCTCGTCCCGCCTCGTCCAGCTGGGCGGCATAGTCTTCCAGCAGCACCTGGCTGAACCCGTCGATGCTGCGCAGCGGTGCGCGCAGGTCGTGCGACACCGAGTACGCGAACGCGTCCAGCTCGGTGTTGGCGGCCAGGAGCTCGGCCGCGTTGCGCCGCAGCGACTCGTTGCGCTCCTGGAGCTCGTGGGTCCGTTCCTCGACGCGCCGTTCCAGGTCGGCGGCATGGCGCTGCAGCTCGTCCTTCTGGTCCTCGATGCGACCGAGCATCTGGTTGAAGGCATCGGTCAGCGCGCCCAATTCGTCCTCGCCGAGCTTGGGCGCCCGCACGGAATAGTCCTGCCGGGTGGAAACGGCCTTGGCGGTCTCCGCCAGCGCCAGAATGGGCTGCGAGATCGTACCCTGAAGCACCATCGACAGGAGGTACGCTGCCAGCAAGGCGACGCCCATGACCGCCAGGCCGATGACCACCGAGAGTCGCAACGTGTCGTAGACGGCCTCGAGATCGGATGCCAGGTACAACGTGCCGAGCCGCTGGCTGCCGGCCTCCTCCACCGGCTGGAACCCGATCAGGCGTCCGCGCTCGAAGCGGTACCCGTCCGGCCCCGGCGCCGCCGGGACGGCGTTACCGGCTACGTCCGCCGGATAGGCGGCGAACACGTGGCCGACCTTGTCGTACAGGACCGCGGCCACGATGTGCGGATCGGCGCGCAGGGCGGAGAGAAGCTCTCTGGCGTCGGCTTCGTTGGAAAATGCCAGGGAGGCAGTGCTGTTGGCGGCGATGATCCGACCGCGGACGGACAGGGCGTCGCGCGTCGTCTGCCGCAGGGACCAGTACTGGTATCCCGCGAACGCGGCGGACGTGAGCAGGAGGACGAGCCCGCTGATCACGACGAGGATCGCCGTCAGCTTGCGTTTGATCGGCCAGTCGCGCAGCGACATCTCAACGCCCGGTTGGGGTGATGACCTCGGCCACCCGCAACAGCTTGGAGCTGATCGTCAGGTGGGCGGCTTCCGCCGCCTGGGGGTTGATCTGGAGGCGGATACGACTGCGGTCGGTCACGAAGCGAATCATGCCGCCCCGCTCGGCGAAGCCGTCGTCGTCGCCCACGGTGAGAATCGGCCGATTCTTGAGACTCGCGGTAATCTCGTCCAGCCGATCGCCGGCGGGCCTGCTGATGAACAGGATGTGACAGGTCTTGATCTCCTCCACGCTGCGGTAGCGCCGCACCTGGAAGGCCCGCCCCCGGAGCTGCTCACCGCGTACGGTCTGATCGAGAAAGCCCTCGAACGGGTCGGCCCCCAGAATACCGATGACAAGCGGTGTTTCGGTGTCGGGAAAGGCCGCGGGGGGCCAATCGACGAATTGCGCAAAGTTGAACAGAAAGACGGCCTTCACCTGCGCCTCGGACGCTTTCCCCGTCTGCGCCCCCAGCCGCGCGGCGCACACCAACAGCACCGCGGTCGTGACTCTCAAAAACGCCACGCGACCGCCCCATACACGCCGCGCTGGATGTCCCGACGAGTGGGACTCGCCGCCGCCCCGAACTCCCGGTGGCGACTGTGCAGCAGATTCTGCCCGACGAGCGAGCATTCGACTTTCGACGTCGGCCGCCAGGTGAGCGTGACATTCAGCTCGGCATACGCCGGGACGACCTGGTTATTGATGTCATCGATCGCCCGGAACCAGGCGGCGAGTCCCAGGTGTGCCGGCAGATCCACCGACGAGAGCAGGAAGAACTGTCGATCGGGAGCCTGGGACTCCGTCGCGCCCCGGGACATGTCCGTGCTGCCGGGGTTCGGCCACACACGGACTCGCAGCTCCGTGTACCCGGCGCGCAGGCGCCAGCGATCGGTCACTCGATAATCGGCGGTCAGCTCCGCTCCATAGGACTCGCCGTCCTGCCCGTTGCCAATAACGACGGTGTCGGGTGCGAGCGGGTTGACGTAGACCTGCTCCAAGCTGCGGAGCCCGTGGTAGCGACTGTAGAACGTCGCCACAGAAAGGGCAAGGGACCCCTGCTGGTGGCGGTATCCCAGCTCGTAGGCCAGCTCTTCTTCTGAATGGAAGCCCGGGCCGCCGGCTAGGAAAGAGTCCGCGGAGACGCGAGCAAAGAGCTCCCGGTCGATTCGCGAGGGCGTTCGGAGCGCGCGCGAGACGGCGGCCCACAGGGTCCCGGACGGGCTGAGCCTCCAGTTCACACGGCCGCTGGGCTGGATCTCGAAGCCGGTGTAGTCGTTGTGCTCGATCTTGGTGCCGAGGGCCACGTGCAGCCGGTTGGGCACGAGCGCGATCTCGTCCTGCACGAACCCGGTGAACCACTGTCGCGCGACGTGCGCCGGCAGGAAGGCCAGGAATGAGCTGTTGACGATGCGATCGTTGATCAGGCGGTAGCCGAGTCCCCACACCACGTCATGGCGCGCGCCCAAGCGCGTACCGTGTTGCAGATCGACGTCGTAGGTGTCGAGATCTTCTGCGAACAGGCCCGGAATGTCGCGGTGGGTCCGGTCATAGTACAGCTGGCCCGCGAGACTCGACTTTCCGGAGATCGTGCGCGACCACTTCGCCGTCACGTTGCCGCCGCTGACCGCGATGTCGGCGCCGGGACTCGGCTGGCTGATGCGGCCATCGTAGAGATCACCTTGCAGGGTGGCGCGGCTCGCGCTCGACGCCTCCCAGTCCATGCGGAACCCACCCTGCCCCAGGTACCAGTCGTCGGCGGCGTCCTGCCCGTTGGTCCGCATCGTCGCATCGCGGTCGAACCCCCGGCCGTAGATGCGCGCGCGAACCCTGGAGCCCAGCGCCGCTCCGTAGCGGACTGTCCCGAAGCCGTGCTGCTCGGTGCCGCCGCCACCCGACAGCAGCAACCCTTGCGTGTCCTTGGCGTCCTTCGTGATGACGTTGATCACGCCGTTGACGGCGTTGGCCCCCCACAGCGTGGCCCCGGGACCGCTGATGACCTCGATCCGGTCAATGTCCTGAAGTGGGACCTCCTGCACATCCCAGAACACCCCGGAGAAGAGGGGGGTGTAGACGGTACGTCCATCGATCAGCACCAGGAGCTTATTGGCGGTGGTGCTATTGAAGCCGCGCGCGCTGATCGCCCACTGGCGGGAGTCGACCTGCGCGACCTGCAAGTTGGTGGCGAGGCGCAGCGCCTCGGCGAGACTGGACGCGCCGGAGCGGCGAATGTCCTCCTGCGTGATCACTTGGATCGCCGAGGCGGTCTGCGACAGGCGCTCGGGACGCTTCGAGACGGAGGTGACCTGCAGGTTCATCAGCTGTTCGATGCTGAGCTTCTTCAAGGCCTCGCCGGACAGGCTGGAATCCGGCTGCTGGGCGAACCCGGGCTGAGTGAAGCAGACGAAACCCAACGTGAAGACCATCGATGTCGCAACCGCAACGGTCCTCAGGTCAGCCATCGGTCGGTACCCCCTGGTCGGTCGCGCGTCGTGGCAGTCGCGAAATATTCCCGCACAAGTTGTCCTTCTGGCACAGGGCCGTGGTGACCCACGTCACGCGGCCCGACCGCGGACCCCAACATGGGGGTTCAGTAGGGGCGTGCTAGGGCGTTTTTGCGGCACCAGGGGGTGGTTTCGCGACACGCGGTCCCTTCACGACGGGGCGCGCGTCCTTGCCACGCCGCCTCTACGAGGCCGGGGACGAATCGAGCACCTGCCGCACGCTTCGCGCGAGAGTCTCCGGAGTGAAAGGCTTTTGCAGGTACGCGATGCCGGACTCGAGGATGCCGTGATGCACGATGGCCTGGTCCGCATAGCCCGACGCATACAGCACCTTCATGTCGGGCCGCAGCTGCGCCAGCTGCTCGGCCAGCTGCCGCCCGCTGAGCCCCGGCATCACAACATCCGTGAGCAACAGGTGAATCCGACCGTGATGTTTCGCCGCGAGCCGCAGCGCCGTCTCGCCGTTGGGCGCCTCCAGTACCGCGTAGCCATAGCGCTCGAGCACCTGCCGGGTCACCATGCGGACCGAGGCCGCATCCTCGACGACGAGTACGGTCTCCGTGCCGCGGAGGGGCTCCACCGTCGCCATGGGCGCGGCGGCGGGCTCCGCGGGCTCTTCGACCCGCGGCAGGTAGACCTTGAAGCTCGTCCCCCGACCGGGCTCCGAGTACACCCAGATGAATCCGCCCGACTGCTTCACGATCCCGTATACCGTCGCGAGGCCCAACCCTGTGCCCTTGCCCGGTTCCTTCGTGGTGAAGAACGGCTCGAAGATCCGGGCCTTGGTTTGCTGGTCCATCCCGATTCCCGTGTCGGACAGCGCGAGCATGACGTAGCGGCCCGGGCCAGCGGGCGCATGACCGCGCACGTAGGTCTCGTCCATGTCCACGTTGGCCGCCTCGATGGTCAGCCGCCCCCCAGTGGGCATGGCATCGCGGGCGTTGACCGCGAGGTTGATGATGATCTGCTCGATTTGGCCGGGGTCGGCTTTCACCACCCCCAGATCGGGCGCGAGGAACGTGGTCAGTTGAATGTCTTCGCCGATGAGGCGCTTGAGCAGCTTCTCGGTGCCGGCGACGGTCGCCTTCAGGTCCAGGGCCTTGGGCTGGAGCACCTGCTGGCGGCTGAACGCCAGCAGCTGGCGCGTGAGGGCAGCGGCGCCCTCGGCGGCCTTGCGGATTTGCTGGACATCGTCGCGCTTGGGATCGGCCGGGCCGAGGTCTTCCAGCAACAGATCGCTGTAGCTGGTGATCACGGTGAGCAGGTTGTTGAAATCGTGGGCGACCCCGCCGGCGAGCCGGCCGACCGCCTCCATCTTCTGCGCCTGGCGCAGCCGCTCCTCGGACTGCCGCAGCGCTTCCTCGGCGCGCTTGCGCTCGATGCCCACGGCCAGCGCGCTCGCGACGGATGTGAGTGCCTTGGGCACGAACTCGGAGAGGGGGTGGCGGGCGAACATGGCCATGACGCCGAGCACCCGCTCTTGCACCACCAAGGGGTAGCCGGCGAACGCCACCATCCCCTCGCGCCTCGCCCACTCCTGGTCGTGGACCTGCGGATCGCCCACGACCTGGTTGGTGACATGGGGACGGCGCTCCTGGGCGATCACGCCGATCTTGAACTGTCCGAGCGGCACCCGGCTGTGCGGCCCGTCGATATGCGTGTACATGCCGGCGCTGGCCTGCAGCTCCAGGGTGCTGGTGGCGTCGTCGAGGGTCCAAATCCGGGCGAACGCCACGTCGAGGTGGCGCACCACGGCCTCGACGCAGAGTTGCAGCGTCTCGCGCAGGCCCGCGCCTCGGGTCAGTGCGATCCCGACATCGGACGTCAACTCCGCCAGCCGCGCCCGCTCGAGCAAGGCCGTCTGCGCCCGGCGGCGCTCGCGCCGCACCTCGGCGTCACGCAGCTCCCGCTGGATGGCCGGGATCAGCCGTCGGAGATTCCCCTTGGTGAGGAAATCCTGCGCGCCCGCCTTCATCGCCTCGACGGCGACGTCCTCGCCGATCGTGCCCGAGACGAAGATGAAGGGCGTGTCGAGATCGCGCGCCCGCAGCAGGGCGAGGGCTGCCGGCCCGCTGAACGCCGGCATGCTGTAGTCGCCGATCACGAGATCCCACGCCTGACGATCGAGCGCGGCCGTCATGGCGGTGGGGGTATCCACCCGCTCATAGGCCGGCTGGTAGCCGGCGCGCTGAAGCTCCAGCAGCAGCAACCGGGCGTCATCTTCGGAGTCTTCCGCGATCAGCACCCGCAGGGGGACACGCATCGACAGGCCTAGACACATGCGCCCCGAGGCGACCCCCGTCCAATACTTCCTTGTTAGAGGAGGTAGCGCTTCGAGCGATAGCTCCCGCGCGCGCCCCTTCCCCGGGTTGACACCCGGGGTCCGGGACCGGAATGTTATATCAGACTATGCGTTCTTGAATGAGGAGGCGCGTGCCCCGGCCCAAGGCATTCGAGCCTGCGGAAGCTCTCGACTGCGCCATGGAGCTGTTTTGGCGTCAGGGGTACGCCGCGACGCCGCTCGACCGGCTGGTACGCCGCACCGGCGCAAGTCGCTACGGGCTGTACACCACGTTCGGCGGCAAGCGCGATCTGTACCTCGCAAGCCTCGAGCGCTACTCGCAGGCGGTCATGGACCCCCTCCTGGAGCCGCTCGAGCATGCGCGGGCGTCCGCTCGCGACATCCGAGCAGTCTTCGATCGGGTGCTCGAGCTGATTCACCGCCCCGGCGATCGCCGCGGCTGCCTCATGTGCAATGCGGCCTTCGAGCGCGGAGCCGTCGATCCCGCGTCGGCGCGGCGCGTGCGGCGACACTTCGATCGGGTGCGCCGGCTGCTGCGACGGGCCCTCGCGAACGCGCGGCGCGACGGGAGCGTGTCGCGCGACCGGTCCGTGCCGGACTACGCGGACCACCTCCTGGGCGCCGCAGCGGGGTCGTTTCTGCTGGCGCGGTCCGGCATGACGAGCGGCCTCATCCGGCGGTTCGTCGAAACCGCCCTGCAAGGATTGACCTGAGTGGAACTCCGGCACCTGAGGTACTTCGTCGCGGTCGCCGAGGAAGGGAGCTTCCTCCGGGCGGCAGGTCGGTTGCGCGTCGCGCAACCGGCGCTCTCCAAGCAGATCCGCGACCTCGAGCGGGAAGTGGGCGTGACGCTGTTCCATCGTCTCCCGCGCGGCACCCGGCTCACGCCCGCCGGCGAGGCCTTCCTGGTCGAAGCGCGCGGTACGCTGACAGCGGCAGGGCGCGCCGTGACCAGCGCTCGCGGTGCCGCTAAGGACGGCTCCGATCTCGAGTTCGCGCACGGCGAGCTTGCCGTGTACACCTCGGTCATCGAAGACCTCCTTGCGGCGTTTCGGGACGCGTACCCCGAGGCGCAGGTGCGGGTGTCGAGCATGAGCGACGCCGACACCGAACTAGCCCTGCAGGAGGGGCACATTGACGTCGCGTCCGTGTTCATCGCCCAATGGCCGGTCGCCGGGTTCGATGCGGTTCGCCTGGTGGACTGCGCGACCAAGGGCGTGCTCCTGCCGGCGAGCCATCCACTCGCGGCCAAGCCATCCGTGCGGTTGGCGGAACTGCGGAACCTCACGTGGCTCCATTCCTCGCCCCAACGGTGGCCTGGCTTCTTCCGAATTATCCAGGACGCGCTACGGGACCGCGGTCTGGTCCCGCTCCGCAGTCGTGAGCGTCCGAAAGAAACGCCGTCGGCCAACGTGCAGATCGCCGCCGGGGAAACCTGGACGCTGGCGAGCGAGGCGATCGCCGCCCCATACCGGACGACCCCGACCGCGATCGTGTATCGCCCCTTTGACGAGCCTCCGATCCCCTGCTGGATCGCGCTCGTCTGGCGCCCGAACGCGCCGCGCCTCGTCCATCACCTCGTCGACGTGGCGCGAGCGCTGGGCGGCGCGATGGAGGACGCCTCAGGGGCTTGACGGCCGCCGCCTCTTCCCGTATATAACCAGTAAGTTATGCAAGCGGCACACCGCCTCGACACCACATTTGCAGCCCTCGCCCATCCCGCCCGGCGGGCGATTCTCGCCCGGCTCGCCTCGGGTGAGGCGTCCGTGACGGAGCTGGCGGAGCCGTTCGCCATGAGCCAGCCTGCGATCTCCAAGCATCTCAAGGTCCTGGAGCGCGCCGGTCTGGTTTCGCGCGGCCGCGACGCCCAGCGACGGCCCCGCCGGCTCGAGGTGCAACCGCTCGCCGACGCGACCGAATGGCTGGAGCGCTACCGCCGGTTTTGGGAGCGCCGGTTCCGGCGCCTCGACGCCCTGCTCGACGAGCTCAAATCCAGCACCAAAAAGCCAGGAGGTCGCCGATGAAGAGCGCCGCACCGCTGCAGCTCACCGCGCCCGGGGAGCGGGAGATCGTGATGACGCGCGTCCTCGACGCCCCACGCCAGCTGGTGTTCGACGCGTTGACCAAGCCCGAGCTGGTCAGGCGGTGGTTGCTGGGACCGCCCGGCTGGTCGATGCCGGTCTGCGAGATCGACCTGCGGGTGGGCGGCAAGTACCGCTACGTGTGGCGCCAAGACAGCGACGGAACCGAGATGGGGATGGGCGGCGTCTACCGCGAAATCGTCGTGCCCGAGCGGCTCGTCACCACCGAGCGGTTCGACGAGGCCTGGTACCCGGGAGAGGCCGTGGGGACGCTCGTCCTGGTCGAGCAGCGCGGCCGGACCACGGTCACGCAGACGATGCGCTACGAGTCGCGGGAGGCGCGCGATGCGGTCCTCAAGTCCGGCATGGAGAAAGGCGTGGCGGCGAGCTACGACCGGTTGGCCGACTTGTTGGCGGCGACACGGCGCGGCAGCACGCAATCTTAAGGAGACCCACATGCAGAAGATCACGCCGTTCCTGTGGTTCGACGGCAAGGCCGAAGAGGCGATGAATTTCTACGTTTCGATCTTCAAGAATTCCAAGGTCGGGCGCGTCTCACGCTATGGCGACGCCGGGCCCGGCCCGAAAGGGTCCGTCATATCCGCGACCTTCGTGCTCGACGGCCAGGAGTTCTTCGCCCTGAACGGCGGCCCGCAGTACAAGTTCACGCCGGCGATCTCGTTCTTCGTGAACTGCGAGACGCAGCAGGAGGTGGACGACCTGTGGGAGAAGCTGTCTGCCGGCGGATCCAAAGACCAATGCGGCTGGCTCAAAGACAAGTTCGGTGTGTCCTGGCAGATCGTTCCCACCGTCCTGGGCAAGCTGTTGGGCGACAAGGATCCCCAGAAGGCTAACCGGGTGATGCAGGCGATGCTGCAGATGAAAAAGCTCGATATCAAAGGCCTGCAGCAGGCGTACGACCGGGGCTAGCGCCTCCCCGCGAATCCCCGGTACAGGAGTAGGTCGTAGACGATCTTCAGCGTTCCCGCTATGAAGAACGGCACGCTCATCAGCGGGGGGCGAGCATACAGGAATCCCGCAAATAGGGGGGCAATGGCCGCACCGGTCGTTCGCGCCACGCCCGTGATGCCGGCCGCCGCTGATCGTTCGTCCGGACGCACCACGGCCATGACGTAAGACTGCCGCGTCGGCACATCCATCTGGCTGATACTGAATCGCGCAAGGAGGACCAGGACGGCGAGCGCCAGGTTCGGCATCAGCGGTACGAGGAGGAGCAGGATGTTCGACGGAAGGTGTGTGAACACCATGGTTCGGATGAGGCCGAAGCGCGAGGCCAGCCGGGACGCCAGCAACGCCGATACCCCGGCGAATACATTCGCCCAAAAGAAGATCACGCCAAGTGTTCCGGGGTTCACCCCGAATCGGAGATAGAACCAATAGGCGGCGAAACTCTGTACCACGAAGCCACCCGCAAACGAGTCGAGGGCGAAGAGGCCCGACAGTTTGAGAACGACATCACGGGAGCGATCGATGCCGAAGGACCCTGCCCCGGGCGAGCTCACTTCGGCGGCGCTCGAAAGACGGCTGAACAACAACGCCAACAGGATGCCCAGAGCGGCGTAGAGCAGGACAACGACACGGTAGCTCTCGAGGGGCGGCATCGCGGCCCTCTGCAGGAGGTGTGAGAGCATCCCTCCCCCGAGCGAACCGGCCGCCGTCGCAAACGAGCCCGCCAGAGTGTACCAGGCAAAAACCGTCGTCCGAGCCTGATTGGGGACCACATGCGACAGCGCGGCCTGCTCGATCGGAAGGAATGGCCCCACTTCGTTGCCACTCGGGCTGATGACGCCGATCGTCCCGGCGACGATCAGGAACACCAGGTTGCGGGTATACGCGAAGGTCAGACCGGCAGCCGCCATGAGAATGGCGCCGATGATCAGCATCCGCCGACGTCCGAATCGATCGGCTCGAGTTGTCAGGTAGAGCGAAACGATGGTATCCCCGACGAGCGTGAGGGTCAGCAGCATGCCGGTTTGCGGAGTACTCAGGCCGAGATCGGTCAGATAGAACACCAACACTACGGACAACGCGCCGTAGGCGAACAGGCGGGCACTCCGCGTCAGGAAGAGCAGCCAGCCATCGCGCGTCAGAACGCGCAGTGCAGTTGGCGTCGCATCGGCGCTCCTACGGCGTGAGACGATGAACCACCTTGATGACGAAGGCGCCGTTGAGCGGGCGCGACAGGGCCTGCGTGTCGGGGAAGCGAAATCGGGCGAGCGGTTGGGTCGTGTACCCGGAGTTCCAAACCAGGAAGACGTCGTCCCCGATCACCGGAATCCAGTGGAACCGCACATCGAAGTCGACGCGCTCGCTCTCGTTGTCGTACTGGACGAACGCGAGCACGCTCGAACGGGTATTGAAGTCGTACTCCAAACGGCTCGCGGACAGCACCGCCGTAAACGCGCCGACCGGTAGCCGAGCCGTCGTCCGGGTCAGACCGGTGCTCACGATGACGTGGCCACCTCCGCGCCACGCCGCGGTGAGCTCGAGGTCGGTGCTGCGACCGCCGTAAAACTGACCCCAGTTCACGAATGCCCCGAAGCTCAAGCGTCGGCCTGGGTTCATGGAATACTGCAGCTCGTAGCGCGACCACCAGTAGCGCCCCGGCTTGATCACGACGCGGCGGAAGACATCGAACGGGTCGCCGGGCGCGTCCATCAAGCGCTGGAAATTGACTTCGAAGTGATCGCCATTCTGCCGGTCGCCCCCGAAGACTCGCCACTCGAACCACGCCGTCTCCCAATCCGCGCTACGCAACAGCGAGCCCGTCTCGTCCGCGATGATGTCCCAACTGGGTATCGGAAACGTGAAATCGAGCTGCCGGATCCCCAGCACGCCGGGCCGGGGCATGAAGTCCACGTGTCCGGTCGTCTCCCAAATCCCCGTGCGGCGGACGAAGCCGAGCGGCGGGGCGAAGCCCGCGTCGATGCGGTAGAGCGACAGGAAGTTATCGAAGAGATCGTTGGGATTGTCGGCGGAGAGGCGCCATGCCAGAGGAGTCCCAGATACGCCCGGTGTCTGGCTGCCGGCGATCCAGACCTTGGGCTCGAGGTTGGCCCCCCGGATGACGAGCGGGAGGTCGATGTCCAGCCCCGCCGCCCGCGCGACGCCTTGGCCGCGGGGTCCGGCGCGCAGCGTCCCGATGGCGCCGATGTACGACCGGTCGAAGAGGTCGTGCTGGACGCGGACGACGGCGTCGTTGGCGTCGTCTCCACCGCCTGTGTGCGCGTCGAGCACGCCGATCTTCCACGGGCCGAGGCGCCCGTAGACACGGCCGCCTGCGATGATCGGCACAGGCGCCCCGCTGGTGTCGAGCCCGATGCGGCGCGAGTAGAACAGCTGCACTCGCTCCGGCGTCCCCAGGTCGAGCAGCCCGCTCGACTCGAGGAAGAACTCGCGCTTTTCGGGGAAAAAGAAGGGAAACCGCGTGAGGTTGATGACCTGCTGGTCGGCTTCCACCTGCGCGAAGTCGGTGCTGGCGGTGAGGTCCGCCGTTAACGTCGGGGTAATCCCGAGCTTGGCATCGATCCCGGCCTTCCCGCCCACGTAGCCGCCCACCGTCTCCGCGCCGACGCTGTCATGGCTGGTCTCCACCGCCCGGCCGAGTGCGTACGGGTACACCTCGAGATCGTGGGGGCGGCGGAGATCACCCAGGCCGGTGATCGATCCCTCGGCGTTCAGGTGGTAGAACCCCTGGGCCCGGCCGGAGGAGCGCCACAGGTCTTCCTCGTTCTTCCGTCGGATGAAGCGCCGGACATTGAACCCGAACTCGGTGTTGGTCCCGTGATGAAACCGCAGCGCGAGCAACGGGATGCGGAACTGGGCCGTCCATCCCGTCGGGTCCCGCGAGACCGCGACGCTCCACACGCCGTTCCAGCTCTCGTTCAGGTCGTCCACCCCCGAGAATTGCGCGTCCCACATTGCGCCGTTCGGGTTCGTGGCGAATACGAACGCGCTGCGCCGATCGTCGTAGCTGTCGATCAGGATCCGGACGTTGTCGTCGCTCGAGAGGTCGGCGTCGCGGCGGAGCTGGTGGGCCCGCACGGCGCGCACGTTGGAATCATAGCAGCGCACCAGGATGTAGAGCGCGCCCGCGTCATGGGCCACCTTGACGACCGTCCGCTCGGTAGCGGGGAGACCCTCGCGCGGCTCGCGCTGGCGGAAGTCGTCGATCGAGTCCGCCGTGTTCCAGGACAGCTCGTCGAGCCTGCCTGCGAGCGTCGACGGCGGCCCCACGCGTACGGCGTGAATCGCGGTGGAGCTGGACTTTCGGACGCTGTCGGGGGCCCTGTCCTGCTGCGCCGATGCCGTGCGACTGAGCCAGCCAAGCCCCGCAAGCGCGACGCGGAGGCACGTCTTCAAGTGGTGCCTCGCAGTACCAGCCCGACGAGCCCCGCCGCCATGATGAGCGCTGGCTCCGGGATCTTCCGCGGGACGAGCAGGAGCGTCAACGTCGCAAGCGCGATGAGGATCGTCGGCAGGTCGGGGAGCGACCGCCGGCCGAGGATCACGGCGGCACCGGCGATCGCGCCGGTCGCTGCGGCCGTGACGCCGTCGACGAACGCCTTCACGCGCCAGTTCTTCGCAACCCGATGGAAGTGCGGAGCGACGAAGACGACCACCAGGTACACCGGCACGAAGACACCAACCGCGGCGAGCGTCGCGCCGGCGAGCCCCGCAACGAGATAGCCGATGAACGCCACCGTGATCACCACCGGCCCCGGCGTGATCATCGATACGGCTACGGCATCGATGAACTGGCGCTCGGTGAGCCAGTGGAACTGTCGCACCACACCGCCATACAGGAACGGCACGATCGCGAGCCCGCTCCCGAAGACGAACAATGCGGCGCCGGCGAAATACACCAGAATCTTCCACAGCACGCCTGCGGACGCCGGACCTCCCAGACCCGCGAGCCCCGGGGCCGCGGGCAGGAACGCAACGGCAGCGGTTGCCAGGCCGGTGCGCCGGCGGCGCAGCAGCATCGGGACGACCCCGCACAAGACGAACACCCAGATGATCTCCGTCTCGGCCCACGCCGTCACCAGCGCGCTCACGGTGAAGAGAACCCAGAGCACCCGATCCCGGCCCAACGTCATCCGCACGAGCTTCAGCACGCTGCGGGCGATGATGGCGATGACGGCGGCGCCGATCCCGTAGAACAACCCTTGTATCCACGCCAGCCCGCCGAAGCGAACGTAAAGATCGGAGAGGATCAGCACCATGAGAAAGGAAGGGCCAATGAACGCGACTGCCACCAGCGTGGCGCCCAGCCGACGGGCCCGCACCCAGCCGAGATACATCGCGAGCTGCGCGGCGAGGGGTCCTGGAGCCAGCTGAGCGAGTGCGAGGCCCTCCTTGTATTCCTGGGGCGTGATCCAGCCCCGCTGCTCCACGAGGTCCTGCTGCATATGCCCGGCGAGCGCGATCGGCCCGCCGAACCCCAAGGTCCCGAGCCGCAGGAAGTAGAACAGGAAGGACCGCAGCGGTGGGGGCCCGCCGTCGCTCGCGTCTGATGTCATCCCCGTGGCCGGGGCCGCTTGGGGTTGCGACCGACACGACGCTTGGTGGAGGCCGTTTCGGCTGCTTCGGTCGAAGCCGTCAGCGCCCCGTACAGCGTGTCGAAGAGCGCGGCACCGTGCTCAAGCCGCGCGCGGTCCTCCGCGTGCTGCCGCGCCAGGCCGGCGATCAGCCGCTCCACGCCGGGAGCTTCAGGCCGCCCGAATTTCGCCTCCTTGCAGTCGATGTCGTGCACGATTTCCGCGATGACGCGGAGCGCGCGATCGGCGAGGCCGAAGCGCGTGACGAGGGTCTCGAAGGTGCAGGCGTCCCCCTCGTGGGTGTAGTCGGCCTCGAACATGTCGAAGCGGAGCTCGCCCGGCCGCGGCCGGTACCCCTCGGGGACGACGAACTTGAATTGCGCCTCCGAGTCGATGAACCGGGCAATCAGCCACGCGCTCGCAATGCGGTCGATGTAGACCCCCTGCCGGGTCACCCAGGTAGCTCCGTGCGGCGCCGCGGCGGGTGAAGGAGGGGCCGGTGAGGCTCGAGGATCGGGCGGGCGGCCCCGCGCCTCGAGTCGCGCCAACGCTTCGTGAGCCGCCCGGCGGCGCGGCGCCCCGAAGAAGTCGATGGTCACGATGTCCGCAAGGCGTCGTTTCAGTCGACCGAGCTCGGGCCTGGTGTGCCCGCCGCCATCGGTCCGCGGACGCCGCCCGCCTTGTGCTAGCTCCTTGACCAGGCGTTGTGCGTCCGCCACGATCTCGCCATAGTCCACGTCCCGAGCAGCGCGAAACAGCGCTTCGATCTCGGTGTCCGTGAGGCCATCCACGAAGTTGGCCTCGCAGACCGAAGCCTCCCCGCCGCCGGCCACGATTTCTCGCATCTGCCATTGAAAATCTTCGACCGTCTCGTTCGAGCGGGGAAGCACGTAGACCGAGTTTTTGATGGCGACGGCGCCGAGACGTTGCAACCTGCGCCATACCTTGACCCGGAAATAGTCGGGCTTGGGCGGGATCTGATGGATCAGCAGGACCCAGCGGTTCGCGGCAGACTCCGGCATGCCTATGTCGCCTCCCAAGCGAATCACTTGACTATCACAAGTGTATCAGGCCAGAATTTCCCGAGCAAGCTCGCAGTGACGCTCCCCTCCTTGGAGGCAGCATGCGACAGACAGCGGTGTGGGTCCTCGTCGGGCTCGCCCTGATCGTCGTCGACGGGCAGGCGCAGCGACCGCTCGCGCCTATCGACTGGAAGGTGGTGGATTCCGGGCTGGGGAAGCCCGGAGCGCTACAGCCAGACGGGGCGTACAAAGTCGGGCTGCCGCGGGGTGACCTGCATGTCACTGCTGCCGGGGTGACGCTCAAGCCCGCCCTCGCGCTCGGCTCGTGGGTCGCGTTCAAGCAGGTGAGCGACACGGAGGTGATGCTCATGGGCGACCTCGTCTTGCTCGAGAGTGAGGTCGCCCCGGTTCTCAGTCAGCTCCAGGAGGGCGGGATCGCACAGACCGCCCTTCACAACCATCTGCTGCACGAGTCGCCCCGCGTCATGTACATGCATGTCGCCGGGCGCGGGACCCCGGCGCGGCTCGCGGGGGCGGTCCACGCAGCGCTGGCACTCACTGGGACGCCATTCGGCACGTCCCCCCCGCCCGCCGCGACACCGGCCGGGACGCCCGGCATCGACACGGCGCAGATCGCAGCCATTCTCGGCTACCGCGGGAAAGTGAACGGCGGCGTGTACCAGGTCGGCGTGCCGCGGGCAGAGACGGTCACGGCCGAGGGAATCGCCATTCCTCCGTCCATGGGCGTGGCGACGGCGATCAACTTCCAGCCGACGGGCGGTGGAAAGGCGGCGATCACCGGCGATTTCGTTCTGATCGGGACCGAGGTCAACCCGGTTATCCGTGCCCTACACGACAACGGCATCACCATCACGGCGCTGCACAGCCACATGCTCAGCGAGAGCCCACGTCTCTTTTTCATGCACTACTGGGGGAATGACGACGCGCCGAAGCTGGCACGCGGGCTCCGCGCCGCCTTGGATAGGATGAACATCAAGAAACCGAGCTGATGGGGGTGATCGGATTGTGTTTCGATGGTGGCACTGGCTCAGCGGGATTGGTCTTGCACCTCCTTGGGCCGCACCGGAAGGCCGATTTCACCCGCCCACCCGTCCGTTAGCCCGAAGGTGCCGCCCATGTCGAAGTGGAGCACGCGCAGGCGCCGGGCCAGATCCTTCAACGCCCAGATGACCGTATGCTGCACCTCCGCCGACGACCACTGCCCGAACTCGTTATGACTCAGATCGGCCAGCAGGGCGTCGGCGATGCGCGCGGCGAATTGGCCATGGGGCTCCTGGGACGTCGCTCGGAGACCAGCGGCAGCCATGGGTACCGCCTCGGCCTCCGCTCCCTTATGGGGCCCCTGCCCCTCACCCCACAGCACCCACTCGAGCGTCACCCCGTCCAGGCCCCGCTGGCGCGCCTTGGTCACGATCATTCGCGCCACGTCGGCCGGGAATTTCTTGCGCTGCGGCCACTTCTTGATCGCGGCCTCCGTGACCGGCGGACCGAGTTCGGCGGCAAACTGCCGGTACGTCAAGGAGATCCCACCCCAGGGGCTGAAGGCGGCTAGGAGGCGGGCGAGCCGTTCTGATACAGGGCCCTGTTTGGCTCCCTTTACGGCCTTGACAGAAGACAATTTGGTCCTAGGTTAGTGACGTAATGGGCGCCATGACGGCGTCGGTAGCAATCAGCCAATGAGGACAAGCTGTCACGCTTTCAGGCTGCCGTCAAGAGGCCCATCCCCCCGCGAGTGCGCCCAAAAAGGAGTGATGACAGGTGCTCGGACTAGGAATGATCATCGGCGTACGGAGTGCTCAGCAGGCGACATGGGACCGTTCAGACGCGCTTCAGGAGGACCACATGGTGCGGAAGGTAGAGATGTTGGCAGCGAAGGCAGGTGCCGTCGATGGTGAGGGCGCGGTCGAGCGCGAAGGCTTGAAGTTGGCGCAGGATATGCCCTTGAAGGAGCAGGTGATCTTCACCGGCTCCTCCGACTGGACTCCGGACCAGGCCGAGCATTACATCGACTGGCGGATTCAGTGCGTGGATACGGAGATCGCCAGGCTGCGCCAGCAGCTGGACGACCTGATCACTTCGCGCAAGCGTTGGCTCGCCGTCACGGGCGGTCGCTCCAAGGTGTTCGGCATTGCCAACGGCAACGGCCACGGGGCGACCACTACGGCGTAGGGGGAGGGAGAGGGGGAGGGGGGTGGGGGGATCGGCACGTCATCGCCCCGCAACGCGTTCCGTTGCGGGGCGTTGTGTTCCTAGGTCTCGCGCCGCGAGCGGGGGGTGCGCTGCGCTGGGATCGGAAGCGTAATCTCGAAGGTGGATCCGCGACCGACCGCGGAATCCACTTTGACGGCTCCACCGAACATGTCCTGGGTGATCTGACGCACGACCGTGAGTCCCGTGCCCGACCCCGAGCCGAACTCCTTGGTCGTGAACCCCGGCTCGAAGATCCGCTCGAGATGCTCTCCGGCGATTCCCACCCCGTGGTCCTGGACCACGAGGCGTAGCGCTTCGCCGACCTGCTCCAGGGTGACCACGACCGGTGAGTTCCGCTCCCGTGACGCCGAGACCGCATTGCGGATGAGGTTCGTGAGCACCTGATAGAGGGCGTTGGGATCACCCTGGAGGAAGACGCCGCTCGCGCCGACGACACCCTGGAGCGCGATGTTGCGCTTGCCCGCGAGGGGCCGCTCCAGCGCCACGCAGGACCGCACCACCTGAGCGGCGTCGAACCGCTCCGATCGGGCCAGCCCTCCCCGGGCTCGGTCCTGAATCGAGCGCAGGAACTGGATGGCCTGGTCCATGCCTTCCCCCACGCCCGCGAGCTCACCGAGCAGCTCCGCCCGGAAGCCGGGGGTGAGCGATGCCGTCGTCCGGATCAGGTCGAGGGAGAGATCGAGGCTCGCGAGCGCGGCGGTCAGTGGATTGGCGACCTCGTGGGCGATCACGCTGGGCTGGCGGACCAGCTCGGCCAGAGCGTCCGGCTCCGGCAACCGGGGCCGGCTGACCACGGGCGGCTGGTCCACGAGACCGAGACAGAGACCCGCCAGCTCGAGGGTGATCCGCTCCCGGCTGCGGCGCTCCACCCCGTTGGGCGGCGGTGCGGCGGGCTGCTTCCTCACGGGGGCGATGCACCACAGCCCGGCGTCGTCCAGCAGGCAGCCGACCCAGCGACTGCCCTGGATGATCGGGGCACCCCAGCGATGGAGCGTGCTATCGAGGTCGAGGCGGACGGGCGACTGGGACGGCGTGGCGCTGGTCAAGACCGGGATCACTTCCGCGCGCGAGGAGACCTCCCACAGGGTGACGACGCGCCCCTGCAGAGCCACGCTCGCTTCGCGCAAGACCTCGCGACGGTGCTCTTGCATTGGATGTCATCAAATTTGGGTCGCCCCGGGTCCCCGTCCTAGGGCGTTTTTGCGGCACGGAGGGGTGCGAATGCGGCAAGGGTGTCGGGCCCGTCAGGCCTCCCCCTTGCGGCGCCGCTTGCCCTCCTTCTCGAGGTCCGCTCTGCGGCCGGCGACCACCACGCGATCGCGACCCCCGCCCTTCGCCTCGTACATCGCCGCGTCGGCGCTCGCGATGAGCTCCTCGGGCGTGTCGCCGTGCGTCGGATACTCGGCGGCGCCGACGCTCACGGTCATCTTCCCGCCGCTGAACTCCTCGGCCGCCACGCGGGCCCGGATGCGCTCCCCCACCGCGGCCGCCGTCGCGATCGGGGCCTCGATCAGCATCACCACGAACTCCTCCCCGCCGTAGCGCGCCACGCTGTCCACCCCGCGCGTCATCTTCCGCAAGATCTCCGCGACCTTGACGAGCGCCGCGTCCCCCCCGAGGTGCCCGTGCGTGTCGTTGTACTGCTTGAAGTGATCGACGTCGGCCAGCAGCACCGAGAAGGTGCGCCGCAGGCGCCGCGATCGCTGGACCTCGTTGGCGAGGGTGCCCATGAGATGTCGCCGGTTGTACAGCCCGGTGAGCGCGTCGGTGACGGAGAGCCGCTCCAGCTCGCCCTGACCCTCGCGCTCCCGGAGGCGCATCAGCAGGTTTTTGAACACCTGCGTCAAGAGGCCAACCTCGCCGCGCCCGGCCGACGGCAACTCGACCGACAGATCGCCCGCCGCAACCTTCGCCGCGGCACCCGCCAGGCGCTCGAGCGGCCGTACCAGGAGCACGCCGACGTAGGTCACCAACCCTGCTCCCGCCAGCAGCAGGACGAGCGTCACGCCGAGGCCGCTCCCGGACCCCCCGGCCCGGCGGACCACCTCCGCCCGCGGCATCTCGACCACCGCCGCCCAGCGGAGCGCGGGTATCCGCCGCAGGGTGCCGATCACGGCTCGCCCGTCGGCGCGCTTGTACTCCACGGTCGTGCCTTCTCGATCGATGAGCGCCTGCGCCGTCGCGGGCGGGACCTTGGTCCGCATCACCTCCGCGGAGCTGCTCCGCAACCGCAGGATGAGCCTGCCCTGCTCGTTCATCAGGTAGACGTCGCCCGAGTCGGTCGGGGCAATGCGCTGCAGGATGTCCGCGACCGAGCGCAGATTGAGCTTCGCCATGAGCGCGCCGACGTAGCGCCCGTCCGCCTGACGGATCGGGACGGCGAGCGCGAGCGTGGCCTTGCCGAGTCCCGCGTCCCAGTAGGCGTCGCCCACGAGCGCGTCGCTCGTCCGGAGCGTGGTCAACCGGTCCTGGGAGAACTGCACGCCGCTCATCCGGCCGCCGCTGCTCGTCACGAACCGGCCGCGCGCGTCGAGGACCAGCAGCCCTTCGCAGTCGGGGCAGCGCTCACGCACCGAGTTGAGGTAGTCGCGCAGCCGGCCGACCGCCTCTGCGCTGCCCTGCGTTCGGGCGAGGTTCTCCGCCACCGCATACGCGGTCGCCGCCACGCGCAGGTCGCGCAGCCGATCGCTCAGCCATTGATCGATGTCCCAGGCTGCGTCGGCGCTCGCACCGCGCAGCTCGGGCGCGACCTGGTCGCCGATCGACGGCGGCCGGTTCTGGCGGTGAGACACGATCGTCACGGCGAGCGCAGGCACGAGCGTCGCCACCACCGCGAACACCAGCATCTGGTTCCTGATGGTATCGAGGTGCACCGCGCGCAGCCGGCGCGCGATGGTGTCTTGCCAGGTGGTCACGGTCGGTCGTCCTCCGGAGTACAGCAAGATTCACCTTCCGTCCTTCCCCGCAAGTGTGCGCCCGCTCGTGCGTTCCACGGCTTCATTTGCCCACTCTCGTGCTCGCTCGCGTGACGAACATCACCCCACCTGCGGTCGTCCGTCATCACCGGATTCTGCAATGGATCACGCGGTAGACGAGACGCGTGACCCGCTCGGCTCGCCCGCTCCCGGTCCGTAACCCGGCGCCCCACTTGAGGTAGCGGCAAATGCCACGGTCAGGCATACGGCTTGCTTCACTTGTTATGCCTCTCCAGCACCGATCCGCTTTCCTTTATCTTCGCCGAGGACTGCAATGGCCTGGAAGCTCTTCGGACATGCGACCACGCCGGCGCAGCTGCCTGCGGAGCTCCGTTCCATTCTGGCGCAAATGCAGCGTGAGCGCGTCGCGTTTGGGGCGCTCACCGCCGGCGCCCACGACGTCGCTCGACACCTCACCGAGCTCGCGCAGCCCGTCGCCGAGGCCCAGAAGGTCGTGGCCGAGCTGCAGGGGCGCGTCAAGGCGCTCGAGCGGCTTGCGCCCGTCCTGGCCACCCTCGACGAGCAGACTGAAGCGGTGTCGCGCACCCAGAGCCGCACCGAAACGCAGGTCGAGCACACCGCGGCACAGGTCAAGCATCTCCGCACCGAGATCGAGCAGCTGCGCGCCACGTTCGACACGGCGCTCGCGCTGAAGGGCGATGTCACGAGCCTCGTCGAGTCGGCCAGCGGGCTCAAGTCGCTGCGCGCCGACGCCGAGGCGCTGACCGGCCAGGTGCGCGACCTCTCCGACACGTTCGACCGCGCGCGGCAACGGCAAGACGAATTGAATCGCGCCGGTGAGGCGGCCGGCGTCCAGCTGCACGCGCTCGAGGAGCGACAGCAGCAGGTGCAAGGAAGCGTCGCGGCAGCGCAGACCCGCGTGACCGGGCTCGAGGAGGGGTTCGCCCATCTCACGCAGGCCGCGGCCGACGCGGCCGACACCAAGCGAAAGCTGAGCACGCTGAAGGCCCTCGCCGATTCCGTCACGCAGAAGGTCGCCGTGCTGGAGCAGCAGCGCGAGGTGGTCGATCGCGCCCTCGGCCAGGCCACCCAGCTCCACGACGTCATGCGGGATATCGACGCCAAGATTCGCACACACGAAGCCAACGCCAAGAGTCTGGGCGCGCTCGAGACCCGGGTCACCGAGCTCCACGCGCTCCACGGCGACCTCCTGGCGCAGTCGCGGGACGTCAGCACGCGTCACGAGCAGATCGCCCAAACCGATCAGGAGCTCCAGGGACGGCTGAACGAGCTGCGGGACGGGGTCCAGAGAACGGTCCAGCGTTTCGAGCTCGAGAACCAGGGGCTCGACGCGGTCGGGCAGCGCATCGGGGAGCTGCGCGGAACGCTCACGGACATGGAAACGCGCTGCCGCTCGCTGGACGAATCGGCCCGCACCATCGGGGACGTCCGGTCGCAGGCCGATGGGCTCGAGACGCGGCTCGCGGGCATTGCCGATACCGTCGCGCAGCTCGAAACCCAGGGCGAGCGCCTCGGTGCCGTGCGATCCGATGCCGAGCGACTCGCGCAGACGGTCGAGCAGATGACCCAGCGCCTGGCGCGACTCGAGGAGGCGCAGCCGGCCGTCGACGCAGCGTTGCACGACTTCACGAGTCTCAAGGGGACTCACGCGGCGGTCAAGGATGCGCTGGAGCGCATGCGGGTGGCCGACGACGAGATCGGCCGGGTGCTCGAGGCGCAGGGCGGCACAAAAACCTGGCTCAGCGACGTCACCCAATCGGTGGACGCCCTGCGCGGCGAGCTTGCGGCGGTGGAGGGCATGAAGCCGGCGGTCGAGTCGGTCCGCCGCGACGCCGGCCGCCTGACGCACGACATGGCCCAGATCGAGGGCCGGATGACGCAGACGGACGCCGCCGTCACGGCACTCGAGGCCCGGGCCCGGAGCCTGGACGCGCTCGCCGAACAGACCAGGGCGTTGGGGCGGGAGCTCGAGCGACAGCAGGTCGTGCTCGATTCCGCCACGGAGCATCTCGAGCGGGCAGCGCAGCTGCGGGCGGAGGCGGCGAGCATCGCCCAGCGATTGGAAGAGCGGGCCGGCCAGCTCAACGGAGCCCTCAGCGGCGCCAGCGACCGCACCGCTGCGCTCACGACGACCCTCGACGATCTCGAGAGTCGGGCCGGGGACCTGCGGTTCGTGCAGAGGCGCATGGCGCAGTTCGAGGAGCGGCTCGCCAAGTGGCATGCCACCGAAGAGCAGCTCATGCGGGCGCTCGCGCAGACCGCGCAGCGGCAGGCCACGGTCGACGCGCTCCAGGCGGACTTATACCGTCTGTTCGAGGTGGCCGAGCGGACGGTCGACCACGTCCGCTCGCTCGCCGGCGCCCAGGGGCGCCAAGTGAAGAGCGCTTAGGCTGCTAGGACTGGCGGGTGAACACGGCCCGCCACCCGCGGTCTTGCGCGGTCCACGTGAAATGATCGTGGTCGAGCACGGCTAGAGTGGAGGCCGGCGGAGGCGGGGGGTCACCCGCGCCCGGCGAGATGGGGATGGCGTAGAACGTGATGCTCGGCTGGGCATCGTCCAGAATCCCCGTGAGGAGCTCGGGCGCAGACCCGACGTTGTACACCGAGGTATTGAAGAAGCGATCGCTCGCGGGGTCGAAGCCGACGATACCCTGGCCCTGCACCTGGGAGTGATCGAGCACTTCGCTCCATTGCAGGCGGAGGTCGTCGAACAGCGCCTTCACCACGCGGATCCCCGACACGTCGGGCGTCCCGCTGAAGTTCCCGGCGAACCAGATCTCGAACCGCCATGTTCCGACCAGGTCGCCGAGCATGCCCCGCGCTGGTTGCAGGTGAGACGTGGGCTGGACGGCCGTGGCGCTCGGCCGGCCCCGCCCGGTCGCTTCCTTGGCGCCCTGGGCGGCGAGCCCCGGCGCGAACAGCGCGGCGGCAGCCAGCCCGCACACCGCGATCCCTGCAGATCCAGCCCAACGACCGATACCCATGTGGTATAGCACCTATTGATGTTATAATGTGTAGGTGCTATAATATGTGTAATTGTTATATATAGCAAGGAGGCGAGATGCCACAGTATCGGGGCCAGAAAGTCCGCTATCGCCGCAGGGGCCTGCTACGCCTGCGGTTGCGGCAACTCCTGGAGGCGCGCGGCCTGTCCGCCTATGGGCTCGCCAAGTTCACCGGCCTCAGCCTCAATACCATCTACCGGCTTACCCGGCCGACTGGACGGTTCAGTCTCATTCGGGCGGATACGATCGAACGCTTGTGTGGCACCCTCCGGGTGACCCCGAGCGAGCTGTTCGAGTACAAGCGGCCGCCGGCGACGTGATGCAAGGGGAGCGCACTCTTAGAACCCTGGGATGAGGCTGACCTCGGCCAACCACCCCTTGGCGGGCCGTTGAAACGGCCGCACGACGTCGAGCTCACCGATGGCGAACCCCAAGAGATTGGCCCGCAGCGCCACCCCCGCGCTCGATACCCCCGGCCGGTGCCCGCCGAAGAACGTCGGGCGGTCGCTCTCGGTCCAGGCGACGCCGGCGTCCGCGAAGATCGCCGCCTCGAGCGGGAACGCCCCGTAGTACCCACCGCCGATGCCCAGCACCCCCAACAGGGGGAATCGCAACTCGGCGTTCGCCACCAGCATCCGGCTGCCGAGCAGGCGATCGAACGCCGGGCAGCCGCCATTCGGCGACGGGGAGCATTCACTCGGGTCGAAGGAGCCGTTGTCGTAGCCGCGCACCAGGCCCGGATAGCCGAGGAACAGCGGGCCGAGTCGCGGGTCCTCGCCGTCGCGCCCGTAGCGTCCCACGTGCAGCAGCCGCGCGGCGACGGTCCAGGGCCGTACCGGCATGAAGTAGCGCCGGTAATCGGCGATGGCGGTGGTCGTCGTGATCGATCCCGTCATCTGCTGGACGTCAAGTCGGTAGCGCTGGCCCAAGACGGGGCTGGTCGCGCCGAAATACGAATTGTCGTACACCAACGCCACGTCCGACACCATCAGGTTGAGCGCCGCGGGAGAGGGCAGCGTCACGGTGGAGTCGAGCAACAGCTGACCAGTGGTGACCGAGAACGCCTGAGTCTCGAGCTGCTGATCGAACGAGATCCGCTCGTACCCGAGGCTCATTTCCACCCGCTGCACCCGGCTGAACGGGTAGGCGAGGAGGCCGGCGATCGAGCGGTTCGTCTGCCGCTGCAAGTAGACCTGCTGCACATACGTCGTATCCACGAAGCCCGCGGCATAGCCCCCGGTGACGTACGGCACCTGCTGCGCGAACACGCCCCAGTTCAACCGCCGGCTCTGGTCCTGGTAGCCGACGAGCGCCGACAGGTCCTTGAGCCCGCCGTTCACTTGAAATCCGGTGATGAGGTTGTGATCGCCGAGCAGGTCGCTGAAAAACAGCGCCGTCCCGCCGCCCACGTACGCGCCGTAGCGGTCGGCCCCGATCGCGAGGGTCGGCGGGGCGACGTACGAAAGGGACAGCTTGGAATGATACGGCGCGACCGGGAAGGCCGCCTCCGGGGGAAGGCCCGTCTCGGCATCGGCCAACTTGAGCAGCAGGGTCGGGTCCGGGGCGTCGGCCGGCGGCAGCACGGCGGCGCGCGTAGCGCTCAGGTCCACGGGCCGACCGCCGACGAGCTTCTCGCCCGCGTCGATCGCATAGAGGCGGTGCGCACCTCCTTCGTAGGCGGTGAACACCAGCCGGCCGCCGCGCTGCGCCACTGAGATCACCGGGCTCAAGGCGGTGATGCCGCTCGCCCCGGTCGTCACGTCGGTCACCTGCTGGATCATCCCGCTCACCACATCCATGCGGTACACGTTGCTGATGCCATCGTGGTCTGACACGAAATAGAGGTTCGCGCCGTTCGGGCTCCATTGTGGGTTGATGTGCTTGCCTGTCGTGAACCCGGGAAGCGGGCTGATTCGGCCGGTGGCGACGTCATAGAGCGCCAGGCGATACGCGCCGAACCGCAGGTCGCGGAGCGTCGTGGAAAACCGATCGGTCACGAAGGCGATCGTCTTGCCGTCGGGCGACCACGCGGGCTGCAGGTCGGCGAACGGATCGTCGGTGACGCGGCGCAGCGCGCCCGCGTCGAGGTCGTAGACGAACAGGTCCGACACGCCGCCCGCGAGCGCGGAGAACGCGATGGCACGCCCGTCGGGGGACCAGGTCGGGGTGAAGATTTCTCCCAGTTTGGGAAGCGGGATCTCGCGCTCGATCCGGTCGTGCTCGAGGTCGAGCACGGTGAGCACGGGCCGGCCCTTGGCGATGGCGCCGAACGCGAAGCGTCGTCCGGTGGCATCCCACGCGCCGCTCGACGAGATGAACTCGAGGCTTTCGTAGTGCGCGTCGACCGAGGTGCGCACCAGCGAGCGCTCGACCTTCCCGGTGACCGCATCGGCCACGTACAGCTCCACCGCGAACAACCCGCGATCGGAAAAGAATGCCACGCGCCGCCCGTCCGGGCTTACCGCCGGCGCGATGTTCATCCGCGCCTCTGTTTGCTGCCCTTCGAGGACGCGGCCGAATGCGGCGGCCGGCCGCGTGGCCGCCTCCACGGGGGCGGCCCATTCGCGGATGGCGGTGTGCCACTGCTTCACGAGGGTGTCAGGTCGCGTACCCGTGACCTCCGCGAGGGCGTGCGCCACGTCGCCCGAGCGGCCGGCCGCCCGCAGCATGTCGCCGATCGCCTGGTCGCCGTAGCGCGCGGCCAGGTAGGCGAGAAACGCCTGGCCGTAGCGGTACGGGAAGTAGCGCGGATCCTCGAGCTGGCGGAGGTTCGGGAGCCGGTTCTGGCGGGCCGCGTCCCGGAGCCACATCGCCGTGTTCGCGTCGACGGGACCGAGCGACAGGTATTCCGCCATGCCTTCGATGAACCACAGCGGCAGGCGCGCGGCCGTGGGAATGGCCGCGAGCCCACCCCGCCCCTGCCCCGTGATGTCGTATTGAAAGGCGTGCACCAGCTCATGGCCGAGCACATGATCCGTCTCCGCGAGGGGCCCCGCGAGGGGCATCACGATCCGCCGCTTCAGGGCTTCGGTGACGCCGCCCGTGCCCTCGCCGATGTCGCCCTCGATCGCGTTGGTCTGCTCGAAGTGGGGGTGGCTCGCGTACACGATGAGGGTCTGCACGCCGCGCAGCTGGTGCCCCAGCGTCGCCGCGTGCCGGGCGTACCAGCGCTCCGCCATCCGCGCGACGAGCGGCGCGGCGGCGGCCTCCTCAGGATAGAAGTAGACCTCGAAATGCTTGGTGCGGAGCAGCTCGAAGCGGAACGCTTCGTACCGAACCTTGTTCCGCCCGAAGTACTGTGCCGTCGCCGGCGGCGGGACCGTCGCGAGCTCCAGGGCGGCAAGAGCGAGCACCCCGGCCCGACACAGCCGGCGGGGAGCGAGCATACGCCGCGAAGTTAGCGCGGGTACCGGCGTGATCAAGCAACACAATGTGCAACGTCAGCGCAGCAGGCGCGAGACCGTGTAGATCGCGAGCCCCACCAGACCTCCGACGAGCGTCCCGTTGATCCGGACGAACTGCAGGTCTCTTCCCACGGCCAGCTCGAAGCGGCGCGAGGTCGCCTCCGGGTCCCAACCGGCGACCGTCTGGGCGATCAAGTCCCCGATCTCGTGGCGATAGCGCTCCACGGCCGTGGCCGCGAGGTCGATCACCACGTCGTCGATCTCGGCGAGCAGCGCCTCGTTCGTCAGCAGCGCCGCGCCGAACTCGCTCAGGCCGCGCTCCAGCGGCCCGGGCGCGCGTCCCCCGTCCGCCCGGGTCGCGTAGGCGACAATCGCGCGGCGGGTCGCCTCCCACAGGCGAGTGGACAAGTCCGCGAGGGACGGGTCCGCGAGCCATTCCTCTTTCAGCGCCTCCGCCTTGGCGATCACGTCGGGGGCGTGCTGCAGCCGGTCGACGAAGTCCCGCAGCGCCGTGTCGAACGCCGCCCGCAGGGGGTGATACGGGTCGGCGCCGATGTCCTTCAGGAGACTCTCGACGGTGCCGATGATGCGCTGGAAGATCTGGTCGTCCACGACGCCCGGCACCCACCACGGGCTCTCCGCCCGCACCTTGTCCCGGATGACGTCGCGGTTATCACGGACCGCTTCGGCGGCGAGGCGGACCGCCTCGTTGAGCAGCGCCTGATGGCGGTCATCGGCGAGGACCAGTGCAAGAGTCTTGCCGAGCGCCGGGGCGACTCGCGTCGCGCGGAGACGGGCGCTCACGACTTCGTGCACCAGCTCTCGCACGTCTTCGTCGGGCAGCGCCTCGAGCGTCTTCGCGAGACCGCCCGCGATCTGGTGCGCGATGCCCCGGCTGTGCTCGGGATCGGCGAGCCACCGGGCGGCGCGCTCGGCGGGCCGCACTGCCCGCAGGTTGGCGGCAATGACGTCGCGGGACAGGAAGTGATTCTGGACGAAGGTGCCCAGGATCCGGCCGATCCGCTCCTTGCGCGTGGCCACGATGGCGGTGTGCGGAATCGGCAGGCCGAGCGGATGGCGGAACAGCGCCGTGACGGCGAACCAGTCGGCTAGCCCGCCTACCAGCGACGCTTCCGCTGTGGCGCGAACGTAACCGAGCCAGGGGTATTGAGCCTCGAACGCGCTCGCGCCCGCGAACACCGCGGCCGCGAGCGCCAGCAGCCCGGTCGCTTGCCGTTTCATCGCGTCGAGCTGTGCTTGACGCACCGCGTCGTCGGGCCGCGACCAGGAGGCGGGGGCGGCTGCGGTGGGAACGGGAGAAGGAGGGGGAGCGGGGGAAGCCGGAGTCGTCGTCACCGACCAATGATAACACGGGCCGGGATCAGCTTCGTGGTGCCGGCGCGCCGTCGGAGCGCCGGGGCATCGGGAGGTATTCGACCGTCGGTTGGCGCCGCACCGCCTGCGGGTACAGGCTCATCAGCAGCAGAAACTCGGGCGGAATGTCGTTCCGGACCGGCAGACCCAAGCCCTGGGCGGACTCGTACGTGATCGGGTGGTCGTGCGTCCAGGTGCCTTCGGAGAACAGGCGGGCGAGCTCGTCCGCCTTGCCGTTCTCGCTGAACTTGTCGGCCAACAGCTCGCGTACGCTGTCCCGCACCTGCGCGATGGCCTTCTCACTCTGGTCGGCGAGGATGAGGGTCTGGTCGTCCAGCTCCGCGACCGGCTTTTTCGCGACGGCCTTGAGAATCGAGGCCGCCGGGTACTGCCCCACCTGCGGATCGACCGGCCCGACGGCGTGCTCGCTCATCACGATCTCGTCTGCCGCCAGAGCGATCAGCGTTCCGCCGGACATGGCGTAATGCGGCACGACGGCCGTGACCTTCCCCTTGTGCTTATGGATCGCCCGCGCGATCTGGAGCGCGGCCAGCACCAGTCCTCCCGGCGTGTGCAGCACGATGTCCAGCGGCACGGCCGGGTCCGTGAGATGAATGGCCCGCAGGACCTCTTCCGAATCGTTTACATCGATGTAGCGGAAGACAGGAAAGCCCAGGATGCTCATCGTTTCCTGGCGGTGCACCAGCAGAATGACCCGGGACTTCCGCTGACGCTCGATCCTGGCGATCAGGCGTTGGCGCGCCGCCTCGAGCCAGCGCTGCCGCAGGAGTGGTTGCAGCGCCGAAAGCATGAAGAACAGCCAGAGCAGATCGGTGGGCGTCATACGTCGGGCGTTACTCCTCGCGAACCCTCGTCCCCTGCCCCCCTTCCATCCCAGGAGATGTAGTCCTCACCGGGGCAAAGCGCGAGGGCCAACGGCCCTCACGCTTTGCTCCTTCTCCTGCTTACGGCCATCACACCGCGGCGTACGCGTAAGGATCCACGGTGAGCCGGTTGTCCACCTCCGTAATGCCCGGGGCGTTGCGGGCGGCGCGCTCGGCGTCGCGCATCTCCGCATAGGCTCGCACGGTGCCCCGCAGGATCGCCTTGCTTCCCTCGATCTCGACGGTGATGTGATCTGCGTCGAACTCAGCGCCGCGCTGCAGCGCTTCCTTGATCTTCACCTTGACGTCCGCCGAGGTGGGCCGGGCCTTCACCGTGATGAGGTTCGACACGCCCTGGACGCCCGTGAGATAGCGGACGGCGCGCTCCGCCGCCTCCTTCTGGTAGTACCAGTCCACGTCGCCCTCGAGCGTGAGCCACCCTTTCTCCACCTTCACCTTTATGCGCTCGTTGGGCACCGACACGTGCCACTTGAGCGCGTCCAGCGCCGCCCGCGCAATGTCGGGATCCGGCCGCGACGAGCCCAAAGGCAGCTTTACCTCGATGTCGTTCGCCACCGCCTTCACGCCCTTGACGCGGCCGGCGACCCGCTCGGCGGTCCACTTGTCGGCGTAACTGTCCACGAAGCCCGCCAGGGTGACGACTCCGTCCCGCACGCCGACGGCGATGTCGTCATTCCGCAGGCTCGGTTCCCAGTTCAGCTCATTGACGATGTCCCTCTGCATGTCGCGATCGCTCTGCATAGGTCCTCCTCAGAGTGCAGTTGTGACGAGCCGAGCCCAGCGCCCGGCCCGCATCGCGCCGCCCTAGCAACCGGCGTGCCGGCCTTGGCCGGGCTCCCGTTGTCAAGGTGGCAAGGCGCCTCGCTCAACCTGGCAAGACCGGCTGTCAACTTTGCCGAGTAGCGGCTGCCGCGAGTTGGCATACAGTCTGCCCGCAGGCGAAAAGGTCGAGGAGGCGAACCGTCATGCTGAAACACCTGCCCCGCAACTGGGTCGACATCCGCAGAGACTGGCCGCTGCTCACGCTCAATCAGCGGCTGGAGGCTTTCGTCGCGTTCCTGCTGACCCTGGTGATCGACGTGGTCATCCTCATCGCGCTCTACCGCCTGGTCGTGAGCGTGGTCGACACCCTGTTGCTGCAGACGCTCAACCCCCTCGAGCACGCGGTATTTCAGCGGGTGTTCGGTGAGATCATGACGCTCTTGATCGCCCTCGAGTTCAATCACACGATGCAGTACGTGATCACCCGCGAGCGCGGGATCATTCAGGGGAAGATCGTCATCCTCATCGCGCAGCTCGCGCTGGCGAGGAAGGTCATCGTTACCGATCCGTACGACGTGCCTCCGACGTCCGTCGCGGCGCTCGCCGCCCTCGCGCTCGCCCTCGGCGCGACCTACTGGCTCATGCGCGACGACCCCACGGGAGGCAGGGCCGGGCCGCAACACCCGCCAGCCTCAGACGCGCCGCAACCTTAGGAGTGGGTGTGTCTCCGATGCAACACCACGCGCGCCGCGACCGCGATCCTCCGGCACGCCCGGGCTCGTCGCCTTCGGCCCGCGAGTTGCAAGTGTTGCTGATGATCTCATGACCGTCACCGCCGCTGCTCCGCCCCTGATTCTGATCGCGGCGAGTCCAGAGCACTCGCTCACGAGCGTGTTCGCAGGGAGGCACTACGCCCTGGTCCAGGTACCCACCGGTACTCGGGCGCTCGAGTGCGTGCGGGAAGTCCGGCCGGACGCGATCATCCTCGACGCGAGCCTGCCGGATATGTCGGGCATCGACGCGTGCCTGTTGCTGCACGGCGACCTCCGAATCGGGCAGACGGTGCCCATCCTCATCCTCGCTCCCACGCAGCCCACACCGGAACAGCGCGTCGCGGCTCTGCGGGCCGGGGTCTGGGATTTTCTCCCATCCCCACCGGATCCCGAGGAGCTCGTGCTCAGCCTCGAGACCCACCTGCAGGCGAAGCGGAACATCGACGTCGCGATTGCGGGGCTGGTGGATCCGGCGACGGGGCTCCACACCCGCCCCGCACTGGCCCGCCGGGCCCGGGAGCTCGGCGCGTTGATGTCGCGGGCGCGGGGGGGGCTGGCCTGCGTGGTATTCGCCCTGGAGGCCGGTCCGGCGGACCCAAAGGCGGGAAGCCTCCTGGCGCGCAGCGCACGCGTGTCCGATGTCGTTGGGGCGTTGAGTCCGAACGAATTCGCCGTGCTCGCCCCCGGTACCGATCACACCGGCGCGGTGAAGCTGGCCCAGCGCATCAGGGGTGCGTTGCGCGACGTGGTCGGCGCCGGCAGCCCCTCCGCTTCCAAGTCGGCGCTCCAGGTCGGCTACGACGCCGTGAGCAACCTGAAATACTCGCCGATCGACCCCGTCGCGTTGCTCTTGCGAGCCACCACGGCGGTGCGAAACGGCACACCAGAGCCGGGCTGCCCCTGGATGCGTCGGTTCGACGAGGCCAAGCGCCCTTACAAAGGAGCCGGCGTATGAGAAGGATGCATCTCTGGCCCGCCGTCCTGCTCGCCGCCGCGGGCGCGATCATTCTCGGCTGTGGGGATCAAACACCACTGGGGGTCACCCCCCGGGCGCAGACACCGCACAGCGACCTGATCGGCGGCGTGGTCGCGCCGGCGGGCCTCCTCACGTGTCAGCCGCTGCCATATCAGTCCACAACCCAGACGATCGGGCCCGACGGGGGAACGATTCAGATCGGCGCGCATTCGCTCTTGATCCCTGCGGGCGCGCTCGCGTCTCCGACGACGATCACCGCTGTGGTGGCGCCCGGCACCGTGAACGCCGTGCAGTTCGAGCCTGCGGGCCTGCAGTTCCAGCAAACAGCGTATCTCACGATGAGCTACGCGAACTGCAACCTGCTCGGCTCGCTCGCCCCGAAACGGATCGCCTATACGACGGACGACCTCCAGATCCTCGCGTACCTGCGCACGGTGGACGACCCGATCGCGCAACAGGTCACTGGGGAGCTGTACCACTTCTCTGAATATGCCATCGCCTGGTAAGACCGATCTGACCGTGGCCATCGATGGTGCCGGGCCGTCCGAGGGGCGGCGGGCCGCCGACTTCCTGCATGAGGCGCGCGAGCGGGAGCGGGCGGCGTGTCTTCCCGAAGCGATCGTGTGCTACCAGGCCGCGGTCACGGCGGCTGAGCGCGGCGGCGAGCCCACGGTCCTGGCTGAAGCGCTGCGGCGACTCGCGGTGGTGCAGCGCCACCGCTCCGAGGCCGCGACCGCGCGCGACCTGTGCCAGAGGAGCTACGAGGTGGCCCGGCAGGCGGGCAACGACCTGCTCGCGGCGGAAGCGCTGAATACCCTGGGCGGCCTGCATCTGTCGGCCGGTGCGCCGGACGACGCTCGCCGAGCGTTTCTCGAGGCCCTCGAGCTCGGCGGATCGAGTCGGGAGTTGCGCGCCCGCGTGGAGCAGAACCTGGGCATCCTCGCGAACATTCAGGGTGAGCTGCACGAAGCGATCGCGCGGTACGAGCGGTCGCTCGACGCGTATCGGGACTGCCGCGACGAGCACGGCTGCGCGCTCGCCTACCACAACCTGGGGATGGTGAGTGCGGACCGCGGACGGCTGAGCGCGGCCGACTGCTACTTCCGGGAGAGCCGCGCCCTCGCCGAGCGGGTGGGCGACGTATATCTGCGGGGACTCTGCCTCGTCAATCACGCCGAGGTGGACGTGATGCGGCAGCGGTTCGAGGACGCGCGGCAGAGGGCCGAAGAAGCCCTGGCGCTGTTCGACCAGCTGGGTGCGCGGAGCGCCAAGGCCGATGCCTATCGCGTCATCGGCATGGTGTACCGCGAGACGGGCCGCACCGTGCTCGCCGAGTCGCGGCTGCGCTCCGCGATCGAGCTGGCGGTCGCCGCGGGCGCCGTGCTGGGCGAGGCCGAGGCCTCGAGGGAGTTGGCTCTCTTGTATCAGGCGATGGGACGGAACCAGGAGGCACTGCGGCTCTTGAACACCGCCTCCCGGCTGTTCCAGCGGATGGATGCGCGAGTCGACCAGGTCCACGTGGGCGGGAAGTTGGCGGAGCTCAAAGGCGTGTACCTGGACGTGGTGCGCGCGTGGGGTGAATCAATTGAATCGGGCGACAGCTACACGTTTGGCCATTGCGAGCGGGTGGCGCGGGGCGCGGTGGCGATGGCACGGGCGCTGGCGCTCGACGACCAGGACGAGACGACCGTCCTCCTGGGCGCTTACGTCCACGACGTGGGCCAGTTGCGGATCCCGCACGAGCTGCTTCGCAAGCCGGGGCCGCTCACGCGCGAGGAGCGCGAGGTGGTGCAGATGCATCCGATCTGGGGGATCGAGCTGCTGGCGAGCGTCGAGTTCCCCTGGGACCTGAAGCCCGTCATCCGCTGGCACCACGAGCGGTACGACGGGACCGGCTACCCCGACCGGCTCAAGGGCGATGAGATCCCCCTCGCCGCGCAGATCGTCGGCATTCTCGACGTCTACGACGCGCTCACGACCGCCCGGGTCTATCAAGCCGCCCGGAAGCGCGATCAGGCGCTGGCGGAGCTCACGCGGTACCGGAGTTGGTGGTCCGACCGCGTGTTCGAAGCATTCCTGAACGCGATCCCGCACTGACCGGCAAAGCGCGCTCGGGCTTCCCGCAGGAGCGCACAGGCCTCGCCTTCAATCGGACCGATGGTCACCGCCGCCTCCAGCAGGCGCCGGGCGCTGGCCGGTTCGAGACTGTCTCCGCGCTCGGCCGTCCGCTGCAGCTCCGCGATCCGCGCGTGCCTATCTTGTGCCGGCCACGCCGCGGGGTCTAATTACCAGGGCGCCGATCGGCGCATCACAGGAGGCAGACCACGTGAAAATCGGGATTGCATTGCTCGGGCTCGGCGCGACCGTACTGAACCCGGCCGCCGCGCCGGCGCAGGCCGGCCACGCAAAGGTGAAGATCGTCGCGCCGGCCAACGGTGCCACGGTCAGCGGGCCAGTGAAGGTCGTCCTCCAGGCGACCGGCGTGGAGATCGTTCCGGCGACGGTGGAGCGGCCCGGGACGGGACATCATCACCTGTTCGTCGATCACGACCTCACGCCGCTGGACGACACGATTCCGCGCGGGGTAACCGGGATCCTCCACCTCGGCCGGGGGCAGACCGAGTTCGTGCTGGACTCCCTCAAGCCGGGGCCGCACCGGGTGATCGCCGTCGTGGCGGACTGGAAGCACATCCCGCTCAAGCCACCCGTGATCGACACGGTGCGGTTCACGGTGAAGTAGTGCCGCGCGTCGGCCGCGGGCTGGAGCTCGCTCTCGCTCTCGCACTCGCGCTCGGTGCCGCTCCCCCCGCCGCGAGCGCTCAGAGTCGCTCAGCAGGATGGAACCCGATGACCTTTCGGAAACTGAGCGACGCCGAGCTGCGTCGCACGCTCGCGCCGCGGCAGTACGAAGTGACCCAGCACGATGCCACCGAGCCGCCGTTTCACAACGAGTATTGGGACAACCATCGGGCGGGGATCTACGTGGACGTCGTCTCCGGCGAGCCGCTCTTCAGCTCGGTCGACAAGTTCGACTCGGGGACGGGGTGGCCGAGTTTCACGAAGCCCCTCGAGACGGGCAATATCCGCGAGCGGGTAGATCGCTCACTCTTCACGGTGCGCACCGAAATCCGGTCGACCCACGCCGACTCTCATCTCGGCCACGTGTTCGACGACGGGCCGCCGCCCACCGGATTGCGTTACTGCATGAACTCGGCGGCGCTGCGATTCATTCCGGTCGACCGCCTGGAGTCGGAGGGGGACGGCCGCTATCTCCCGCTGTTCCAAACGGCGGTGACGAAGGATCCGACACCCTGACCACACGCGACCCGTCCTGTCGGTCGCGTGTCGTCAGCTGTCGAGCCGGGGGTCGAGCCATCCGACCGGGGCCGACGTGGGCTCGGTCACGGTGTGCCCTTCGCCCCGGGGGGCATTCTTCCCAAGGCAGTACATCCGTAGCACGCGCCCCTACGCAGCGCACGGCGATGTCGACGTACACCAAGCGTGGGTCACGCTCGCCGCCCTAGAGTCCGTTTTCCGCCGAACCGAGACTGCGATGTTGTGGCGCACGGCTGCCAGACGAGGGGGCTCCCATGTCCCACCGCAGCCGCAGCAGCATTTCCGCGACCTGTCCCCGCACTCTGTTGCTCCCCGGCGCTCTACTCGCCATGGCCGCGGCGTGCGAGCCGGTGACCTCCCCCCGAACGGGTTCCGGGGGCACTCAAGCCGTACACGGACCGGGTGATCCCCTGCCGCTCCTGACGAGCCTGCAACAGCGCTCCTTCAAGCAGGGGAACGCGATGTTTCAAACCACCTTCACGCCGGCGACGGGCCTCGGGCCGCTCTTCAACGCGCGGTCGTGCGCCGAGTGCCACGAGGACCCCGTGGTGGGCGGTGTGGGGGACGAGGTGGAGACGCACGCGACCGCGTACCACGGTGGCGTGTGCGACGACCTGGGACGCATCGGTGGACCGGTGATTCAGGACAGCGTGACACCCGCGCTGCACGCGGTGCTCGGGATCGACCAGGAGCCGGTACCGCTGGAGGCGACGGGCTTCGGGCGGCGAACCACGCCGAGCGTGTTGGGGTTCGGGCTGCTGGATGCCGTGCCCGAGTCGGAGATCGTCGCGCGGGCCGATCCGGACGACCGCAACGGCGACGGCATTTCAGGACGTCCCAACCGCTTGCCCGACGGCCGCATCGGCCGCTTCGGCCGGAAGGCCCAGATCGCGACGCTGCACGAGTTCACGAGCGGCGCCTTCATCAACGAGATGGGGATCACGAGCCCGCCGGAGCCGCGCGAGCAGACGATCAGGGATACCCCCCTGCCCTCGGGCGTCGATCCCGCCCCTGATCCCGAGCTCGGGCAAGCGGGCCTCGACGCTACAGAGACGTTCATGCGGCTTCTGGCCCCACCGCCACCGACCTTGAGCTCGTTCGCGGAGCTGCAGGGCCGCAAGCTGTTCGCAACCGTCGGATGCACCGGCTGCCACGTACCGGTGCTGCACACCGGCTCCAGCCCGGTGCGAGCACTGAGCAACACTACGGTCTTCGCGTACACCGACCTGCTCCTGCACGACATGGGTCCGGAATTGGCGGACATCTGCCTCGGCCAGGCGGAGCCCGCGGAGTTCCGCACCGAACCCCTCATGGGCGTGCAGTACAAGGAGGTGTTCCTCCACGACGGCCGTGCGCCATCGATCGAGGCGGCGATCCAGCTCCACAGCGGAGAGGCTGCCGGTGCGCGCGACCGGTTCCTCGCGTTGTCGCCGCTCGAGCGCGCCGCGCTGCTGCGGTTCGTGAGCGGACTCTAGGGGACACAGCAGATCCTTCGGCTTGGGCTCGGATACAGGAGATCCTTCGCGCCGCGCGCGTTCCGCGCGCTCGCTCAGGATGACAGCGCCAGGCGGCTACGGGAGAAGAAAAGAGGGGTGTGCTTCCTCCTCTTTTCCTCTTTTCGCCGAGCGAGCGAGCCTGTCATCCTGAGCGCCGCAGGCGCGAGGGATCTGCTTCTTGGCGCCGCAGGCGCGAAGGATCTGCTATTGCGCGAAGGATCTGCTATTGAAGGATCTATTCACACCCGCCCGACCCGGAGCGCGAGCGGCCAGCGCACGGCCCGCACCGCCGGCGGTGTCCCCCACCGAGCCTCGAGCTCGCGGCGGAACGTTGCGAAGGGGCCCGGTCCTGCCGCCTGCTCGAGCGCCCATACTGCGGACCAGGTCCCCACGTAACCGACCAGATCTTCGAGCCGCCAATCGAGTCGGATCTCAAACGGGGGCGCGTCGAGCTCGTCGAACGGGAACGGTAATGACCGGTACCCGGCGTCCACGTGCCGGCGCTCGGGCGGCCAGTACCGGGCGAGGACCTCCCGATAAAACGGCTGGATGACGGCGTCGAGATCGGGGCCGGCCGTAACGACGCCGTAGCTGATCAGGGCAACGACCCCGCCGGGTCGGACCACGCGCCGCACCTCGGCGTAGTACGCGGGGAGATCGAACCAATGGGCGGCCTGCGCCGCCGTCGCCACGTCCGCTACACGCTCCGGAAGACCGCTCGCCTCGGCCCGGCCGCACCGGTATTCCACGCCGGGGTGCCGCGCGGCCTGCGAGATCTGCTCCGGACTCGCGTCGGTGGCCACCACCCGCTCAAATACGCCGGCCAGGAGCAGCGACAGCTGCCCCGAGCCGCAGCCCGCGTCCCACGCGAGCCGCTTCGCGGGAGCGAGTCGCGCCAGGAAGTCCCCGAGCCCGGGAGGATAGGATGGGCGATGAGCCGCGTAGGCGGCCGCCACGTCGGAGAAGTGATCCTTGAAGCGCTCCGCCGGCGTCACAGATCGAGCTCCCAGGTCTCCGAGACGAGGTCCTTGCCGAAGCTGTGGTTCTTCTCTTTGCGCGTGACCCGGAAGCCCGCCGCCTTGTACAGGCGCCGGGCCGCGGAGAGCTCGCTCTGCGTCCAGAGCGTGACCTTGCGGTAGCCCGCCTGGCGCGCGAAGCGGACGCACTCGTCCACGAGCCGGGTCCCGAGGCCCGACCCACGTGCCTTGGGCTCCACGAGCAGCAAGCGCAGCTGGGCCACGGTTTGCGATCGCTCGACGAGGAATACGGAGCCCACCGCCTCGCCGTCTCGCTCCGCGATCCAGCACCGCTCCCGCTTCGCGTTGTAGCGTTGGACGAAGTGCGCCACGATCTCCGCGACGAGCGCCTCGAACTGCTCGTCGTAGCCGTATTCCCGGGCGTACACCGCACCGTGCCGGTGGACCACCCAGCCCAGGTCGCCCGGCTGCGGCGGCCGGAGCACGCAGGGGGCCGGCGGCTCGGTGTGGTCGCCGAGCAGCCGCTCGATGGTCTGCATCGCGTCGACCACGCGGGCCTGCGCATCCGGGGACAAGCCGCCGAGCATCGCGGCGACCTCGTCGTGCGAGCGCGCGTTCAGCGGCGCGAAGACTCGCCGTCCCTGTGCCGTGAGGGAGAGGTGGCTCTGCCGCCCGTCGGCCACGGAGCGGGTCTTGAGGACGAGCCCGCGGCGCTCGAAGCCGCGCAGGATGCGGCTCAGGTAGCCCGCATCGAGCCCCAGATCGCGGCCCAGGGCGGTCGCCGTCGCGTTGTTGCGGTGGGCGAGCTCGTACAGGACGCGCACTTCCGTCAGTGAGAACGGGCTGCGGTACGCCCCTTCGTGCAGCACGCCGATCTTCCGGGTATAGAACCGGTTGAAGCGGCGCGCCGCCTCCACCCGCTGCTCCAGCGCGCGTAGCGCCATGGAGCCAATGTCCCCCAGATACTTGACTCTGTCAAGTACTTCCTTCTTCCCCCGCCCTGTTTAGATTGCGCTGACCCCCATGGCCGACGCCCCGACCCGACCCCCCAAGAAGACCATCACGCCCGGCGCCTGGCAGGAGGCGCGGGCGCTCATCTACGCGCACCGCGGCCGCCTCGCCCTGGGGCTCGGCCTGCTGCTCGTCAACCGGCTGGCGGGCCTGGTCCTGCCCTCCTCGTCCAAGTGGGTCATCGACCGGGTCATCAACCAGCATCACCCCGAGTTGCTGCTGCCCCTGGCGCTCGCGGCCGGCGGCGCCACGCTCGTCCAGGCCATCACCGGGTTCGGCCTGTCGCAGGTGCTCGGCGTCGCCGCCCAGCGCGCCATTACCGACATGCGGCGCACCGTGCAGGCGTATGTCCTGCGGCTTCCGATCAGCTACTTCGACTCGACCAAGAGCGGCATCTTGATCTCGCGCATCATGACGGACGCCGAGGGCATCCGCAACTTGGTCGGCACGGGTCTGGTGCAGCTCGTCGGCGGGCTCGTGACGGCGGCGATTGCGCTGGGGGTACTGTTCTACTTGAACTGGCGGCTCACGCTCATCGCGATCCTCATCCTGGCGTGCTTCGGCGGCGGCATGGCATACGCGTTCACCAAGCTGCGGCCGCTGTTTCGGGACCGCGGCAAGCTGAACGCCGACGTGACCGGCCGCCTGGGGGAGACGCTCGGCGGGATTCGCATCGTCAAGGCCTATCGCGCCGAACGGAGCGAGCGGCTGGTGTTCACCCGCGGGGCCAATGCGCTGTTCCGCAACATTGCCACGACCATGACGGGCATCTCGGGGGTGGGGGCGTTCGCCACCGTCATCATCGGTGCGATCGGGATCCTGATGATCCTCGAGGGAGGACATGCGATCCTCTCCGGCCAGATGACGCTCGGGGATTTCTTCATGTACGGGGTGTTCATCGGCCTCGTGGCCTTGCCGCTCATCAACATCGCGTCGATCGGGACGCAGATCACCGAGGCGTTCGCCGGGCTGGACCGGATCCGCGAGATCCGCCGGCTCGTCACCGAGGATGCCGAGGACGGAGCTCGCGCGCCGCTCGCCGAGGTGGCGGGGGACGTCGCGTTCGACAATGTGACCTTCGAGTACGTGCCCGGCGCGGAGGTGGTGAAGCACATCTCGTTCCGCGCGGCGGCGGGCTCGACGACGGCCCTGGTCGGGTCCTCCGGGGCGGGGAAGAGCACCCTGATCAATCTCGTGCTCACCTTCAATCGCCCGAAATCCGGGCGCATTCTCGTGGACGGTGGCGATCTCGCCACGCTGCGCCTCGCCGACTACCGGCGGCAGCTGGGCGTCGTGCTCCAGGACAACTTCCTGTTCGACGGCACCATCGCGGAGAACATCGCGTTCGCCCGGCCACACGCGACCCGCGAGGATATCGAGGAGGCCGCGCGCATCGCCCATTGCGACGAGTTCGTGCGCCGCTTCGAGAAAGGGTACGACACCGTCGTGGGGGAGCGAGGCGTCAAGCTGTCGGGCGGCGAGCGCCAGCGGGTATCGATCGCGCGGGCGATCCTCGCCGATCCGCGGATCCTGATCCTCGACGAGGCCACCTCGAGCCTCGACTCGGAGAGCGAGGCGGCCATCCAGGACGGGCTGCGTACGCTGCGGCGTGGCCGCACGACGTTCGTGATCGCGCACCGCCTCTCGACCATCCGCAGCGCGGACCAGATCCTCGTCATGGAGCACGGGGAGATCGTGGAGCGCGGCACCCACGCCGAGCTCCTGGCGAAGCACGGCCGGTACCGACAGCTGTACGACAAGCAGTACCGCTTCGAGCAGGACCTGTTCGTGAACCCAGGCGAGGACTTTACCCCAGAGCCGGAGGCGCCGGTGACGGCTCCGCCGCTCACCCCCCCGGCACGGCTGTAACCCTACCTGGCCCGCTTGGTCGTGATGATGATGACCCCGTTCCCGCCGCGCAAACCATAGACGCCGGTCGCCGAGGCGTCTTTAAGGACGTCGATCCGCTGAATGTCACTCGGCGACAGGCTCGCGAGCACGGGGCCGAGAGCACCAGGGAGGGTCGGGATGTCATCGATGACCAGGAGCGGCTCGTCTTCCGTTATGCTCCCCCGGAGACCGTGCGAGCCCCTGATCCGGAGCGTGTAGGTCCCGTCCCGCAGCGGCAGCACCTCGAGACCCGGGACGCGGGCCTGTAGCAGCTGCTCGATCCGTGGGACGCGCGTGTCCGCCTCTGTGGGAGAAACGGACGTCACCGCGCCGGTGATGGCGTGCCGGTTCTGCGTGCCATAGCCGACGGAGACCTCATCCTGGGGTGCCGGGGTCTCCACTCGCGGCGACGTGGGCCCGCAACCGGCGGCCAGCGCGGTGGCAAGCCCGTAGCAGATCGCTCGCCTCATGGCTCCTCCTGGCTAGAGTCAGGCTCCGTTGGACACTCGGCCGGCCGGTCGGGTTCCTTTCGGTATGATGCGCGGACGCAACAGCAATATAATGTCCGAGGAGAAACCGGCACGCCGGCGATGGAAACAGAGCGGCCCGCCGGGAAGGCAGGCCGTTCGTAGCGAGGGATTCGCTGGCGTTCGCTTGCTGGATCAGGGAAACGTCACCCCGGGGGGGCATGCCGTCCCGCCGTACCCCGGGTTCTGGCACAACGCCGGATTGGCGGTGATCTGGGTCTGGGGAATCGGCCACCGCTTCTTGTAGGTCTGCCCCGAGGTCGCCCCCAGCTTCTCGGAGTTGGGATCGTGCAGATGTAGCTGCGTAGCCCAGTAGTCCGGCTCCTCCGAATCCCGCCGCACCAGGTCGAACCAGCGCTTCGCCTCGAAGGCGAACTCCCAGGCCCGCTCCATGTAGATCGCTTCGCGCACCGAGAGCTTGTCCATCGCCTCGCCTGCGGTGCCGTAATCGTGCGGTTCGGTTCGGATCTGAGCACCGGTCCCCTTGCGCGCGCGGGTGCGGATCATGTTCAAGTACTGCACCGCGACGGCGGCGTTGTTCAGCTCGTTCTGTGCTTCGGCGTAGATCAGGATCGCCTCGGCATAGCGGTACAACGGGACGTCCACGTCTCCCAGCCACCAGGTGTCGCCACCGTCGCTCTTGCGGTACTTCCACGGCATCGGCCCGTCGCCGAGCGGGTCCGCGCACAAGGTGAGGCCGCACCCGCCGGCGACGAAGCCCGAATCCGACTTGTAGCCATCGTGGCCTCGCGACCCCCGGAAATCGCCGGGGAGATAGCTGTTCAAGAACCAGTCGGTTGGATGGATCAAGCCCCAGCCACCACCCTGCCCCTGGTCGAGCCCCCAATCGCGTGGATAGTAGAACAGCTGGAAGATGTTGCTCGTGCGATCCGTCACACCCGAGTTGTTGATCACGAAGATCATCTCTTGGTTGCCCTTGTTCGTGGGCAGGAAGGTGCTGAAGTAGTTGTCGTTCAGGCCCAGTCCCCAAGCGCCCGACGAATCGATGACGGTCTTCGCCCAGTCGGACGCCTGCTGCCATTCGCTCTTCAGCATGAAGCTCGAGCGCCACGCATACAGGTCGGCGAGCGCCATTGCTGCCGCGGCTTTCGTAACGCGGCCCTGCGTGGGAATGCCGTACCCGTCATTGCCGGGCCACACGCGGGGCAGCCCTGTGTAGGCCTCGGTCAGGTCCTGGATGACCGCCTGATGCACCGCGTCGAGCGGCGCGCGGGTGGGACTCGGGTTGGCCTGATCCGCGGGCGTGAGGAGCAGCGGAACGCCGTCGTACGCCTTGGTCAGTCGCAGGTAGGCGTAGCCACGCAGGAATTTTGCCTCGGCGAGGTTGTACGCCTGCGTCACCGCATCGGGCGCCGCGATGCCGGGGCCCTTCGCGAGCACGAGGTTGGCGCGTGAGACGATGCCGTAGATCGTGCCAAACGGCACGTTCGCCCGGCCGCTCGCGGCGGTCCAATTGAGTCGGTCGGGCCCGTAGGTCCCGGAGTTCGGCTCGCGATTGTCGGCCCGGGCCTGATCGGACGCGAGCTCGGGCGTGGTCCAGTTGCTCTGGCCTTGGAGCCCGCGGAGGGCATTGTAGATGGCGAGCGTGGCGCTATTCAAGTCGGCGCCGGTCTTGAAGAAGGTGTCCGTCGTGGCGAACCCCTTGGGATCTTCGTTCAGGAGATCGGTGCACGCGATCACCGACAGCCCGACCGCGAGCACCAGGGGTGCAACGAATCGCTGGTCTCTCATGGCAGTGTCCTCGCGGCTCAGAATGTGGTGGTCAAGCCGAAGTTCCACACCCGCTGCCGCGGGTAGGCACCGATGTCGATCAGGCCGAAGCGCTCGTCCCCACCCTCGCTGTTGACGTCCGGATCGAACCCCGAATAGCCGGTGATAGTGAACAGGTTCTGAGCCGTGACGTAGAGCCGGGTCGCGACGGTTCCGGGAATGAGTCCCCGCGGCAGCTCATAGCCGAGCGTGAGGGTCTGGAGCCGCAGGTAGGAACCGTCCTCCACGAACGTGCTGTAGAGGAGCCGCGCCCGATCCCGATTCGGGCGCGGGACGTCGGTGTTGGTGTGCGTCGGCGTCCAGCGGTCGAGCACGCAGGTCCGCTCGTTGGCCTGCATGATGGCGAGGCAACCGTACGCCTTCCCGGCATTGATGATCTTGTTGCCGTACGTGAAGCTGAAGAACGCGTCGAGCGTGAACCGTCGATAGGTGAGCGCGTTGCCGAACCCACCGTAGAACTTCGGCTCACCGCGCCCCAGGATGACCCGGTCCGCGGCAGTGATCTTGCCGTCCGCGACATCGGGAATTCCGTCGGGCGTCGAGTTCGTGTCCACCGTCAACTGGTCCACGATCTTGTACTCGCCTGGGGTGCACTCGACGGTGTTCGTCAGGTAACATTGGTCGCCCACCTGCCAGAGACCCGCCACCTGGTAGCCGTAGATCGAGCCGAGGGGCTCACCCACCCGCACGAGGTACACGTCGCTCGGATCGAAGAAATTGCCGGTGCGCGGCGTGACCGTGAACTGGGTGACGGCGACCGGCTTCCCCGTGACGGGGTCCGATCTCGTCCCCAGGTCGAGGACCTTGTTGTGGTTGTGAGAGATGGTCAACGTGCTCCGCCAGGTGAGCTTTGGCCGCTCGATGTTGGTCGTGGTGACCGACAGCTCCACGCCGTTGTTCTGTACCGAGCCGACGTTCTGCAGCTGCTGGTTGAAGCCCGTCGTGATCGGGACGTTGACCAGGAGCAAGAGGTCTCGTGTTTTGGAGTGGTACGCATCGATCGTGAACGCGACGCGGTTGTGGAGGAGCGCCGCATCGAGCCCCGCGTTGAATTGGGTCTGCTCCTCCCAGTGGAGGTCGGGGTTGGGCATGAGGCTTCCCGGCGCCATCGCCGGAATTTCCGTGGTGCCGGAGGAGTACCAAGCCACGTCCAGCTGCGAGAGCGACTGGTAGGGGTCCACCGCCTGGCTGCCGACCTTGCCGTAGCTCACGCGCAGCTTCAAGTCGCTGAAGAGCGACTGATGCCGCATGAAGGATTCGTCGCCGAGGCGCCAGGCGAACGCACCCGAGGGGAAGAATCCCCACTTGTGATTCACTCCGAACACGCTCGAGCCGTCTCGGCGGCCGGTCAGGGTGAAGAGATACTTGTCGGCGACATTGTAGTTGGCCCGCCCGAGAAAGGAGAGCAGCGCGTGCTCCTGGGTGGTGCTGACCGGCGCAACGAGCGTCGACCCTGAGCCGAGATCGTAGACGTTGGTGTGGTCGATCGGAAAGTCGGCCCCATTGGCCCTGGCGCTCTCTTCGTACCACGTTTGCACGGAGTAGCCGCCCAGCAGGTCCAACTTGCCCGGGCCCATCGCCCGCCGGTAATTCACGGTGTTCTCGTTCGTCAGATTGCGACGCTCACGGTTGTACATCCAGCCGCTGCCGCCGCTCCCCCCGTCGAGGATGGTGCGCGGCGCATAGAAGTGAATGCCGTCGAATTGGAAGTTGCCGCCGAAGGTGCTCCGTACCTTGAGCTCGGGCGTGATGTCCAGCTCGGCGAACACGCTTCCCAGTGCCCGCGAGGTGGTGTTCAGGTCCGTCTCCTCGAGCGCGTTGGCGATCGGATTCGGCACCGGCTCCGTCGAGGGCGATTGCATGATCCAATTGCCGGTCGCGTCCTTGGGAGCCGCGAACGGGGCGAACTGCATAGCCGCCTGGAGGCCGTTGGCGCTGTTGCCCACCGCGCCGTTCTCCACCCGGGCGGCGTTGCGGGCCACCCGCGTCAGGCTCAGACTCGAGCCCCAGCGGAACCGGCTGCTCGCGTCGCCGTCGAGGTTGAGGCGCACACCGTAACGGTTGAAGTCCGAGCCGAGCACGATGCCTTCCTGCCGCGTGAAATTGCCGCTGAGCAGGTAGCGCAGCTTCTGCTCCCCCCCCGACAGGCTGATGGCCTGGTTGGTCTGAAGTCCCGTGCGGAGCATCATGGCGGGGTAGTTATACGTCGCGGCGGACCCGATCTGGGCCGCGGTGAACGGGAGGTTGGTCGAGTCCCCCTCGGCGTTGAACACCGCCTCGTTCGCCAGCTGCATGAACTGCGGCCCGTTGAGCACCGGGATGGTCTTTCGAATGCTCTGGAAGCCGGCATTCGATTCCACCGTCACACGGCTCTCACCCACCCGACCCCGCTTCGTGGTGATCAACACCACGCCGTTGGCGCCACGCGAGCCGTAGATCGCCGTCGCCGAGGCATCCTTGAGCACGTCGATCGACTCGATCTCGTTCGGGTCGAGGGACATGAGTGGATTGGTCTTCGGGTCCCGCGCGTCGTCATTGTCGCCGCCGGCACCCTGCTCCGCCGGGAGGCCGTCGATCACGTACAACGGCTCGCTGTTCGCGCTGATCGACCCGGTGCCACGCACCCGCACGCGGATGCCGACGCCCGGCATCCCGGAGTTCGACGTCACCTGCACGCCCGCGATCTTGCCCTGCAGGCCGCCCGACAGCGTGACGGTCGGGGCCGCCTTGGTCTCGAACTGATCTCCCGACACCGACGCCACGGCCCCCGTCAGGTCCCGCTTCTCGATGGTGGCGTAGCCGATGGCCACGACCGGATTGAGCTCGATGGGACTGCGCTTGAGCCGCAGGTCCATGACGCTCTGTTGGCCGTCCTCCACCACCGCACTCGTGTCGGCGGCGGTGTAGCCCAGCATCCGCGCCCGCAACCGGTAGCTCCCCGCCGGCACGCCCCCGATGGTGAACCGCCCCTCGGCATCCGTTTGTGCCGTAAACCGGGTGCCGACGACCGTGACGGTCGCCGCCATGATCGGCCCGCCCGTGTCGCCATCCTTGACCGTCCCGGCGATCGAGCCCGTTTGCGACGATCGGTTCGAGCCATCGCGGTCCGTGATGAGCAGGATCTGACCGGTCCGGTCCACCGTCGGGGCGACGCCGGTGCCGTACAGCAGCGAATCGAGCGCGGCCTCAACCCGCACTGCGTCGAGCTGAACGGACACCGGTCGGTCCAACGGCACGACGCGACGCGAGTACGCGATGCGCACCCCCGTCTGCCGGACGAGTTCGTCGAGCGCATCCTTCAAGGGCACGCGATCGAGCGCCAGGGTGACCGTGCGATCGAGCGGGGGCGGCGCTTGGGCGCGAAGCGGGCCCGCTGCGCCCGCCACGACCAGCATGCCCACGAATGTGATCAAGCAGCGCATAGCCAGTCTCCCTCCATAGTCACTGCCGCGGATGAGCGGGAATGAGTCGGACCAACCGCTCGGCGCGCGTAACGCGGGCGTCGAGCACCTTGGCCAAAGCCGTCAGGGCTTCATCAGCCGACTGCGTCGTGAAGGAAATCGTCAGCCGCTCGTCGCCCAACGAGCCGTCGCCGGTCTCGATGTCGAGGTCGTACCAGCGCCCTAGCTGGGCGATCACGCTCGAGAGCGGGGCGTCGTTGAAGACCAACGCGCCGCGGGTCCAGGCGAGGTACTGGCGCAGTGGGACGCCGGAGGTAGTCATCGCGTTGCCGCGCGCATCGATCACCGCCCGGTCGCGCGGCCGGAGCGTCAAGGCCACCGAATCCGCTCCCCGCGCGCCGCGCAGCGCCACCCGGCCGGCAGCCACGACGACCTGCAGGTACTCCTCTTCGTTGTAGGCGCGCACGTCGAACGCCGTGCCGAGGTCTTCCGTCGTCCCACGGCGCGTACGCACGCGGAACGGGCGCCGGGCATCGTGCCGGACGACGAAGTACGCCTGACCCTCGAGCTCGACCACCCGCTCTCGAACGCCGTAGTCCCCCGGCACGCGGAGGCGGGAATCGACCCCCAGGAGCACCCGGGAGCCGTCGGAGAAGGACAGCTCGACCCGCTGTCCGCGGGCGGTCGCATACTCGCGCGGCGCCGCGGCGGGGGCACGCAGGCGCCACACGGCCGTCCCCGCAAGCGCGAGCGCGGCCGCAGCTGCGATCGCGCCCCATCGCGTTCGTGATGCGACAGTCTGCGGACCCGCCGCACCGCGCGTGCTCAGCCCTCGGGACCGCACCGGAAACGGGCCGGGCCCTCTGGCGGCCCGGTTGCGGGCATCGAGCAGACGCTCCCGTGCCTGCTCGAAGCCCCAATCCCGTGTGCCCTCGCCCGATACCCGCCACACAGCCCGCAACTCGTCCAGCAGCTCGCCCCGGTGCGGATCCGCAGCGACCCACGCCTGGATCGCCGCCGCTTCCTCAGGAGAGCACTCGCCTTCGATCAGACGCAACAAATCGGATTGCTTGATCATCCGGGTTCTCGGTCCCATTTCGAGAACCCCTGAGGCGGTTGAGAGTATGAACGAGCGCAAGCCGGGCCACTGACCCCGGGCGCACGCCCCGGGGTGCGCTACAGCACCCGATAGCTGGCGGGGCCTCGCGTGACGACGGGAAGGGCGTGGGCAAGATAAGGCGCCAGCGTTTTCCTGAGCCGCACCGTGGCGCGCCACATTTGGGATTTGACCGTGCCCAGCGACAGGTGGAGGGACGCCGCGATCTCCTGGTAGCTGTACTGCTGGCGGCGACGGAGCAGGAAGATCTCGCGACACCGGTCCGGCAAGCCGGCAATCGCATGCTGCACGGCGCGGTCGAGCTCGCCCTGGATATAGCGATCCTCTGGGCTCCCTCCGGTCCTGGAGGGGCCCTCCTCACGGGCGGCGCGGTCGATCCACGCTTCGGCGACGCGCCGATGGCGCAGGTATTTCAGCGCGCGGTTCCGGGCCGCCACGTAGAGGTAGCCTTGCGTGAGGCGGACGGCGTCCCGCGGGCCCCGGGTATCCCACAGATGAAGGAAGAGGTCCTGCACAACGTCCTGCGCGGCATCTGCCGAGCCGACGAAGCGCAGCACGTACTCGCACAGGTCGCGGTAGTGAGCCGCGAACGCCGATTCCCACGCCCCCGAAGGGTCGCGCGGTGACGGCTCGAGTGCCCCGCGGGCGGCCGACTGGCTCCGGTCCTGCATCGCCGTCGGGTTGTACAAGTTCGAGGCCGATGCTGAAGCGTGACAGCAGCGAGCGGGGCTTCGCGCGCTGACGCAAGAGGTTAGCAGGCCATGCGCATCGGATCGCAGGACGGCCCCGTTGCGGCGACGCAACGGTGGGCCGGTCATCTGCCGACGCCCCTGTGGCAGGATTACGATAACAAAGGCGTGACGAAGCGCCCTTGCGGCAGTTCCGGGCGGGCGTACACTAGGACCGACCGTTTCGCCCTGGAGACACGCATGCGTCCCGCCGTCGTCAGCACCGCCGCGCTGTTCCTGGTGAGTCTGAATACGAGCTGCGACCGCAGCCCGCCCACCGATCCCCACCGCCCGCTCGCGTTGCGTATGGAGGCCGCTCGCGTGCCCGACGCGAAAAACTTCGTCGCCCATCTCACGGGCGGAAACGAGGTGCCGACCCACGATACCCGAGCGGCCGGCCAGATCAAGCTGCAATTGAGTGACGATGGTACGGAGGTCGCGTACCGACTGATCTCGTCCAACATCGACAACGTGTTCATGGCGCACATCCACGTGGCGCCGGCGGGAGTGAACGGCCCGATCGTCGTGTTCCTCTTCGGACCGGTGGCCCCCGGGGGCGGCCGGGTCGATGGTGTGCTCGCGCACGGGACGTTCACGGCCGCTGACCTGATCGGGCCGCTGGCCGGCCATCCGCTGAGCGACCTGATCGCGGCGCTCTCCACCGGTGGCGCGTACGCCAACGTGCACACCAACGATGGCGTGGCGCCCACGAACACAGGACCGGGGGACTTCCCGGGCGGCGAAATCCGGGGCCAGATCGACGTGGCGGGTCCGACGCCCTAACCGCCGTCGCGCATGCCCCTCATCGACACGAATCACCAGCGCGCGGCGCTGCTCGTCTTGCTGTTGGGCGTCGCGCTGGTCATCGCGCTCACGCCCTACGCCACCGGGCTGATCGGCATTCCGGTCCTGTACGCCGTGTTCACCCCGGTGCACGAGTGGTTGTCGCTGCGCGTCCGGCCTAAGCTCGCCGCGAGCCTCGTGGTCGCGCTCGCGCTGTTCCTGATCGTCGTACCCGGGGTGTCGTTCGCCGGCCTGATCGTCGGCCAGGCCCAGGAGATCGCCGGCGGGGTCATCCGGAACCCCCTGCTCGGTCGCCTGCGGGAACTCAGGCTGGGCGGCATGGATCTGGGACCGCGGCTCGCCGACCTCGGGGCCCAGGTGGTGGCCTGGATCGGCTCGTCCGCCTTCGGGTTGGTCGGCACCGCGACGCGGCTCGCGCTCAACCTCACCATCTCGCTGTTCGGCCTCTTCTACCTGTTGCTCCGGCCGGGCGAGACGTGGGAGGCGGTCCGGCCCTACATTCCGTTCTCCGCCAAGAACACCGAGAAGCTGCGCCAACGGTTTCGCGACGTCACCACCTCGACCATCATCGGCACCGGTGCCACCGCGGCGATTCAGGGAACCCTGGTGGGCCTCGGCTTCTGGCTCACCGGGCTCCCGAACGCCGTGTTCTGGGGAGTGGTCACGATGGTGTTCGCCATCCTTCCAGTCGTGGGCAGCGCCCTGGTGTGGGGGCCCGGCGCCCTGGCGCTGATTCTGGGCCACCACGCCCTATCCGGCGTGCTGCTGGCGCTCGGCGGCGCCGTGATCGTCGGGAACCTGGACTATGTCATTCGACCGATGGTGTTCCGCCGCTGGGCGAACATTCATCCGCTCGTCACGCTGGTCGGTGCGCTCGCCGGAGTGCCGTACTTCGGGATCCTGGGGCTGCTGATCGGGCCGCTCGCATTGTCCTACTTTTTCGAGCTGGTGAAGATGTACCGAGAAGAGTACCTGAACACCTAGACGCACAGACGCACAGACGCACAGCGGTGAACAGGTTTCAGGGAGCAGGTCATCGCTTCCAACCCCCGTGGCACCCGCGCAACACCCATTCCCCTCCGCCCACCGGAAACCTCCGGAACCCGCCGGGTGTAGGTACGAACAACTTCGTACATAGTGAGACCCGATGGCGAAGCGCGCTCCGACCAACGCGGAGCTCGAGATTCTGCGCGTGTTGTGGCAGCGCGGTGCGAGCACCGTACGCGATGTCCACGAGTCCCTCGACCACGCCAGGCCGGTCGGCTACACGACGGTCCTCAAGCTGCTGCAGATCATGGTCGAGAAAGGCCTCGTGAGGCGGGATGCGTCGGCACGCTCCCATGTGTACACCGCGGTGGCGTCCCAAGAGGCCACCCGGCGGCGCCTGGTCGCGGACCTGGTGCGGCGCGTGTTCGGAGGCTCGAGGCTCGGGCTCGTGCTCCACGCCCTGGAATCGACACCCGCCACGGGACCGGAGCTCGAACAGATCCGCAGACTGCTCGACGAGAAGAACGGAGGACGTATATGATGATGACGCACGCGTTGGGCTGGGCCCTCGTGGACTCGCTGTGGCAGGAGGCACTTGCCGGCGCGGGGCTCGCGGCCCTCCTCGCACTCCTTCCAGTGCGGGCGGCCCGCATCCGCTACGCCCTCGCCACGCTCACACTGGGGTTGATGCTCGCTCTTCCCCTCGCCAGCGCGGCGCGGTTGAGCGGGACGTCGCCGTGGACCGACGACGTGGTGACCGCCACATCCCCGGTCGCCCCGGGGCCGACCTCAGGCCCCGGCCCGCAAGCCGCGCCGATGGGGGCGACCCCCGCGGCGCCCGTTGCCGCCCGGATCCGCGCGGTCCTCGAGCCCGCACTGCCGTGGGTCGTGCTGGTGTGGTTCGGCGGCGTGGTGGCGCTCTCGCTGCGCCTCGCGTCGGGCTGGCTGGTGACGCGGCAGCTCGGTCGCGTAGGCACGGCGTCCGTCCCTGACGCGTGTCGCGAGGCGGTGGCCCGCCTGGCCGCGCGGCTGCGCATCAGCCGGCCCGTGCGCGTGCTGCAGTCGGCCGTGGTGCAGGTGCCCGCCGTCATGGGGTGGCTGCGGCCGGTGATCCTCCTTCCGGCGAGTGCCCTGACGGGACTCACCGCGCTCCAGCTCGACGCGCTGCTCGCGCACGAGCTGGCCCACGTGCGGCGATACGACTATCTCGTCAACCTCGTCCAGTCGGTGATCGAGACCCTGCTGTTCTACCACCCGGCGGTCTGGTGGGTGTCGCAGCAGGTGCGCGAAGAACGCGAGCACTGCTGCGACGATCTCGCCGTCGCCGTGTGCGGCGACGCGCACCTCTACGCGACGGCGCTCGTCGGCATGGAGCGACTCCGTGGCACGCCGCCAGCCTTCGCCCTGGCGGCGACCGGGCGCGGCGGCGCGCTCATGGGCCGGATCCGGCGGCTCGTGGCGCCGGTGCAAGTGGAGATCTTCCCCCGCTGGATGGCGGGCGTGATCGCCGTGACCCTCGCACTCGGCGGCGGCGCCCACCTGGCGAGTGGGACGGCGGCCCCCGCGCCGGACGACGGCGGCGGCATGCCCGCGGCGACGCGCGATTCGCTGATCGACCGCGTCGAGGCGCTGCGCAACCCCGCTGCGCGACACGAAGCGGTGAAGATCGTCGGCCGGCGGCGCGACCCGCGGATGGTACCGCCGCTCTTGGCCATCGCGCAACAGGACGGCGACGAGGAGGTCCAGCACGCGGCGGTCGAGGCCCTGGGCAAGGTGCGGGGCGGCGCCAGCGTGGGCGCTCTGCTCGAGATCGCCCGCACCCACCCGGACCCGGGCGTCCGCCGCAAGGCCGTCAAGACGGTCGGTGAAGTGGCGACCCCCGAGGCAGCGCTCGGCGTGCTGGAACGGCTCGCGCAGCGCGACCCCGATGTCGAAGTCCAGCAGGAGGCAGTCGAAGCGCTCGGGCACCTCGGCACCCCGCAGGTCATCGCACCGCTGGCGCGCCTCGCCCGCGCCCAGCCGAACGCGGAAGTACGAGATGAAGCGGTGGAGCAGTACGCCCGGAGCGCCGCCCCAGAGTCCGCGCTCGTCCTGCTGGTGGACAGACTCGCGAACGACAGCTCGTCCGACGTCCAGATGGAGGCCGTCGAGCGCCTGGCGGACCTCCCCGACGGGCTCGGGATCCCGGCGCTGCGGGAGGCGGCCCGCTCCCACCCGAGCCGCTACGTGCGGGCCGAAGCGCGACGCCGCCTGGAAGACTACCGCTAGGGCGTCACGGGGGCGATCCCGGGGTCAGCCGCATCGGTCCGTTCGGCCGGAGGAGGTCGAGCGGATCGACGGTGATCGCCCCATAGGCGCCGAACCAGTGGAGGTGCGATTTGGTCACGCGCCCGGTGGCACCCACGCGGCCGATCGGCTGGCCGGTGTCGACCGTGTCACCCGGCACGACGAGCACGCGGCTCAGGTGAAAATAGCCGGTCACGAGACCGGCACCGTGGTCGATGAGGACGGTAGTGCCACTGTAGTAGAGGTCGGCGACGAAGGCGACGACGCCGCGGTTCGCCGCTCGTACCGGCGCGCCCGACGGTCCGGCGAAGTCGACACCCCAGTGACGGCTCCGTACCACCTCGTTGAACACCCGGGCGACGCCGAACACGCTCGTGACCGGGCCGGCGCTCGGGCGCACGAACGGCCCCTGCCACAGCCGCGGAGTCTCGTGCGCCCGCTGTCTCACCTCTTGCACGATCTCCTGCTCGATCCGGATCCGCTCCGCCAGGGACTCCGCCGGTTGCGCGTACTGGGGAGCCACGTGGAGCCGCTCCCGTGGGACCCGGCGGCGCGCCACCGGTAGCGTCGCACGCAGCGTGTCGTCTGCGCCACCGCCGTGCTCCATGAAGACCACGGCGGCTGCGCCGTCGCGGGCGCCGAACGGCACGGCGCCGAGCGCTTGGAATGCGTCCCCGTCCCCGAACCGCTCGAAATGCAGCGGTTCGCCCGCCAGATCGCCGGACACCGCCGTCACGCTGTCCCCTGCGGACGCGGGGGACGGGGGGGGGCGCACCACCACCCGCACCAGCGATCCCTCGAGGGGAAGTCGGGGCCACCAAGCCACCTGCGGCGCCCCGGTGGTTCCCTGCCCCGTCGCGACCGCTGGAACGAGGCACAGCATGACCGCGACCAGGTACCGGATGGGAGTCGGCATGGGGCAGGATACCCGGCGCCGACTACGCTGATCCAGGCGGCGCGCTAATGCCGTTCCAACTCGATGGGACGAGCGAGTTGGAACGGTACTAGCGAGCGGACAGCGCACCGCGCGCGACCTCGAGCTCGGCGCGCGCGCCGTCGCTGTGCCGCATCAGCGCCAGGTATTCCCGGTAGCGCGTCCGCGCGGTCGCGAGATCGCCGGCCTGCTCCGACGCGCGGGCGAGCCCGAACAAGCTGCGCGCGCGATGCGGCTGCTGCGCGAGCGAAGCCGCGTACGCCTGCGCTGCTTTGCCGGCGCGGCCGAGTTCCAGCAGCAGGTCGCCGAGCAGCTCACGCGCGGGCAGGAGGCTGCCCGGGGTCACCGGATGCTTCTGGGTCACGTCCTCGAGGTCCGCCGCAGTCGTGGCCAGGCGTACCGCTTCCGCGGTGTCACCCATCGTGCGCGCGAGCCACCCGGACGCCGCGAGGCGCTGGATTCGCACCTGTCCCGCCCAGTAGGCGTGCGCGCCACCCGCGGCCTCCTCCGTCCGCTCGATGTCGTCGAGCTTTGAGATCGCCGCTCGCGCGCCGGCGGTGTCGCCGGTCCGCGCCGCGCCCAGCGCGTGGGCGAAGTGCGTGAGCGCCTCGGCGGCGCGCCATTCGGGAGACGGGCGGACGGCGAGCGTCGTCGCTTCGCGCCACCGACCGCGCTCGAGCGCGTGCCGTGCCGGGATCGCCGCAAGCGCGTACGCGTTCGTGAGTGACCCGACGGGGTACACCGCCGTGACGGCGGCCGCCTCGTCCACGACGCGCTTCGCTTCGGCGTCGCGGCCCTGCTGCAGGTACGCGTACACCAGATAGTCCCACGCGTGGCCGCGCTGGTCCCACAGCGCGTTGAGGTGACGCTCGTCCTCGAAGGTGCGAGCGGACGCGGCCGACCGGATGTTGGAGGCAATGTCGTCGTCCCACAGGCCGAGCCGGGTGAAAATGTGCGACGGCATGTGCTGCGCGTGCGGCACGTCGGGGGCGATCTCGGCGTAGTGACGCGCCGCGTAGAGTCCCAGACGGGCGAGCCGAGGAGCGTCGTTGGTGTGAATCAGGTAGTGGGCGAGGCCGGGATGGCGCGGCTCGGCCTTGAACAAGGGCTCGAGAATGGCATCGGCCCGCTTCTGGTAGCTGAACGTCGTGTCGGTGGCGTTCGCCTGGGCGAGCGCGATGAGCGACAAGGCGTAGAAGATCGCCGCCTCACGGTCGCGCGGGTGGCGGTGCCGCACACCGTCCATGGCCGCGGCGTACGCGACGAGCCGCGTGGTGTGGTCTCGCTCACCGTAGTCCGCGTAATATGTGCGGATGGCGGTCAGGTAGTCGCGCTCGCGCGGCGTTCGGGCCAGAGCGAGCCCGCGCTCGCTCGCGGCGAGACCGGCCGCGAGGTCCGCGCCCACCGGGGGCGTCCACAGCGGGTGGAACAGGCTCATGGCCTGCCCCCAGTAACCCATCGCGCACGCCGTGTCGGCGACCACCGCCTCACGGAAGGTGTCCGCCGCCTTCTCGTACCAGAAAGAGTGCAACAACGCCACGGCCCGCTCGAAGCGCGTCCGCGCTCCGGGCGTACACGACACCGAGAACACGACGCGACCGAGGGTCTCGCCGTGATGGTGGTGGGCCTCCTGCGCGGCGAGGCGACCGAGCAGTCCGAGGCAGAGGACGGCGGGCGTGGCCAACCGGGAATCAAGGGTCATAGACGTCTAATGTGCATCGCCCCGCGATTATCTTCCACAGCGAGCCATGAGGCTTTCGCTGCGGTTCATCATTCCCCTGTTCCTCGCGCTCGGCGCCCTCGCCTACGCGGTAGTCCCGCTCGTCGATAAGCTCACCCTGCAGTGGTTCGAGCGCGATCTCGACCTTCGCGCCTCGCTCATCGCGAGCACCGTCCAGGAGCCGTTGCGGGATCTGATCCGGGCCGGCAACCGCAGCCGGCTGCTGGAGTTCTTCAGCCGCATCTCCCAGGACGAGCGCCTCTACGCCCTGGGGTTCTGCCCACTGGGCCACGGCGAGGCCATCGCGACCCCGGCCCTGCCGGCGGAGATCCACTGCGCCCAGCTCGAGCAGTACTCGGGCCCGTCGGGGCAGCTGCTCCAGAGTCCCGACGGCGCCCTGCTCGTCTCCGTCCGGTCCCTCGAAGTCGACGGCGCGCCCGCCGGGACCTTGGTGCTGGTACACGACATGAGCTTCGTGGCGCGTCGCAGCGCCGAGACGCGCAAGTACCTCTTCTATTTCTTCGTCGCCCTTGGTGCCATCGTCGCCCTCATCACGGTCGTCATCGCCCAGCTGAGCTGGCGCGGCTGGGTCCACGGCCTCCGCGCGTTGTTACGGGGTGAGGGACTGGTGCGTCCCTCGGACGGGCCCGAGGTGCGCGAAATTCCGGAGCTGCGCCCCATCGCCAGCGACCTGCGCGCCTTGATCCGGGACCTCGAGGCGGATCACCGATCGCGCGACGAGGACCAGCTGGCGTGGACGCCCGAGACGCTGCGCGCCATCCTCCGGACCGACCTGCCCGGGCACGAGGTGATGGTCGTATCCAATCGCGAGCCGTACATCCACGTCCGCGAGGG
>QHUK01000030.1 GCA_003222085.1 Gemmatimonadota bacterium
AACGTGCCTTCGGACCTCTGCTGGAGCAGTCCGTTTTCCTGCCAGCTCACAGTCACTTGCCCGGGCGGGATCGTGCCGTATGTCGCGAAGTTCGGATTGCCGGCGGTGTTCGTGTTGAGCTGCCCTGACTTGGCGGTCACACTGAAATCCTCATTGGGGATCTGCCCAAAGCCAACGGTGACGTTGCAGTTGAATGTGGCGTCACACTGCTCGATGAGGTAGTACAGGGACGTTTGGGGGTCGCCGGCAGGACCGCCCCGGTTGACCCTGACGCTACCGAGAGTGAAGCCCGATTCTCCATTGGCGCTCCAATTGGCGATGGCGAAGTCACCCTGCGCGTTGAAGTGATACTGGCTCCCGGATCCACCACTCGCGTCACCGGCGGTCGCGAAGGTGGGGGTTCGCGCCGCGGGCCGGCCCTCGAGCTCCGTCGATGAATCCCGGCAGGCGACGAACGCCGCGATCAGTGCGACCGTGCCGCACAGCCTCTCAACATGCGCGCTCATGATCCGCTCCCTCTGTAAGGGGGAAACGCCGTGACGTGACTCTGGGATGAATCGCACCCGAGCTGGGCAAACCCTGTTCCGTTCCGCGTCGACCGCACCGCAACAGCGACCTGTTGCACGCGGACAACGCGTCTCTCTATCTTGCAGCCCGTGGGAGAGGCTTTGAACCCCGAGGCGCGAAGTCGTGCGGCTCACCCCCTTGCGGTCACACGCCAATCGACACAGGCAAGCACACCGACAGCCCGGGACACAGATGGCAGACGGCCACCCTCTCCACGGTGATCGCCGTCGCATTGGCGGCGTGTAAGGGGACCGAGTCCCCGCGGCAGTTCACGCTGACTGTGCAAGGCGCGGGGACTGGGACCGGGACGGTGACGTCCGCCCCGGCGGGGATCAACTGCACGACGACGGCGGGGACGACGAGCGGGACGTGCACGACGAGCTACACCGGCGGGACGTCGGTGACCCTCACGGCCACCCCCGCGGCAGGCGCGGTGTTCAGCGGTTGGAACGGGTCAGGGATCACGTGTGCGACCTCGCGCCCGTGCGTGGTCACAATGGACCAGGCGCGGAGCGTGAGCGCGACGTTCGGGCAGCAGCAGTTTATGCTGACCGTGCAGGGAGCGGGGAGTGGGACGGGGTCGGTGACTTCCGCCCCGCCCGGGATCAACTGCACCAGCTCGGCGGGGACGACGAGCGGAACGTGCGCGGCGACCTACGCCGCGGGGACGTTCGTCACGCTGACGGCCACTCCCGCGGCGGGCACGGTGGCTGGCGGCTGGAGCGGATCAGGGATCGGCTGTCCCGGCACGGGCCCCTGCACGGTCACAATGGACCAGGCCCGCACCGTCACGGTGGCATTCGGGCGGTCGTTCGCGCTGAGTGTCCAGGGCGGGGGCGGGACGGGAGCGGTGTCCTCCTCGCCGGGGGGGATCAACTGCACGATCAGGGCAGGGACGACGAGTGGGACGTGCAGGGCGAGCTACATCAGCGGGACGTTGGTGACCCTGGCGGCCACCCCCGTGGCGGGCGGGGACTTCAGCGGCTGGAGTGGAGCGTGCACCGGGACAGGGAGTTGTGTGCTCGACATGTCGGCAGACCGCGCCGTGACGGCCACGTTCATCGGGCCCGCTGGGCCAACCGTGTTGGTCCTGACACCGAAGCCATTGATAGTCGATGCCGGCGCGGCCGCGGGGACGACAGTGGCCGTGAAGGACGGGAGCGGCAGCACGATCCCGAACCCGACGGTCACCTACGTTAGCCGGAATTCTTCTGTGGCCTCGGTGTCGGGAACCGGAACCGTCAGTGGGGTTACCCAGGGGCAAGCGGTCGTCGTGGCGACGGCTCAAGGCGGAATCAATCCATCAGATTCGTTGCTCGCCGTCGTGGCCGTACCGGGCGGGCCAGTGCTCATCACGGATATCGCCCAGTTCTCATACAAGACAGACACGGTGTTCACGGTAACCGTGATCATGGACATGCGAGCGTCTGCGGAGTTGCTCGGGTCCACCAGCGTGAACGTCACATGGGATCCGTCGGTCCTGGTCTACCAGGCTCATGCGGACGGCGGCAGCGGCGTGTCGCCAGCGGTGAACACGTCGTACGCGCCGAGCGGGTTGCTGACGCTCACGATGGCCGATCCGAACGGGTTCGGAGGTCGGGTCGAGCTGTTAAGGATCACCTTCAGCGCCGGCCCGGCTTCTGGTAACACCGGGCAGCTGTCGCTCACCACGTCGGAGGTGACCGGAGCCGGGACATTCACGGATCTACTCGCGAGGACGGTTGCGGTGACGCAGCCGCTGTCCACACGTTGAGCGAGGCCAGGTTCCCCATGCGTGGCCTCCGCACGCTCAGCCGGCTCGGGCTCGTTGTCATCGCGCTCGGTTGTCGGGACGACCCTCGCAGAGTTCTCACGGAGACAGCCGCCCCCCAGGCGGGATCGGTGCTGTACTTGACGACGTCGGACCAAGCCCCGCCACCCGGCTCTACCGTTACGGTGACGGCAAACGTCGCTCCCACTCCTGACATCAAGGCCATCGGGAGCTTCGCCGCCCACCTGCGCTACGACACCGCTGGCCTCACCTTCATTGCCGAGTCCCGGCTGCCCTCGGGCATGCGCGTCCTGAACCCGCAGCCCGGTCACATCAGAGCCGCGGGCGCGGCCGTCGAAGGGTTCGCAGATGGAAGGCTCTTTGCGGTGACGTTCAGGGTCACGGACCCCGGAGCCCTCGCCTCGATGGAGCTGACGCTCGATGAGATGACCGGAACGGACTTCGGGAATCGCCTGCCGGCGAATCCCCTCCACCGGAGCGCCCGCCTTGGCTCGACACGAAGGTAGGTGGCTTCTGATCATACGCGGTCTCGCCATCCTTGCTCTGGCGCCCGGTTTCTTGGCGGCCCAAGGCCAGCCGGAAAAGGAGAATCCCCTCGACCGGTTGACCTACTTCTATCGTCAGCGGGCATATCCTTTTGAGAAGATCCCGCCCAACGCGCTGCAGCGGGCGCGGGCCAGCTATCGCGCGCGCTGGCCGGCTGCAATCCCGTCGCAGCGCATGCAGGTGACAGCGAGTACCGAGGGCTGGGCCGCGCTGGGCCCAAGCGCCATTTCGGATGCTTACAGATCCGCCGGTCGCGTCACGACGGTCGCGATCGATCCGACAAACTCGAACACGATCTACGCGGGTGCCGCGCAAGGGGGTGTTTGGAAAACGGTGAACGGCGGTGCGGACTGGACGCCGCTGACCGATGCGCAATGCTCGCTGGCCATGGGCGCATTAGCCGTGGACCCCATAACGCCGAGCATCGTGTATGCCGGGACAGGAGAAATGCACTTCTCGCTCGATAGCTACTATGGCTGCGGCGTGCTGCGATCGAGTGACGGCGGAGTTACCTGGACACAACTAGGCGGCGCAGTCTTCGACACGCCAACGGGTGGAGCGCACATCAGCAAGATCGTCGTGGACCCCGCGACGGCCGGCTCTGCGAGCAGTTCGACCGTGTTCGCCGCGACGAGCTTTGGACTCTACAAGTCGGTGAATAGCGGAGGCTCCTGGAGCCAACTGTTTGCGGCTTCGGTTACCGACGTGATACAAGATCCGTCTAACCACTCTGTTCTGTTTGCGGCGGTTGGTTGCTTCCTTTCGTCTTGTGACCCTCGTGTGAAGGCGAACGGGGTGTACAAGTCCATTGATGGGGGTGCCACCTGGAAAGGATTGTCGGGCGGATTCCCGAGCTCCAACGTAGGTCGTGTCCAATTGGCGATCTCGGCCTCCTCGCCCTCGATTCTCTACTCTGCGGTGGCGGACGCATTCTACAATGGCGTCGGTAACGACGGCGCCTTACTGGGCCTTTTCAAGTCGACGGACGCCGGTGCTACTTGGACCAGTCTGAGTCATGCGGGCGAATTCTGCAGCAACCAGTGCTGGTACGACCTGGTCATCTCGGTCGATCCCACGGATCCCAATGTGGTGTACGTCGGCGGCGTGGGGTTGTACCGCTCAACCGACGGGGGCGCCACGTTTGGCTACATCGGAGGCCCGACCCACCCAGACCAGCATGCTCTTGCGTTCGACCCACGAAATCCCGCCACGATCTTCGTGGGGAACGACGGCGGGGTCTATAAATCAACGGACCGCGGTCTGAGCTGGGCGAGCCTCAACACCAATCTTGCGATCACGCAATTCTACCCGGGCATTTCGCTCTCTCCCAATTCCTCGCCCGATATTCTGGGTGGCACGCAGGACAATGGCACCGTCGAATACACCGGCGCGTCAGTGTGGTCGCTGGTGCTGGGCGGCGACGGCGGCTTTACGGCCATCGACTTCCAGACGCCGACCACCGCCTACGCCGAGCTCGAGTGGATTGCAGGGTACGGGGGGCCTCGGCGACGCCGTGGCGGGACGGGCGGGTTTTTCTCTCCGAAGGCCAATGGTATCGACTTCAACGAGACGGCACTCTTCATACCACCGCTGGTGATGGATCCGGTCACTCCACAGGTCCTCTACTTCGGCACTTCCCGGCTGTATCGCACGGTCGACAACGCGGAATCGTGGACTTCAGTCAGTGGAGCCTTCGACGGCTTCGATCGAGCGGTCTCAGCCATCGCAGTCGCACCAGGGGACCCACAGACGATCTACGTCGGTATGAACGACGGAACCGTGCACGTTACGACCAATGCTGCTGCGACATGGACGCTGGTGAACTCTGGGCTGCCGGGTCGCTACGTCACGGACATCGCCGTCGCGTCCTCTGATCCACAGCGTGCTTATGTGACAGTCTCAGGATTTGGCTCTGGGCATGTATTCAGGACCGTGAACCGCGGCGGCAGCTGGCAGGACATCAGCTCCAATCTGATCGACGTGCCCGTGAATGCCATCCTGCGTCTGCCGGGGAGCGACGAGCTCTACGTCGGTACGGACCTCGGCGTCTTCCAGTCCGGGGACGACGGGTTGAGCTGGGCCCCGTCAACGACGGGAATGCCGAACGTCGCCGTGCTCGATCTTGCCTTTCAGAACATGACGCAGACCATCGTTGCGGCGACGCACGGGCGAGGCATGTTCGCGCATACCGTCGCAGGCGTCGGCGCCTTGCGCGGGGACGTCAGCCTCGACGGCCAGGTCTCGGCAATGGACGCGCAAGGGATCCTGACCGGCGTCGCCGGGTTGCCGCTGCCGTCAGGCTGGATCGCCAACCCCAACGGGGACGCCAACTGCGACGGGCGCACCGCCGCGCTCGATGCGCAGATCGTCTTGTCCTTCGTCGTCGGGCTGCCCACGTCGCAGTTCTGCGTCGGTCAGGTCAGGTAGCGAGCGTCCGTCGGTCAGCGATCGGCCGGCGGGATCAAGCCGTAGCTCGTGTTCTTGAAGACCGAGTCGGCCAGCAGCAGGGCGCGGTTCGCCACCGCCGGGTTGGTCGGCCGCAGCGCCTGCGCCAGAGACTGGTACAGGAGCCCGTAGGTCGCGAGGATTCCTTCCGACGGCCGGTCCACCCAGCCGCGCGGGCGGCGGCGCCCGGCGGCGTCCGCGTGATACACACCGAACGCCAGCGCCTCGGTGCGTGGCATGTTCACGAAGCCGAACACGGACAAGAGCTTGAGGCTGTCCGACTCGGCGAGCTGCTGCTGGCGCAGCTTGCGCGCGAAGCCTTGCCCCTCCAGGTAGCCGGTGAGGCCGAACTGGTCGGCGTATGGGCCCACGGTGCGCGAGTAGTAAATCGGCCGTTTGCCGACCTGGTCCTTGATCGCCTCGAGCACGATCACATCCGCGCGCTCGAGATACTGCCGGCCGAGCTGCTGGGGATCGAGCGTGACCGCGACCCCGCCGAAGTTCACATACCGCTTCTGATCGAGCCAGTACACCGGCTGCAGGCTCGCGACCTGGTCGTCGGTATAGTCGAGCAGCTTGCCGGTCGGCTTGGGCCACGCGCGGTGCCGGTAGATGGCCGGTGCGCTCGAGGAATCGAAGGTCGCCAACGGCCGTCGCTGGAGCTGGCGGATATACCAGTCGGTGTTCGCGAGCGACAGGTTCACGACGGTCACGTCCTGGCGGACGTGCTCGACCTCCTGTGCGTACCACAGGGGGAAGGTGTCGTTGTCGCCCGCCGTCACGAGAACGCCGTAGGGCTCGACCGACTGCAGCAGGTCGAACGCGAAGTCACGCGCCAGGGTCTCGCCCTTGCGGGAGGCGGTGAGATGGTTCCCCCACAGCGGGATGAGCGCCAGCAGCAGGACCGGCGTCGCGAGCGTCCAGCGACGGGTGCCGTCGGGCACCCTGAGCTCCAGGGCCTCGCTGATCCATTCCATGAGGGTCGCGAGCCCCATCCCGACCCACACACCCCACAGCGCGAACGACGCGATGAAGAAGTAGTCGCGCTCGCGCACCTCTCGCGACAGCTGCTTCTCGGACTGCCACGAGTAGCCGTACTTGAAATTCAAGTAGAAGATCAGGAACAGCGTGAAGGTGACGACGAGCGCGGTCATCGCGATCGCCCGGCGGCGGTCCGCCAGCCAGTGGCGCACCGCGCCGAGCACGCCGAGCGCCCCGAACACCACCGCGAGCCCGGCCTGCATGGAGCCGGGAAAATCACGTCCCCACTGCCAGCTGAAGTACTGGAACCACATCCCCAGCTGCGCCGCGAGCGTCGCTTGCCGCTCCCACACCGGCGGCTTGCCGTACTGCTGTCGCGTGAGTACGTCCCACAGCGCCTGCAGTGTCGTCGGCTCGCCTTCGTTGATCGCCGGGAAGTGCGCCGCGCGGATCGGGAGGAAGAGGTAGACCGACACGCCCACGATCGCGACCAGCAGCACCGCGACCGCGAAGTCCCAGTTCCGCGCCTGCAGAAACGCGTACCCTAGGGCGCCGAGAAACAGCACAGCGGCGAGCTTTAGCGGACCGGCGTTCTCGAGCCCGCTCGCCACGATCAGGGCGTACACGCTGCAGAACACCAGCCACTGCGACCACTCCACCCGGCGCGCGGCCTCGTCCGACGGCCGCTGGTCCTTGAGGGGCGGGAACAACAGCACCACGACGGCCGGCCCCACGAGCACGCCCATCATGTGGTTCGTGGACGTGAGGGCGAGCAGGAACACGATCATCAGCAGATGATGATCGTGCCCCTCGCCGGCCGGCTGATCGTCCCAGCGCACGATGAGCCACAGCGCCAGGGCGATCGAGAGCAGCGACAGCGTGTAGACCTTCTCGTTCACCACCGACTGGTTCCAGACGGTGAACGCCGTGGCCGCGACGAGCGCGCCCGCCAGGGCGGCGAGTCGGCGCGGCAGGCGCGCGGGAACCCACGCCCGCATCCACCGCTCGCTCACGAGGAACCAGGATCCCGCCGCAATCGCGCTCGTGACCGCCGCCAGCAGGTTGATCCGCGTCGCGTACCCCGCCGCCAGCGGCAGCAAGCCCCAGGTGTGGGCGATCAGCACGAACAGCGGGTTCCCCGGCGGATGCGGGATGCCGAGCACGTGCGCGGCGGCGATGTATTCCGATGTGTCCCAGAACTGCGTGGTCGGCGCGAGCGTCGCGACATACAGGACGAGGGCGCCCAGGGTCACGAGGCCCGCGAGCAGATAGGGAGGCCGCTCCGGTTCGACGTACGGCGTCTGTGGCTCGGTCATGCTCGCTCGATCGGGGGGGATCAGTGGTCGATGGCGCGCCGGCCCGGGGGGGGCGCGTAGGTCGTGTTGGCCAGGATCGCATCCCGCAGGGCGATGGCCCGCTCGGCGCGCGGCGGATCTTCGTCACGCAACGCCGCGGCGATCGTATCGTACGCGAAGACGTATCCCAGGAGGCTGTTCTGCGAGGGCACGTCGACCCAGCCGCGAGGCCGCGGTCGGGCGGCGGTCGCACCCCCGCGATACACCCCGAACACGAGCGCGACGGACCGCGGCACGTTCACGAAACCGCGCCCATCCAGGAGCCGCACGCTCTCGCTCGCCGCCACGGGGCGGGGCACGAGGCGGCGCACCAGCCCCTCGCCCACCAGATAGGGAGAGAGACCGAGCTGATCCGCGTAATTGCCCGTGGAGGTGGAGAAGTAAATCGGGCGCTTTCCCAACTCGTCCTTGATGATCTGCAGCACCGCCAGGTCCGACCGCATCAGGTACGGGCGCCCGAGCGCGCCGGGGTCGAGCTTGACCGCGATCGGCCCGAGGTAGCCGGTGGCGGGCTGCGCCAGCGGGACGTACTCGGGTAGCGTGTCGGCGGGGCTGCCGAGATAGAAGCGGCTCATCCAGGGTGCGGCGGGGCGCGGCCAGGCGTGGCCGCGGTACAGGTCGGGAGCGGTACCTGTGTCGAAAGTCGGCGGTGCTCGCCGCTGCAGCTGCCGCAGATACCAGCCGGTGTTCGCGAGCGACAGCACGAGCACGCTCACGTCCTTGCGGACGCCGTCGACCTCCTGCGCGTACCACAGGGGGAATGTGTCGTTGTCACCCGCCGTCACGAGGAGCGCGTAGGGATCCACCGACTGCAGCACGTCGTGGGCGTAGTCGCGCGCCAGGGTCTCACCGCTGCGAGGCGCGGTGAGCCGGTTGCCGGCGAGGGGGACGAGCGCGAGGAGGAGCACGAGGGCCGCCGGGGCCAATCGTCTCGCGGGTGCCGCCGTCGGCGCTCGCGCGGCGATCGCCTCCTCGATCCACTCCATCACGCTCGCGATGCCCATCCCCACCCACACGCCCCACGCGGCGAACGACGCGATGAAGAAGTAATCCCGCTCCCGGACCTCATGCTCCAGTCCCGGTCCTCCGAAGGGCTGTGAATAGCCCCATCTGAAGTTGAGATAGAACACGAGCGCGACCGTGAGGGTCAGCATCAGCGTCGCCATCGCGAACGCGGCCCGGCGCTCGGCTCGCCAGTGACGCCGCGCCCCCAGGAGCCCCAATGCGGCGAACAGGACCGCCAGCGACGCTCGCATCCCGGGGAGCCAATCCCGGCCGAATTGCCAGGCGAAGTATTGCACGTAGTTCAGGAGCTGTTGCCCGTACAGCACAAGCGTGTGGCCCGGGTTGTCGGGGCCGGGCGGATACATCGGGTTGTCGAACACCGAGGGCTTGCCGAACTGTTCGCGTGCGAGGACGGCTTTGAGGGCCGGCCAGGTGGTCGCCTCACCCTGGTTGAGGTACGGGTCGAAGTGCGCCCGAATCGGGATGAAGAGGTTGACGCTCGTCCCGACTGCCACGACGAGCGCGGCCGCAACGAGGAACCGCGGCCTGAGCAGCGCGCGCGGGTCAGTCAGCACCACGTACACCAGCACCGCCGGCGCCACGAGGACGCCCATCAAATGGTTGGTTGCTGTGAGAGCAAGCAGGTAGGCGATGAGCACCAGGTGATGATCGCGTCGGGCGCTCTCCGGCTGGTCCGCCCATCGCATCGCGAGCCAGAGCACCAAGGCGATCGTCAACACGCTCAGGGTATAGACCTTCTCATTCACCACCGACTGGTTCCACACGGTGAACGCCGTGGCTCCGACGACGGCACCGGCGGCCGCAACCAGCCGCCGTCGCCAAGTGGGCGCGACGATAGGCCGCAACCAGCGCTCTCCGATGAGGAACCATACGCCCGACGCGGCGGCGCTCGTCACGGCCGCGAAGAGATTGATGCGTCGGGCATAGTCCACGCCCAACGGGAGCAGCCCCCACGCGTGCGCCAGAATGACGAACAGGGGGTTCGCGGGAGGGTGGGGAATCCCGAGCGCGTGCGCGGCGGTGATGTACTCGGACGCGTCCCAGAACTGCGTCGTGGGTGCGAGCGTCAGCACGTACAGCACGAGGGCGCCCAAGGCAACGACGCCCGCAACCAGATAGGGAGGCCGCTCGGCTGCGACGCCCGGTGTCGGTGGGTCGGTCATGCGCTCGTCACGGGTTAGTGCCGGAATTGTCGGATGCCGGTGAACACCATCGCCAGGCCCGCCTGATCGGCCGCCGCCGTTACCTCGGCGTCCTTTACCGAGCCGCCCGGCTGGATGATCGCGCGTACGCCCGCCCGCGCGGCCTCTTCTACCCCGTCCGCGAACGGAAAGAACGCGTCGGAAGCTAACGCGGCGCCGTTGGGATCGTGACCCTGTTGGCGCGCCTTGTGGATCGCCAGGAACGAGGCGTCCACACGCGACGTCTGCCCCGCGCCGATTCCGATCGCGGCTTCGTCGCGGGCCACGAGAATCGCGTTCGACTTGACCGCCCCGACGGCGGCCCACGCGAAGCGCAGGTCGCGCCACTCGAAGGCGTTCGGCGGCCGCTTGGTCACCACCTTCCAGCGGGTTTCATCCATGACCTGCTCGATGCGTGAGCGCTGCTGTGTGAGCAACCCGCCCCGAATCCGCTTCCAGTCCCAACCGGCGGCCTCTCCGGCGGGGAGCCGCACCACGCGCAGGTTCTTCTTCTCCCGGAACACGGTGACGGCGTCGTCCGCGAACGCGGGTGCTACCACTACTTCGACGAACAACCCTCGCATCGCCTCCGCCGCCGCGCGGTCTACCTGCACATTGAACGCGATTACCGATCCGAAGGCGGACGTACGATCCGTGGCCAGGGCCCGCTCGTACGCCTCGCCGGGCGAGCCGCCCAGCGCGATGCCGCACGGAGTCGTATGCTTGATGATGGCGCACGCGGCACGGCTCGTGCCGCTCGAGCTCCAGGGCGCGACCGCCAGGAGCCCCGCGTCCAGATCCAGCAGGTTGTTGAAGGACAGCTCTTTGCCGGAAAGCTGCTCCAGGTCGCGGATGCCGGGCTCCGCCGTGGCGTACAGTGCGGCTTCCTGGTGCGGGTTCTCGCCGTAGCGAAGCTCCTGGCGGTGCTCCAGCGCGAGCGTGATCCGCTGGGGCCACCCGGGCGCATCCTTGGTCAGGTAGCGGTGGATCGCGGCGTCGTAGGCGGCGGTGTGAGCGAAGACCTTGGCGGCAAACTCTCGGCGCATACCCGGGGACCCCGGGCTTGCGCCCGGGGTTAGTTCACCCGCCTTCAGTCCCGCGATGACGGCGGGATAGTCATCCGGGTCCACGACCACGAGCACGTCCTGGTGGTTCTTCGCCGCCGAGCGGAGCATGGAGGGGCCCCCGATATCGATTTGCTCGATCGCCTGCTCGAAGGCGACGCCGCGCTGCGCGATCGTTTCGCGGAACGGATAGAGGTTGACGACCACCAGGTCGATCGGGGTGATGGCGTGCTCGGCCAGCGCGGCGCGATCACCGGGATGGGCGCGGCGCGCGAGCAGGCCGCCGTGCACCTTGGGGTGCAGCGTCTTCACGCGACCGTCCATCATCTCGGGGAAACCCGTCACCTGCTCGATCGGAATCACGGGGATCCCGGCCTTCCGGAGGGCCTCGGCGGTGCCACCGGTGGACACGATCTCCCAGCCGAGCGCGACCAGCTCCCGGGCGAGCTCCACGATGCCGCGCTTGTCCGACACCGACAGCAGGGCTCGGGTCTTTACCACGTCTCGGCCACTGCGCGGATCAAGTCGGCGAGGCTCACCACGTCCTTCAGGTCCACGACCTCGACGGGAGAGTGGGAGTAGCGGAGCGGCCAGCCGATCGCCACGTCGACCACGCCGTATGGCGTGAATACGGATCCGTCGTTGCCGCCGTTGGTGGTGCCGACCTGCAACGCGACGCCGCGCGCCCGGGCGACCTGGACGAGCGAGTCCACGTATGCGGGGGGCGTGACGGACGAGTTGTCGAGCGCCCGCGCCACCGCTCCCCGCCCGATGGGGGCCACGGCGAAATTGGGCGGCTCGAGCGGTGAGTCTGCCGACACGAAGGTATCGATCGCGTAGACGCGTCGCGGCATCATGCCGAGGGTCGCCGCCGCCGCTTCCGCTCCCTCGAGCCCGATCTCCTCGCGTACGCTCCAGATGAAAATCACCTGGTGCTTGAGCGCCGCCCGGTCCAGTCGCCGCAGTGCGAGCAGCTGCGCGGCCGACCCGACGCGATCGTCGAACGACCGGCCGGTTGCGCGGGTGCCCGCGAGCCGGACGTACTGCTTCGGCATCGTCACTGTAGCCCCGGGGCTCACGCCGCGAGCCATCGCGCCGGCGCGCGATCCGGCGCCCACGTCGACGCGGAGCGGGGGCGGGGTGCGACGCGTGAAGCCGGAGTCGCGCGGCAGGAAGATGCCCGCCACCTCGCCCCGGTCCGTGTGCACCAGCGCCGGTTGTGCCTCGAACAGGGAGGAGAAGAAGGCGCCGCGGGTTTCCAGCTCGAGCGTCCCGTCGTCCCGGATCCCGCTCACGCGAAAGCCGATTTCGTCCAGGTGCGCAATGAACGCGACCACGGGGCCACCCTGGCCGACTCGCACCCACAGGTTGCCCGCGGTGTCGGTCTCGCTCTTGGCCCAGGCGGGCAGCAGCCGCTTCACTGCCTCCCGCACCGGGCCCTCGGCGCTGGAGACGCCGTAGGACTCCACTAGCGGGGCGAGTACGGTTTGCGCCTCCGAGATTCGAACGGAATCTTGGGCGGAAAGACGGTAGAGCGGTAACGCGGTAAGCAGCCCCGCTGCGGTGCCCACCGCTCTACCGCTATACCGCCATACCGGCCTCATCGTCCCTCCATCCATTGCGTCATTTCCCGGACCAGCTTGTCCGCGTCGGCGAAGGCCACCGTCTCCACCGCCGTGTCCATGTAGCGCGCGGGGAGGGCAGCGGTTTTGGTGTCGTCGAACGGCCCGAGCAACGCCTTCACGCTCGCGAGGCCGGCGTTGCTCGCATAGAGGCTCTGCACCGTGAACGCGACGACGACCGTGCCCTTCACGTTGGGCTTCGCCTGGACCGCCGCCGCGAGCGCGGCACAGGCGGCGCGCCGTCCGGCGGCGGGCGCGGCGAGCAACCGCTCGCCGTAGAGTTGCGGCCGTTTGGCGAGCGACACGGGCGCGAGTACCGCGATCCCGAGAGCTTGCACCTCGGCCGCCGAGCTCGCGCCCACGTCCACGTACGCGTTGTCCACGGTGAACACGAGATCGGGTGCTCCGGTCGCGACGCGCCCACGCGTCAGGTGCGTCGACCTCACGGCGACGACACCGGGTACCGCGCTTCTCGTCCCGAAGACGGTCACGCGGTGACCCTCGAGCTCTTGATCGAGCAGCGGAGGCGCTGTGCGGCCTCCCCCTCCCACGCGGCGCAGCAGCAAGAATCCGTCGGGCAGGATGTTGCCCACGACATACCCGACTTCGTCGAGCGGACAGGTGCAGAGTCGCTTCGGGGAGCCCCGACCCAGCGTGAGCGTCAGGTTGCCCGCCTGATCACGGGTGCTGCCGGGGAAGAGCGCCCGGAGCGAGTCCACCATCGCCTGCTCGAGACCGGTGACGGCGGTCATGGAGGCGAAACGGATCGCGAGGCGATCGACGTCGCCTTGGGCGGACAGGCGGACTGTGGGACCGAGGGAAAGCACGAGTGTCAGGACCACGGTCGTCGTTCCCACGCTCAAGCGTGGGCCCGGCACGGCACTGTGCAGAAGCACACGCGCGCGTAGACGCTTCAGCGTTGTGCTGCGCCGGGCCCATCCTTCAGGATGGGGAACAATGTCGCGGCCCCCGACATCTTTCGCTCTATCCCTGAGCACCGAACCTCACGGAAGGTTGGTCCGCCACGACGAATGCCCCACCGCTCGCGACCAGCCGCACGGGCCCCTCCGGTACCCCCAACCGTGCGAGCTCCACGACCGCCTGCGGCAGCAACTGGTGCTCCACTTCGAGCACGCGCGCGGCAAGCGTGTCCGGCGTGTCGTCCCGACGGACCGGCACGGGCCACTGCGCGATGATCGGGCCGCGGTCGTACTCCTCGTCCACGTAGTGGACCGTCGCTCCGGTGAGCGCGGCGCCGCTCGCGAGCACGGCTTCGTGGACGCGGCGGCCGTACATCCCGGGGCCGCCGAACGCGGGGAGCAGCGCCGGATGGATATTAATCAGGCGCCAGCGAAGCCGCGCGATCGCGCCGGTTGGAATGCGCTTCAGGTATCCCGCGAGCACCACGAGCCTCGCGTCGCCGATGGCCGTCACGACCTCGCCCGGATCGTCCGGGTGCGCGAGCACGAGTGTGGACACCCCCGCCCGCCGCGCCCGCTCGAGCGCGCCCGCGTCGGCGCGGCTCGCGACCACGCGCGTGACCCGGGCCGCCGGCGAGTCGCGCAGCGCGTCGAGCAGCGCTTGGAGGTTCGTCCCGGCGCCCGAGACCAGCACGGCCACCGGAATCGGGCTCACCGATCGCACGGGGCGAGCGAGCGAGGCCTCGATCCGGCGACGACGCTGAGGGTGAACGCGCCGGTGGCGAACCGCTCGCTGCTCGTCACCACGATGAAATAGTCTCCGGTTCGGGGCAATCGGACGCTGAGCCGGGCGTTGCAGTGGCCGCCCGAGTCGTCGTCCTGGGGTGCTGCGCCCTCGAAGCCTGGGCCCAGCAGGAACGCGTACGCGTCGAACGCGGCCGCCGCAACGTCGATCGTGACGGTCTGCCCGGCCCGTCCCGCGAGCCGCCACTGCTGCGCGTAGGTGCTCTCCGCGGGGAGGCGCGCGTCGCGCCGCGTGAGCGAGTCCCGCACCGTGTCTCCCACGGCGATCGTCCGGTTCCCCTGCGCGGCGAGCACGCCCGGGCACATGGCGAGCAGGACGCACAGTCTCCACGGCTCCATCTCGCCCCGCAATCTGCGGGCGCTAGCCACCGCGCACAATCTCGGCGGCGGCGACCGCGAGGTCCGCCACGACGGAGACGCCGAGGGCGCGCGCTTGCGCCGCGTACGCCGCGCCGCGACCCGTCGCCGCCAAGAGGGCACGCCCTCCCAGCTGTCGCGCGGGCTCGACGTCGCTCAAGCGATCACCCACCCAATAGCAACGGGCGAGGTCGAGGCCGAGGGCGGCTTGCGCCTCACGGAACAACAGCAGTCCGGGCTTGCGGCACTCGCACGATCCCGTGATGTCCGGATGGTGTGGGCAGAAGTAGGCGCCGTCGAGCCGCGCGCCGCGCTCCGCCAGCAGCTCGACCAGGCGACGCTGCACGGCGTTGTAGGCGCTCGCGTCGTACAGGCCGCGCGCGATTCCCGACTGGTTGGAGACGGTGATCACGAGCCAGCCCGCTTGGTTCAGTCGGTGAATCGCCTCTCCGGCGCCGGGGAGGAGGCGGACCTTCCCGGGCTCGTGCAGGAAGCCCGGGTCCTCCACGATCGTGCCGTCGCGGTCGAGAAAGACCGCGCGCGGCGCGCCCCCGGCTCGGGCGTCAGTCATCGAGCGCGGCGCGCACCGCGCGGGCCACGGTCTCCAGCTCGTCGGGGAGGATGGTGCGTGGATCGAGGACCACGCGATCGTCGGCGATGCGCGCGACGATGGGAGGGGCGGCCCCCCGCAACCGCCCGGCCAGGGTGTCAGGTGCCAGGTGGTGGGGGTTGAGCCTCACGAGCCAGGTTCTCAACTTGGCGCCCGGGAACGACCCGCCACCGACCTCCGATTCTCCCTCGATGACCTCCGCCTCCTTGCCCACGCCTTTCTGCAACGCCTCTCCACGTCGACGTATTTCCGCGACGTCTTCGGTCAGCATCCGGAGCACAGGTATCTCCGCGCGAGCCCGCTCCGGATCTCGGTAGAGTGTGAGGGTCGCCTCGAGCGCGGCCAGCGTGAACTTGTCGGAGCGTACGGCGCGCGCGAGTGGATCGTTGCGACAAGCGGCGATCGCGTCTCGCGTGCCCAACAGAATCCCGGCTTGCGGGCCACCGAGCAGCTTGTCGCCCGAGAAGGCGACGGCGTCGACGCCGCTCGCGAGGGCTTCGGCCACCGTGGGCTCGCCGGCGAGGCCCCAGGGTGAGAGGTCGACCAGGAGCCCGCTGCCCAGATCGTACAGGCTGGCCGCGCCCCGCGCGTGCGCCACCGCCGCGATCTCTGGCGCGGAGACCTCGGCGGTGAAGCCCGTAACCTGAAAATTGGAGCGGTGGACCTTGAGCAGGAGCCTGGTGCGGTCGGTCACCGCGCCTTCATAGTCCCGCAGGTGCGTGCGGTTCGTGGTCCCCACCTCGACCAGTGTGGCGCCCGAGCGGGCCATGATGTCCGGGATCCGGAACGCGCCCCCGATCTCCACCAGCTCGCCCCGCGACACGACCGCCTCACCGTCGCGGGCCAGCGCCGAGAGGGCGACGAGGAGGGCCCCGGCCGCGTTGTTCACCACCAGCGCGTCCCCGGCGCCCGTCAGTTCGATCAGGAGATCGCGACACAGCGCGTGGCGGGAGCCGCGAGTGCCGAGGGCCAGGTCGTATTCGAGATTCGAATATCCCGCGGCGATGCGGCTCATCGCTTCGCGGGCGGAGCGCGCCAGCGGGGCCCGGCCGAGATTGGTGTGCAGCACCACGCCGGTGGCGTTGATCACCGGCAGGAGCGACGGGGCCGCGAGGCGCTGCACCCGCGCGCGAACGGCCGCCCCCCAGCCCTCGGGAGGCGCGGCGCCGCCGTTGGCGCGCGCGTGCTCGATCGTGTCCCGCACCGCGCGCACCACCAGACCCCGCGGCTGCGCCGTGAGGAGTGCCGCGACGTCGGGCTCGGCGAGCAGCGCGTCCACCGCGGGCAGCCGGCGGCGAGGGTCGGTCACGGCCCCTTGGCCTTGGTGGTATCGCGCGACGCAGGTTTCGGCACGGGGATCTCGACCACCCCGACGCCGTCGGCCGCGACGCCGCTCAGCCCGATCGCCGCGCGCACGCGCACGAGGTACTTCGCGCCCGGTGTGAGGGGCTGCGCGGTCTGGACGACCAGCCGGTCGTAGGGTACGGGGCGCTGGCTCAGGAGCTTGCGGATGCGGGCGGTGTCGACCTTGGCGGCGGAAGTGTCGCGACGCGACGGCGCGCCCGGGGCGCGGCCGACGGCGGGCGCCCGCTGGGCTGCCGGAGGCCGCACCCCCAGCCGTGCCGTCGTATCACGCCGTGCCGTCGTATCGCGCCGCGCCGTCGTATCCCGCAGCCGCTTGAGCGAGTCGGCCACCGCCCGCGCCCGCGCCTGGAGCGAATCGAACTGCGCCGGCCGGTAGAGGGCCCGCACGCGGACGGCCGTCGTGTCGGGCAGCGCGAATACGCGCACCGCGGCCGTGTCCGGCGGGCGCGCCGGATCGAGCGGCTGCGAGAAGGAGATGCGGAGAGTGACCGAGTCCACCGACTCGACGGTGCGCACCCGCGGGCCGACCGTGTCGTGCACGAACGCCCAGAGGAGGGCGCTCGCCGTCGAGTCCACCGTGACCGTGACCGTATCGAACGGCTCGCGTCGGTCCTGGCGGCGGTTGTTGTTCTGGTCCTGAATGGCCCACACGCGATAGCGCCCGGATGGGATCTCCCGCAGCCGGAAGTTCCCCGCCGAGTCCGTCAGCGTGACGTAAGCGGCGGTGTCGGGGAGCGGGACGGCCCGGATCACGGCCTGCGCCAGCGTCCGCTGCTCGACCCACAACAGCGCCGTACCGCTGAGCGAGGCCCCGGGCAGGGCGCCGCCGGTCGAGAAGACGATCGTCGTGCCGGTCTTCGTGACGTTGCGCCGCAGGTCCGCGATGCCGGGCAGCACTTCGAGATGGTACACCCGGTTCGGCTTCCACCCCTCTTCGGGCCGGACGTGAATCGCGCTGCGGTGCCAGGACACCTTGACGTCGCCTGCCACCGGCGACAGCACGATCTTCTGCGCCAGGCCGGTGATCGCGCCGCCTCCTCCTCCTCCGATGGCGCCCGGCGCCTCGTCGATCACCTCGTCGAACTGAACGACGGCTTTGTCCCGGAAACCCGGCACGACCGCTCCCGACTCCGGGACGGTGCGCAGGATGGCAGCCGGCTTGGTGCGGGGCGGGCCGCCCGGCGGCGCACCCTGGTTGGCGCAGCCGAGCGCCAACGCGCTCAGGAGCAGCCCAGCGACTTGAGCTTGTCGGCCAGCACCTGCCGCTGGTCGTGCCACGCCCGCTCCTTCTCGCGCTCTTTAGCGACCACCTCGGCGGGCGCCCGCGCGACGAACTGCTGGTTGGTGAGCTTGGCGGCGAGCCCCGCCAGCTGTCGCTCGAGTCGCGTCAGCTCGCCCGACAGGCGCCGACACTCCTGTTGCACGTCGATCGCACCCTCGAGTGCGACGAACACCTCGCTGCCGTCACCGAACAGGGCATAGGCTCCGACACGCTTCGAGCCGCCGTCGAAGGACAGCTCGTCGAGCTGCGCGAGGCGCCGAATTGTGTCGCTCTCCGCTTCGAACACCTTCCGGTGGTCGCGCCCGCGCGCGGTGATGCTGGCGCGGAGCCGCGTCTTCGGTGGCACGTTGTATTCCGCGCGGATGCTCCGGATCTTTTCCACGACCTGCTGGACGCGGAGGAACTGCAGGTCGAGCTCCCCATCGACGAGCTCCGGTCTGAACGACGGCCAGGGGGCGACCGCGAGCAGGTCATCCGCCTTGCGACCCGGCAGTTTCTGCCACAGCTCCTCCGTGATGAACGGCACCACCGGATGTAACAGGCGCAGGGCGGTGTCAAAACAGTAGGCGAGGACTGCGTGAGCGGCGGCGGCGTCGCCTGCGGAAAGTCGCGGCTTGACCGCTTCCACGTACCAGTCCGCGAGGTCGCCCCACACGAACTCATAGCACCGCTTGGTCGCTTCGTCGAGCCGGAACGTCTCGAGCGATGCCGTCACGTCGCGGATCGCCCCCTGCGCGCGCGACAGGATCCACCGATCGGCGAGCAGCAGACGCTTCGCGTCGAGCGCCTCGAGCGGCTGCACGCGCTCCGGCAGCTGCGCCAGGATGAAGCGCCCGATGTTCCACAGCTTGTTCGCGAAGTTGCGGCCCGGCGCAAAGGTCGCCTCGAGGTCGTTGGGGTCGAGGATCAGGTCCGACCCCAGCGACACGCCGGCGATGGCCGTCCAACGCAGCGCGTCCGCGCCGAACAGCCGGACCACGTCGAGCGGGTCGATCCCGTTGCCGAGCGACTTCGACATCTTGCGATGCTCGGTGTCGCGCACGATGCCGTGGAGGTACACCGTCTGGAACGGCTTGTCGCCGAGGAAGTGGTAGCCCGCCATGATCATGCGGGCGACCCAGAAGAACAGGATGTCCGCGCCCGTGACGAGCGTGTGGCCGGGATAGAAGCGGGCCAGGTCCGGCGTCCGGTCCGGCCAGCCGAACGGGGCGAACGGCCACAGCCAGGACGAGAACCAGGTGTCGAGCACGTCGGGGTCCTGTTCGACCGGGCCGCCGCACGTGGGGCAGGTCTTCGGGTCCTCGCGGTCGGCCCACTGGCGGCGGGGGGCGCACTGGGTGCAGGTGAACACCGGGATGCGGTGGCCCCACCACAGCTGCCGCGAGATGTTCCAGTCGCGGATGTTCTCCATCCAGTGCTCGTACGTCGCGCCCCAGCGCTCGGGGACGAGGCGAATCGCCCCGGCGCGGTACGCCTCGAGCGCCGGCTGTGCGAGCGGCTGCATCTTCACGAACCATTGATCGGACAGCCGCGGCTCCACCACCGAGTCGCAGCGGTAGCAGTGGCGCACCGCGTGCCGATGCGGCTCCACTTTTGCGAGCAGGCCGCGCTCCTTGAGCATGTCGACGATCTTTTCGCGGGCATCGAAGCGGTCGAGCTCGGTGAGCGTCTTCGGCACGCGCGTCGGATGCTCCATCCGCCCGTCCTCGGTCATCACCAGGGGCATCTCGAGCTTGTGTCGCAGCCCGATCTCGAAGTCCGTCGCGTCGTGCGCCGGAGTCACCTTCACGAAGCCCGTTCCGAACCCGGGCTCGACTGCCTCATCCGCGAGGATCGGCACCGGCAGGTCGGTGATCGGCAGCCGGGCGACCTTGCCCACGAAACCGCGATGGCGCGCATCTTCGGGATTCACCGCCACCGCCGTATCGCCCAGCAGCGTTTCGGGGCGCGTGGTGGCCACGGTCAGGTACGGCGCGGGGCCGCCCTCCACGGGATAACGGATGTAATACAGCTTGCCTTCGATGTCCCTGGATTCGGCCTCTTCGTCCGACAACGCCGTGAGGCAGCGCGGGCACCAATGGATCACCCGATGCCCGCGGTAAATGAGCCCCTCCTCCCACAGGCGCACGAACACTTCCCGCACGGCCCGCGAGTACGCCGGGTCGAACGTGAACCGCGTCCGGCTCCAATCGCACGACGCGCCGATCATCTTGAGCTGCTCGAGAATCGTGGCGCCGGTGTCGCGTACGAACGCCCAGACGCGCGCGACGAACGCCTCGCGGCCGAGGTCGAAGCGGGTCTTCCCCTCTTTCGCGATGAGACGCTCCACCACGTTCTGCGTGGCGATCCCGGCGTGGTCGGTGCCGGGGAGCCATAGGGCTTCGCGGCCGCGCATCCGCTCGAACCGGATGAGCACGTCCTGCGTCACGTTATTGAGCCCCTGGCCCATGTGCAGCACGGCCGTGACGTTGGGTGGGGGGATCACGATCACATAGGGAGGCTTCGGCGAGTCCACCCGGGCCGTGAACACGCCGCGCTCGAGCCAGCGCTGGTAGAGCGGGCGCTCGACCGCGTGCGGGTCATATTGGGGGGGGAGCGCGAAGCGCGTCGCGGACATTCCTTATAATAGGCCGTTAGGGGAGGTTGTGGAGGTTGGTGGAGGTTAGGGGAGGTTGTGACGCCAACGGGACCAACCTCCCCTAACCTCCCGAACCTCCCCCGTCCTCCCCCATTCTGCTAGAATTCCGTCCGATGCCCGACGAGTCTCCGGTGCTCGCCCCGAGCCGCTTGGTGCGTTGGTTCGCGATCGCTGCGGTGATCGTGTTCACCGTCGCGCTCTACTTCCGCGACGGCCGACGCGTGGCTCCCCTGACGGGCACGCCCGCGGCGGCCGGTCAGCCGGCCAACTGACCTGATGCCTCCCGAAATCCGTGTCGTGCTCCCCGACGGGAGCGAGAGACGTGTCCCCGCCGGCTCCACGGGCGCCGACCTCGCGAAGGCGATCGGGCCGGGGCTCGCGAAGGCGGCCCTCGCCGTGCGCGTGGACGGCACCGTCTGGGATTTGGCGCGCCCGCTGCCCGATGGGGCGAAGGTCGCGATCCTCACGGACAAGGACCCGCAGGCGCTCGAGGTGCTGCGCCACTCCTCGGCCCACGTCCTGGCGACGGCCGTACGGCAGCTCTTCCCCCACGCGAAAATCGGTTTCGGTCCGCCCATCGACGACGGGTTCTACTACGACTTCGAGGTGGAACGGCCCTTCGGGCCGGAGGATCTGGAGGCGATCGAAAAAAAGATGGTGGAGGTCGTGAAGGCCGATTACCCGTTCGTACGCGAGGAAGTCTCCCGCACCGAAGCGAAGCGACGCTTCAAGGACGACCCGCTCAAGCTCGAGCGGATCGAGGACCTCGGACCGAACGAGGTGATTTCGGTCTACACCGACGGGCCGTTCGTGGACCTGTGCCGCGGGCCCCACGTGCCGAGCACGGGGCGGATCAAGCACTTCAAGCTGTTGCACGCCGCCGGCGCCTATTGGCGCGGCGATGAGCGCCGCCAGATGCTGCAACGCATCTACGGTACCGCCTGGTTCACCAAGGAGGACCTCGAGGGCTACGTGCGGCGCCTCGAGGAGGCCAGGAAACGCGACCACCGGGTGCTGGGGAAGCAGCTCGATCTCTTTTCGATCCAGGAGGACGTGGGACCGGGGCTGATCCTGTGGCATCCCAAAGGCGCCATGCTGCAGTTCCAGCTGCGACGCTTCATCGAGGATACGATCCTCGAGCGAGGCTACGCACTGGTCTACACGCCGAACGTCACCCGCGAAGAGCTGTTCCTGCACTCCGGGCACCTGCCGCTGTACGCGGCGAATCAGTTCCCGCCCATGGCGGCCGGGGAGGGAGAGTCGGAAACCGTGCGCTATCGCGTGAAGCCCATGAACTGCCCGATGCACATCCTGATCTATGCCTCGCAGCAGCGCAGCTACCGCGACCTGCCGATCCGGCTCGCCGAGATCGCCAATGTGTACCGCAACGAGCGGTCGGGGACGTTGCACGGGATGCTGCGCGTGCGCGGCCTCACCATGGACGACGCGCACCTCTTCCTGCGCGAGGACCAGATCGAGCAGGAGATCTTCCAGCTGCTCGATATCGTGGAGCTGGTGCTGGGGAAGACCTTCGGCCTGTCGTACCGGCTCGACCTGGCCACCCGTCCCGACAAGAAACTGGGCTCCGACGCCACATGGAGCCAGGCGGAACGCGCGCTCGAGCAGGCACTCAAGCACCGGGGCGCGACGTACCGCATCGACCAGGGCGGGGGAGCATTCTACGGACCGAAGATCGACATCAAGTTCAACGACGCCATCGGGCGCGAGTGGCAGGGCGCCACCATCCAGCTGGATTTCGAGCAGCCCGAGCGCTTCAAGCTCGAGTACACGGGCGAGGATAACCGGCCGCACCGACCGGTCATGATCCACCGGGCGATCTACGGCACGTTGGAGCGATTCGTGGGATTCCTGATCGAGCACTTCGCGGGAGCGTTCCCCCTGTGGCTCGCCCCGGAGCAGGTGCGCGTGTTGCCGATCTCGGACGCTCAAGCGCCTGCCGCGCGCGCGTTACATGAACGGCTTCGGGCGGCGGGCATCCGCTCCCACGTCGACGAGCGCAACGAGACCCTCAACTACCGGATCCGCGACAGCGAGCTGCAGAAAATCCCGTATATGGCCGTGGTGGGACAGCGCGAGGCGGAGGCGGGCTCGGTAGCGGTGCGCGGGCGGGGAGAGGGGAAGAAGCAAGTGGTGCTGCCGGTTGCCGACTTCGTGGCGAAACTCGCGGAAGAGGTTCGCACCCGGGCCCTGACGTCGTTAATATGAACTGGCACGGGAACTTGAACCGATGGGGGGACCGTAGGGGCGCAGCATGCTGCGCCCCTACACTGCCCGATCCATGACCCTGAGACCGCATGTCACGCGACGAAACAGCCCCCGTCATCCTTAGCGCCGTCCGCACGCCCATCGGCAAGTACCTGGGCGGGCTGGCCCCGCTGTCGGCGCCGAAACTCGGCGCCCTCGTGATCCGCGAGGCGGTGCGCCGCGCCGGCATCGAGGCGACGCTGGTGGAAGAGGTGATCATGGGGAACGTGCTCCAGGGCGGGGTGGGCCAGGCCCCCGCGCGCCAGGCGGCGATCCACGCCGGCCTCCCCGGCACGATCCCCGCGATGACGGTGAACAAAGTCTGCGGCTCGGGGCTCAAGGCCGTCATGCTCGCCGCCCAGGCGATCAAGGCGGGCGACGAGCAGTGCGTCGTCGCCGGCGGCATGGAGTCGATGTCGAACGCGCCGCATTACGTCTACGGCATGCGCGGCGGGATCAAGGCCGGCAACACCCAGCTCGTGGACGGGATGATCAACGACGGCCTGTGGGACTCCTTCTCCAATACGCACATGGGGAACCTCGCCGAGTACACCGCGGGGAAGGCTCATGTGTCGCGCGAGGATCAGGACCGGTTCGCGCTCGCGAGCCACCAGAAGGCGGTCGCTGCCATGGAGGCGTGCCGCTTCAAGGCGGAGACGATCCCGGTCGAGATTCCGGGGAAGAAGGGGCCGACCCTGGTCGAAAAGGACGAGGGTCCCCGCAAGGACACGACGCTCGACGCGCTGGCCGTCCTGAAGCCGACGTTCGAAAAGGACGGCAGCGTGACTCCTGGCAACGCGCCCGGGCTGAACGACGGGGCGAGCGCGCTGGTCATCGCCTCGCTCGCGTTCGCGCGGGCCCGTGGCCTCCAGCCCCTGGCACGCATCACCGCCTACGCCACGGGGGGCGGCGAGCCCAAGGACCTGTTCTTCGCCCCCATCGTCGCCGTGCGGCGCCTGATGGCGCAGGCGGGAACAACGATCTCGGACTACGACCTGATCGAGGCGAACGAGGCGTTCGCGGTGCAGGCGCTCGTCGACGGCCGCGCCCTCGGCTGGGACTGGGACCGCGTGAACGTGAACGGGGGTGCGATCGCCCTCGGGCACCCGATCGGCGCCTCCGGCGCGCGCATCCTCACGACGCTCCTGTACGCCTTGAAGGACCGCAAGCAAACGACCGGCCTCGCCACCCTGTGTCTCGGGGGCGGCAACGCCGTGGCCCTCAGCGTGGAGATGCTCTGATGCAGGCTCAGACCGCCGTCGTGTCCGCTCCGTCTCTCACGGGTCGGCGCGCGCTCGCCGTCCTCGCAGGCGTCGCCCTGGTCGCGATCGCCGCCCAGATCGCGATCCCGCTTCCGGGCACTCCGGTGCCGATGACGCTGCAGCCGTTGGCCGTGCTGCTCGTTGGCGGGATGCTCGGGCCCCGGCTGGGCGCCGGCTCGCTGGTCTTGTATCTCACGCTCGGTGCCGCCGGGCTGCCGGTCTTCACGCCGTTCGGCGCACCGGGACTCGGGCGGCTACTCGGCCCGACGGGCGGCTACCTGCTGGCCTACCCGATCGCCGCCTACGCCGTCGGGAGGCTCGCGGCCGACGGGCGTCGGTGGGGCCGGCTCACGCTCGCGGTGTTGGTCGGCCTCTCGCTCATCCACCTCGGCGGGCTGGCACAGCTGCTGATCATCACACACAGCCTGCGCGACGCCGCGCGACTCGGCACGGTGCCGTTCGTCGCGGGCGATCTGGCGAAGCTGGTTCTCGCGGTTCTGGTCCTGCGACCCACGGTGCGTCCCCTGCGCGCGCGCCTATGACGGCGCGCGTTTCGTTTGCGGCATGAGCCGTGTCGCGGTGGTCGGCGCCGGCACCATGGGGAACGGGATCGCGCACGTGTTCGCCCAGCACGGCTGGGAGACCACGCTGATCGACGTCGCGCCGGGCCTGCTCGAACGCGTGCTCGCCACCATCCGGACGAACTTCGAGCGGCAGGTGAAAAAAGGAACGGTCACCGCGGAGCAGCGCGACGCGGCCCTGGCGCGGATCCGCACCTCGACGACGCTCGATCCGGTGGCGCACGCCGAGCTGGTCGTCGAGGCGGCGACCGAGCAGCCCGACGTGAAGTTCAAGATCTTCCGCGACCTCGACCGACTGGCGCCGCCCGCCGCGATCCTCGCGAGCAATACCTCCTCGATCTCCATCACCACGATCGCCGCCCAGACCCAGCGCCCCCCACAAGTGGTTGGGATGCACTTCATGAACCCGGTCCCCGTGATGCCGCTGGTCGAGGTGATTCGGGGGCTCGAGACGTCCGACAAGACGGTCGGGGAGGTCGTCGAGGTGGCGAAGGCCTTGGGCAAGACCCCCGTCGAGGTGAACGACGCGCCCGGTTTCGTGTCGAACCGCGTGCTCATGCCGATGATCAACGAGGCGATCTTCTGCGTCATGGAGGGCGTCGCGACGCCCGACGCGATCGACACGGTGATGAAGCTGGGCATGAACCATCCCGTCGGGCCGCTGGCGCTCGCCGACCTGATCGGGCTCGACGTGTGCCTCGCGATCCTCGAGGTACTGCACCACGACCTGGGCGACGACAAGTACCGGCCGGCGCCGCTGTTGCGAACGATGGTGGCGGCGGGGCGTCTGGGCCGGAAGAGCGGGCGCGGTTTCTATGTCTACCGCGATTGAGCCGCCCGGCCTCTCCGAGACGCAGCGTCAGATCGTCGAGCTGGCGCGGGAATTCGCGCGCACTAAGATCGAGCCGTTCGCGGCGGAATGGGACCGGCGGGCGTACTTCGCCCGCGAGGTCATCGACGAGCTCGGGCGGCTGGGATTCCTCGGCATGTGCGCGCCCGAGGAATACGGCGGCTTAGGGCTCGATACCGTCACCTACCTGCTCGCGCTCGAGGAAATCGCCGCCGCCGACGCGAGCGTCGCGGTCTCGCTCTCGATCCACAACGCCATTCCGAGCACCATGCTCGTGCGCCACGGCAGCGCCGGCCAAAAGAATCGCTGGCTCAAGGGCATGGCCCGGGGGGAGCTGCTCGCCGGCTTCGCGCTGTCCGAGCCCGAGTCGGGCTCCGACGCCGCGTCGCTACGCGCGCGGGCGGTGCGCGACGGCGACGGCTGGGTGCTGTCGGGCACGAAGGCCTGGGCCACGAACGGCGGCACGGCCGACCTGATGATGGTGATGGCCCGCTCGGAGCGCGGAATCTGCGCCTTTATTGTGCCCACCGACGCCCCCGGTTATCGTCCGGGGAAGCCGGAGGACAAGATGGGCCTCCGGGCCTCGAACACCGTCGCGCTCGCCCTCGAGGAGGTGCGGCTACCGGCCGACCACCTCTTGGGGCAGGAAGGGGAAGGGTTCGGGTACGCGATGGAGGGCCTCGACGCGGGTCGCCTGGGCATCGCGGTGCAGGCGGTCGGCATCGCGCGTCGGGCGCTCGAGCATGCGGTGGCGTACTGCGCCGAGCGACGGCAGTTCGGCCGGCCCCTGCGGCAGTTCCAAGCGGTGCAGTTCAAGCTCGCGGACATGGCGACGCGGGTAGAGGCGGCGCGCGCGCTGGCGCACGCGGTCGCGACGCGTCGGGACCGGGGCGAGGACACCACCATGCAGGCGAGCATGGCCAAGCTGTTCGCCTCGGAAGCCGCGATGTGGGTGACGACCCAGGCCGTACAGCTGTTCGGCGGCTACGGCTACATGCGGGATTTTCCCGTGGAGAAGCTGTTCCGGGACGCCAAGGTGACGGAGATCTATGAAGGCACCAGCGAAATCCAGCGGATCATCGTCGCCCGCGGTCTCTACCCCCGCGGCTAGCGCTGCTTCTGACCCGGGGCGCAAGCCCGGGGAACGCGGCAGGCTCGATCTCTTCTCCCTGCTCGCCGAGCACGAGCACGAGCAGGTCAGCGCGTACTACGATCCGTCCACCGGGTACCGCGGCATCATCGCCATCCACTCGACCGTGCTCGGGCCGGCGCTGGGCGGCACGCGGTTCTGGAGCTACCCGAGCGATGAGGCCGCGCTGCGCGACTGCCTGCGGTTGGCGCGCGGCATGACGTACAAGGCCGCGGTGGCGGGACTGAACCTGGGCGGAGGGAAGAGCGTCATCATCGGCGACAACCGCACCCCGCGGCGCGAAGCGTTGTTCCGGGCCCACGGGCGCCACGTCGAATCGCTCAAGGGCCGCTACATCACGGCCGAAGACGTCGGGACCAGCACCAGCGACATGGAGTACATCAAGGCCGAGACGAACCACGTCACGGGCCTGATCGGGAGGTCGGGCGACCCCTCCCCCGTCACGGCCTACGGCGTGTACCGCGGCCTGAAGGCGTGCGCCCGCTACCGCGACGGCTCGGAGAGCCTCGCCGGGAAGTCGATCGCTTTGCAGGGGTGCGGCTCCGTAGGCTATCATCTGGCGAAGCTGGTCTTCGCGGAGGGGGCGGACATCACCTGTACCGACATCGACCCGCAGCGGGTGAAGCGCGTGGTGGAGGAGTGCGGAGCCACGGCGGTCGAGCCGGACGCGATCTACGACGTGCAGGCGAACATCTTCGCCCCCTGCGCCCTCGGGGCGGTGATCAACGACGACACCGTCCAGCGGCTCCAGGTGGAGATCGTGGCGGGCGCGGCGAACAACCAGCTCGCCGAGGATCGGCACGGCGATCTGCTCGAGCGCCGCGGGATCACCTACGCCCCCGACTACGTGATCAACGGCGGCGGCCTGATCAACGTGAACGCCGAGCTGCACGGCTGGGCGCCGGAGCGCGCTCGCTCGAAGGCGGGGGAGATCTACGACACCCTCCTGCGCGTGTTCGAGATCGCGCGCGAGGAGGGGATTCCGAGCTATCAGGCGGCGGACCGGCTGGCGGAGCAACGGATCGCCGCGATCGCCACGGTGCGGCGGAACTTTGTCTGAGCGGATCTACGTAGGTGCGGACCACGCCGGCTTCCAGCTGAAGCAGAGGCTCGTCGACGAGCTCACGCGGCTCGGCTACGAGCCCGTGGACGCGGGGCCCGAGACGATGGATCCGGCGGACGACTATCCGGACTTCGGCCGCCCGGTCGCCCAGGCAGTGAGCACGGGCGCCGTGAAGCGCGGCGTGCTGACCTGCGGGACGGGGCTGGGTATGGCGTTCGTGGCCAACCGGTTTCCCAGGGTGCGGGCGGCGGTGGCGTGGACTCCGGAGATCGCGGAGCTGGCGCGCAAACACAACGACGCGAACGTGCTGGTGCTGCCATCGCGGTTCGTGAGCGAGGAGGAAGGGATGGAAATCCTGCACCGGTGGCTCGACACCGCATTCGAGGGCGGGCGCCACGAGCGGCGCGTCGCGAAGATCGACGCATGATCGATCGACGCGCCCCGCTCGCCAAAGCGGATCCCGCCATCTTCCAGCTGATCCGGCGCGAGGTGGAGCGACAGGAGCACGGACTGGAGCTGATCGCGAGCGAGAACTTCGTGTCCGTCGCGGTGCTCGAAGCGATGGGCACGGCGCTCACGAACAAGTACGCCGAGGGGCTGCCGAAGAAGCGGTACTACGGCGGCTGCGAGGTCGTGGACGAGGTCGAGCAGCTCGCCATCGATCGGGCCAAGGCGCTGTTCAAGGCGGAGCACGTGAACGTCCAACCGCACGCCGGGGCGCAGGCGAACATGGCCGCGTACCTGGCGGTGGCGAAGCCGGGCGACACCGTGCTCGGGCTGGCGCTGCCGCACGGCGGTCACCTGACCCACGGTGCCCCCGTGAACTTTTCGGGCACGCTGTTCCGCGCGACGCAGTACGGGGTCCGCGAGGACACCGGCCGCATCGACTACGACCAGGTACGTGAGATCGCGCGCCGCGAGCGCCCGCGCATCCTGATCGGGGGTGCGAGCGCCTACGCGCGGATCATCGATTTCGCGAGGCTCAGGAGCATCGCGGACGAGGTGGGCGCGATCTTCATCGTGGATATGGCCCACATCGCGGGGCTCGTGGCCGCCGGGATCCACCCCTCGCCCGTGCCGCACGCGCAGATCGTCACGACGACCACCCACAAGACCCTGCGCGGTCCGCGCGGCGGATTGATCCTCTGCCAGGAGGCGTACGGCAAGGAGGTCGACAAGCAGGTCTTCCCGGGCCTCCAGGGCGGCCCGCTCGAGCACGTGATCGCGGCGAAGGCGGTGGCGCTGGGCGAGGCGCTCGCCCCGGAGTTCAAGGCGTACGCCACGCAGATCGTGCGGAATGCCCAGGCACTCGCCGCGGCGCTCGTCGAGCGGGGCTATGCCATCGTCTCCGGTGGCACGGATACGCACCTGATGCTCGTCGATCTGCGCCCCAAGCGCGTGACCGGCAAGGAGGCCCAGGAGCTGCTCGACCGGGCCGGCATCACCGTGAACAAGAACACGATTCCCGGCGATCCCGAGAAGGCGTTCGTCACGAGCGGCATTCGCATCGGCACGCCGGCCGTGACCACGCGGGGGTTCACTGAAACCGAGATGCTCAAAGTGGCGGAGTTCATCGACACCGTGCTCACCAAAAAAGACGACGCGACCATCACGCGCGTGAAGGCCGACGTGCGCGAGCTGGCGGAGCAGTTCCCGCTGTACGCGCCGCCGGCGCGCGCGGCCGTGGCAGGGGGGTACCATGCCCGATAGCAGCGGCTCCTCCGGCCGGCCCTCCCGGGGCTCGGGCTCCTTCACGGTGCACCCCGCCGAGGAGCTCGAGGTCTATTTCAACGAAGTCGCCCACGGCCGCCCGGTGGGCTTCGTCGCCTCGTCCAAATGGAAGCCGCCGACCGACATTTACGAGACGGACGATGCGCTGGTGGTCTACATGGACATCGCCGGGATGCGCTCGGAGGACTTCACGGTCGAGTACGTGGACGGCGTGCTGACGATTGCCGGCGAGCGCACCGCCCGGCGCCACGAAGGCAAGCCCCATTATCACGCCATGGAGGTGCAGGTCGGTCCGTTCGAGCGCCGCTTTCGCCTTCCCGTGCCGGTCGACCCCGAGAGCATCCGGGCGAATTACGATCAGGGCTTCCTGGAGGTCCGGCTGGCGAAGCTCCCGGCCCGCCTCTCGGGCCCGCAGTCGGTGCGGGTGCAATAGGTGGATCGCCTCCCCGTCCTGCCGCTCGGCCGGGTCGTGGTCTACCCGCACGTCGTGCTGCCCATGGCCCTCACCGATGCGCACGCGGTCCAGCTGATCGACGAGGTGGTGCAGGGGAACAAACGCCTGCTGCTCGGTGTGGTGCGGCCGCTGGGCGGCACCGAGCCCCCCGAGGGCGCCGTGATGCAGGCCCGCGCCGACGAGCTGTACGAGGTCGGCACGCTCGGCACCGTCGTGCGGATGCTCAAGCTGGGCGACGGCTCGGTGCGCGTCATGGTGCAGGGGCTCGAGCGGGCGCGGCTCGTCGAGATCACGCCCGACGCGCATTGGCTGGTGGCGGGCTACCAGTCTCTTCCCAACACGGTGATCGAGGACGCGCGCACCGAAGCTCTGAAGCGCACGGTGCACGCCCAGTTCTCCCGGGTGATCGACATCGCGCCCTATCTGGGGGAGGAGCTCCACGAGGTCCTCGTCGGCATCGGCGATGCCGGCAAGCTGGCCGACTTCGTGGCCGCGAACCTGGACTTGGCCCTGCCGGCCAAGGCCGAGCTGCTGGCGCTCGACGACGTGAACCGCCGCCTCGAGCGGCTGGCCGAGCTGTTGGGCCAGGAGCTGCAAGTCCTCGAAGTCGGCAGTCAGATCCAGGAGAAGGTCCGTACGCGGCTCGACCAGAATCAGCGGGAGTACGTGCTGCGCGAGCAGCTGCGCGTGATCCGGCAGGAGCTGGGCGAAGAAGAGGGAGAGGACGAGCTGACCGAGCTCGCCGGCCGGCTCGAGGCCGCGGGCCTCCACGACGAGGCCAAGAAGGTCGTCGATCGGGAGCTCAAGCGGTTGCGGCAGATGTCGCCACAATCGGCCGAGTACCACGTGGCTCGCACCTATCTCGAACTGTTCGCGACGCTGCCCTGGAATCGCACGTCGGAGGATCGGCTCGACCTGAAGGCGGCGCGCGACATCCTCGACCGCGACCACTACGACCTGAAGCCCGTCAAGGAGCGGATCCTCGAGTACCTGGCGGTCCGCACCCTCAACCCCACGGCGCGCGGCAGCATCATGTGCTTCGTGGGGCCCCCCGGCGTGGGCAAGACGTCGCTCGGCCAGAGTATCGCGGAGGCGCTGGGGCGCCGCTTCACGCGCGTATCACTGGGCGGCGTACGGGACGAGGCCGAGGTCCGCGGCCATCGGCGCACCTACGTCGGCGCGCTTCCGGGACGCATCATCCACGCCCTGCAGCGCTGCGAGACCCGCAACCCCCTGTTGATGCTCGACGAGGTGGACAAGATGGGCGCCGACGTGCGCGGCGACCCGACGGCCGCCCTGCTCGAGGTGCTCGACCCCGCGCAGAACGGCACCTTCGTGGACCACTACCTCGAGGTGCCGTTCGACCTGTCGGGCGTCATGTTCATCGCCACGGCCAACAGCCTCGCGCCGATCCCGGACCCGCTGCTCGACCGGATGGAGGTGCTCACCTTGCCCGGGTACACGCCCGGGGAGAAGCTCGCCATCGCCAAGCGCTACCTCCTGCCGCGCCAGCTGAAGGAGACGGGACTCCAGAGCGAGCGGGCGAGCATCGCGGACGGGGCGCTGGAGCGGCTGATCGGGGAATACACCCGCGAAGCCGGGGTGCGCCAGCTCGAGCGGGAAATCCAGGGCGTCCTCCGCAAGGCCGCCCTCGAGGTGGTCGAGGGACGGGCGGCGAACATCAAGATCACCGCGAAGAACCTCGAGAAGTTCGCCGGCCAGCCCAAGGTCCAGAGCGAGGTCGCGGGACGGGAGGCTGAGGTGGGGGTGGCGACCGGGCTCGCATGGACGCCCGTGGGCGGCGACATCATGTTCATCGAGGCGATTCAGATGCCGGGCAAGGGCCAGATCACTCTCACCGGGCAGCTGGGGGACGTGATGAAAGAGTCCGCCCAGGCGGCGTGGAGCCTGCTGCGGGCGCGCGCCGGGCCGCTCGGGATTCCGCTGGATGCGTTCACGCAGACCGACGTGCACCTGCACCTGCCCGCCGGAGCGGTGCCGAAGGACGGTCCGTCGGCCGGGATCGCGATCGCCACGGCGCTGGCGTCGCTGTTGTGCCGCCGCCCCGCGCGCCACGATGTGGCGATGACGGGCGAGCTCACCCTGCGGGGGCGCATCCTCCCGATCGGTGGGCTCAAGGAGAAGCTGACGGCGGCGGCGCGCGCCGGCGTCAAGACGGTGCTCGTGCCGGCGCGCAACCGGAGCGACGTCGTGGACGTCCCCGACGAGGTGAAGCAGCTGCTCGACATCAAGCCGGTCGAGACCATCGACGAGGTGCTCGAGCTGGCGCTGCTCGAGCCGCACCCGTTGCGGCCCGTGGCGGTGCGGGCTCGGACATCGGGACAGACGGAGGCGCGGCCGTGAGCGACTTCGCGACGCTGGAAGAAGCGTTCCAGCGTATCGGCCGGCAAGAGAGCCGCTATCACGAGCGCGGTTACCTGTTCGTGCTGGCGGCCCTGGAGTACGCGCAGGGCAAGCTCCCGGCGCGCCGGCACTTGAGCGGTGGGGAGCTCGCCTGGGCGTGCCGGGACTTCGCGCGCGAGCAGTTCGGGCTGCTCGCGCCGACCGTCCTCGGGCATTGGGGCATCGCCAGCACCGAGGACCTGGGACGGATCGTGTTCACGCTGATCGACGTAGGCCTGCTCGCGAGCCAGCCGACCGACAAGCCGGAGGACTTCGAGCGGGTCTACGAGTTTGCGGACGTGTTCCGGGCCGAATATCCGTGGCCCGGGCTGGAGCGCGGATAGCGGGCGTCGGATCGGGTGAAGGGGGTGCCGCATGGACGACGTCAGGGAGTGGCCCGCCTGCAGAAAATGTCAGCAAGGTCTCCTCATTCCGTTGTCGGACTACGGCCGCGACGGGGCGCCGATCACTTACAAGGCCTGGGTCTGCTCGAACCCCGAGTGCGGTTTCAACATCCGCATCGATAACGGGGAGATCTCCTTCGGTCGCGCGATCGGCCAGAGCTTCAAGTAAGCTTGGACGCCGTGCGCGCGCCCGCCGTGAGCGGGCGCTTCTACCCGGGAACGAGGGACGAGCTCGAGCGCACGGTGCGGGAGCTGCTCGACGCCGTGAGGGAGCCGCTCCCCGTCCCGGCGCGCGCCGCGGTGGCGCCGCATGCGGGCTACGTGTATTCGGGACTGACCGCGGCGCACGTGTTCGCGCGCCTCGAGATCCCGCCGATCGTCGTGATCCTGGCCCCCAACCACACCGGGGTGAGCCGGGCGCCGCGCGGTGCATCGCTGTGGGAGGCGGGCGCGTTCCGGACGCCGCTCGGCGATGTGAGTGTGGACGACGCCTTCGCCCGCGCGCTCCTCGAGACGTCGCCGCTGGTGGGCCCCGACCATGCCGCCCATGCCTCCGAGCACGCGGTCGAGGTCGAGCTGCCCTTCCTCCAGATCCGGCGAGCCGACGTGCGGATCGTGCCGCTCGTCCTGGCGTGGGACGCCTGGGAGGGATGCCGTGGGCTGGGGGAGACACTGGCAGGGCTGGTGCGGCGCTGGCCCGACCGCGTGCTGCTGCTCGCGTCCAGCGATCTGAACCATTACGAGCCCGCGGCCGCGTCGGAGCGCAAGGACCGGCGGGCGCTCGACGCCGTCGCGGCGCTCGACGGCGCGGAGCTGCTCGCGCGCTGCCGCAGCGAGCGCATCTCGATGTGCGGCCGGGCGCCCGCCGCCACCGTGATCGCCGCCGCCCGGGCCCTCGGCGCCGAGCGGGCGGACGTCGTGCACTACAGCCACTCCGGCATGGTGACGGGGGACGATGACGCCGTGGTGGGATACGGAGGGGTGGTGATCCCGTGAACCCGATCCCCGTGCTGTCCGCGACCGAGGCCGCCGCCTGGGATTCGGCCGCCCGCACGCAATACCGGATTCCCTCGCGCGTGCTGATGGAGACCGCAGGAAGAGCGGTCGCGCATCTGATCGTGCGCGACTATCCCGCCATCCTTGCCCGCGGGGCCCTGGTGGTCGCCGGGGCGGGGAACAACGGTGGCGACGGCTGGGTGGTGGCGCGCGCGCTGCATGCGACCGGCATCCCCGTCTGGGTGGCCGCGCTCGACCCTAAGACCGATGACGCGATCGACAACCGCGCGCTCGCCCGGATGGACGGTGTCCGCGAGACGGGTCGGGACGAGCCGTGGCCCGCCGCCGCCGTGGTGATCGACGCGCTGCTCGGCACCGGCGCCACCGGTCCGGCGCGCGGCGACGTGCTGGCACTGGCGCAGCGGCTCGTCGCCTACGCCGCCCCCGTGATCGCGATCGACGGCCCCACCGGCCTCGACCTGTCGAGCGGTGAGGCGCACGGACCGGTCCGTGCCGAGCTGTCGGTCACGTTCGGAGGCCCGCGCCGCGGCCACCTGCTCGCGCGCGAGTGGTGCGGCAGGATCGTGGTGGTCGACATCGGGCTGCCCCCCGCCGATCCCGTGTGGCCCGTGCTCGTAACGGACGTCTGGGCAGGGGCGCGGCTCCCGAAGCTCACTCCGACGATGCACAAGGGCGACCGCGGCCGGGTCACGGTGGCGGGGGGCGCGAACGGCATGACGGGCGCCGCGCTCCACGCCGCGCGCGGGGCGCTCGCCGCCGGCGCGGGGCTCGTGAAACTCGTGGCGGCGAAAGAGACGATCGAGGCGGCGCGCTCGAGCCTCCCCGACGTGCTCACGGTCGAATCGGCGCTCGGCCCCGAGCTCGAGCCCGACGCCGCGGAGGCACTCGAGTGGGCCGATGCGCTCGTGGTCGGTCCGGGCCTGGGTCGCGAGCCGCCCCGCGGCCAGTTTCTGGAGGCCGTCCTCGCGCGGCGCCCGATCCCGACCGTGCTCGACGCCGACGCCCTCGTGCTGTTACGGGGCGCCGTGGAGCGGCCGGTCGTGCTCACGCCCCATCTGGGCGAGTTCCGCGCCCAGTTCGGCGACGAGCTCGCCGACGCGGCGGCGAACGACCGCTGGGCGGCCGCCGCGAAGGCCGCCCAGAAGGTGAAGGGCACCGTGCTCTTGAAGGGCGTGCCGACCGTGATCGCGGATCTGCGCGGGCCGATCCATGTGGTAGCGAGCGGGAACCCGGGACTCGCCACCGGCGGCTCGGGCGACCTGCTCGCCGGCTTCATCGGCGCGTTCCTCGCGCGCGGCAGCGCGGGGCCCGAGGCCGCCGCCCTCGGGGCCCACGCCCTGGGGCGGGCGGCGGAGCACGGGGCGCGCCAGTGGACGGCCCGCAGCCTGCGTCCCGCCGACGTCCTGGCTGCCCTGCCCGAGATCTGGCGCGCCTGGACCAACACGCAGCCGGTTGGGCCTCCGGTGCTCACTGCCCTGGAGCCGCCGGAGACGGCGTGACGGGCCGGTCACTCCGCCTGGGCCCAGGGGGGGAGTTCGACCGCCTGCGCGCCATTTTCGCGACGCTCGGCGCGGCGGGCCGCGACCTGGGTGACGATTGCGCGCTGCTCCCCGTCGGCGGCCGGACGCTCGCGATCAGTCTCGATCTGTCGCTCGAGGGCGTGCACTTCCGCACCGATTGGCTCTCGTTCCGTGAGATCGGCTGGCGCGCGACGGCCGCCGCGTTGTCCGACCTCGCCGCGGACGGCGCGACCCCGCTCGGCGTGCTGGTCTCCCTCGGGGTACCCGGTAACCGGCAACGCCGTCTCGGCAACGCCTCAACCGCCGTTCAAATCATGGCGGGGGTCGGCGCCGCCGCGCGGAGTGTCGGAGCGAGCGTGCTCGGGGGAGACCTGGCGCGCGCTTCACGCTGTCTCGTGGATGTGTGCGCGCTCGGCGTCGCCCAGCGGCCGGTGCGGCGGGGCGGCGCGCGCCCGGGTGACGGGCTGTGGGTGACGGGGCGGCTTGGAGGTGCTGGGCTCGCGCTGGCCGCCCTGCGGGGCGGGCGGCGGCTCACTCCGGTCCTGCGACGTCGCTTCGCCCACCCGGTGCCGCGGATCGCCGCCGGACGCTGGCTGGCGCGACGGGGGGCGCGTGCCATGATCGACATCTCCGACGGGCTGGCGGGGGATGCGGGGCATCTCGCCGCGGCCTCGGGTGTCGGGATCGCGATCGAGTTGGAGCGGGTTCCACGCTGGCCGGGTGTCACGCCGCTCGCAGCCGCGCAGAGCGGCGAGGAGTACGAGCTGCTGGTCGCCATGCCGCGAAGCTTCGGGACCGGGGGGGGCGCTCGGGCGTTTCGCCGTGCCACAGGACTGCCGCTCACGCGCATCGGCGCCTGCACCGCGGGCCCCGGCTTACGGATTACCGATGACGGACGACCGATAACGCCTCCGCCCGGCTTCGATCATTTTCCCCCGCGATGATCCGCACCCTGTGGTTCTACGTGGTGCTCGTGGTTTCCAGTGTGGTCCACTCCGTCGGCGTCCTCGTCGCGGCGCTGCTGGGTGTCAAGCGCCGCCCGGGAGGGGGCGGTGTCTACGACTGGGGAACGAACGATTGGTCGCGGCAGCTGCTCTGGGCCGCCGGGACCCCGGTGCGGGTCGAAGGGATCGAGCGGATCCCGGCCGGGCCGGTGGTCTACGCTTCGAACCACTCGTCGATGTTCGACATCTGGGCGCTCGCCGCCACGCTGCCGGGATCGGTGCGGATGGTGGCGAAGCAGGAGCTCGCGAAGATCCCCCTGTTGGGTCGGGCGATGATCGCGGCCGGCCATGTCACCATCGATCGGGCTCACCCGGCGCGCGCGCTGGAGGCGTACCATGGTGCCGCGGAGGTGATCCGCAGCGGGATATCCGCCCTGGTGTTCCCGGAGGGCACCCGCAGCCGGACGGGTCAGCTGCTGCCCTTCAAGAACGCGCCGTTCGGGCTCGCCATCGCCGCGCAGGTGCCGGTCGTGCCCCTGTACGTTCGCAACACGTTCGAGATCCTGCCCAAGGGGCGGTTCCTCCTGCGACCGCGGCCGATCCGAATCACGATCGGTGCGCCGATCTCCACGGTCGGGATGACGGTCGAGCGACGCCAGGAGCTGCGCGACCGCGTCTATACTGCGATCCTCGACTTGAAGGCGCGCGTTGACGCCGAGGGCGTCGCCCGCTAGGGTACGGGCCATCATGAGCACGATCATCGCGGTGCGCGCGCGCGAGATTCTCGACAGCCGGGGCAACCCGACCATCGAAGCGGACGTCACCCTGTCGAGCGGCGCCGCCGGACGGGCCGCCGTGCCGAGCGGCGCCTCCACCGGCGAGCACGAGGCGGTCGAGCTGCGCGACGGCGATCAGAAGCGGTTCGGTGGCAAGGGCGTGCTCGAAGCGGTGAAGAACGTGAACGAGGTGATCGGGCCGCGGCTCGAGGGCCTGTCGGCGGAGGAGCAGATCGCGGTGGACTACGCGATGCTCGACCTCGACGGGACGCCCAACAAGAGTCACCTGGGCGCCAACGCGATTCTGTCGGTCTCGATGGCCGTGGCGCGGGCGGCGGCCCAGGACGCCGGCCTCACGCTGTACCGCTATCTCGGGGGACCGGTCACGAACGTGCTTCCGGTGCCGATGATGAACATCCTCAACGGCGGCGCCCATGCGGCCAACACCGTGGACTTCCAGGAGTACATGATCGTGCCGATCGGCGCCGAGAGCTTCCCCGACGGCCTGCGCATCGGCGTCGAGGTGTTCCACGCGCTCAAGAAAGTGCTGTCCAAGCGCAATCTGTCCACCGCGGTCGGCGACGAGGGAGGCTTCGCGCCCAATCTCGCGAGCGACGAGGCGGCGCTCGAGGCCGTGATCGCGGCGATCGAGGCCGCGGGGCTCGAGCCCGGCAAGGACGTCGCGATCGCGCTCGACCCCGCGGCGTCCGAGCTCTTCCAAGACGGAAATTACGTCTTCAAGAAGAGCGGCGCGGGCACGAAGTCATCCGACGAGATGGTCGCGCTGTACAAGAGCTGGATCGACCGCTACCCCATCGTCTCGATCGAGGACGGGCTCGCCGAGGACGACTGGGCGGGATGGGCGAAGCTTACCGCGGCGCTGTCCGCCCGCGTCCAGCTCGTGGGCGACGATCTTTTCTGCACCAACATCGAGCGTTTGGATCGCGGGATCGAAGAGAGCGTGGCGAATGCGATCCTGATCAAGCTGAACCAGATCGGGTCGCTCACCGAGACGCTGCAGTGCATCGCGCACGCGCGCTCCAACGGATACGGCGCCGTGATCTCGCACCGCTCCGGCGAGACGGAGGATACCTTCATCGCCGACCTCGCCGTGGCGACCGGAGTAGGGCAGATCAAGACCGGGAGCGCGTCGCGCACCGACCGCGTCGCGAAGTACAACCAGCTGCTGCGTATCGCCGAGGAGCTGGGCGACACGGCGTACTACCCGGGCCGGCAGCTGTACGGCTTGTGACGCGCGCCCGGCTGATCGGGATCGCGGCGGCGGTCGTGCTCGCGGCATTGGCCTTTCAGGCCGGGGAGTACGGTGTGCTCGACTGGCTCACGCTGCGGAGCCAGCTCGCCGAAGAGCGCCGGGCCGTGCGGGAGCTCGAGCGGCAGCTCGATTCGCTGCAACGCCTCGCGCACGCGCTCGAGACCGACCCGGTCGCCCAGGAGCGGGCGGCGCGCGAGCAGTTCGGGATGATCCGGAAAGGCGAGCTGCTGTATCGCCTGGTGCCGAAGGTGGAGCCCGGAAGCGAGGACGGCGCCCCCGCCCCCGTCCCGGTCCCCCGATGAGGGTCGCTACCTCGCTCCCACGACGACGGACACGCTGATCTCCTCGAGGGTCTGGCTGCCGCCCACCCGCACGGCGGCGTCGTCCACGCGGTAGGCGAGGCGCAGCCAGAACGGTCGCTGCGGCGGTCGGTACACGACACCCGCCTCGCCGCCCTGCACCCGACCGGCCCCGGCCACCAGATTGACTTGCGAGGACAGGGCGCGCCACAGCTCGACGTAGCTCGTCAGGCTGGCGGTCACGATCGGCGCCTCCACGCGAGCCCGCGCCTGCCAGAACACCCAGCGCTCGGTGACCGAGTCCGTGACGTACGCCCGTACGAACGGACCGACGCTCATTTCGAGCCAGGGGACCGGCTGCGCGGCGACGACCAGCCGGCCTTCGATGAGGTCGCGCTTCACGGTCTGGTCCGCCGCCTGGAGCGTGCCGCTCAAGAGCCCGACGCCCACGGCGAATCCATTGAAGACGACTCGACCTTCTCCTCCGAGAACCGGCCCGCGCAGGCGAACCGCCCCTCCCGCTGCCGCCGCGGCCGTGTCGCTCCGCACCCAGACGAACCCCGCGTCTCCGCGGAACGCGAGGGTGGGCCGGCCCTGCGCGCCCGCGACGGCCGGCAGTGCCGATGCCAAGATGCCGATCACCCCGATGGTCTTCACTCTGATCTTCGCTCCGCGAACGTCTCGGGCCCGGCGCGGACGACGAGTCGCATGGTGCGCAGCCGCGTGGCGTTCTCTGTCTTTACGCCGTCGAGTTTTTTCATCCAGGCATCGCGCTGCGATGCGTTCTTGCGAACGTTGGCTTCGAGCGGCCGGGGTTTGTGCGCGAAGAAGCCCACGAATCCCGCGATGCCCACCGCCGCGCCGACCGCGAAGCGCGCGCCCGTCGCATCCTTGCCCTGCGCCATGATCGATGGGAGCGCGACCGCGGCGGCCCCCGTGACCAGTCCCGCCGCGAGCGAACGGAAGGCCGGGCCGCTCGACGTCCGCTCGGGCAAGAACGGCGGCTCTGGCGGCCAGGCCAGCGTGTCGGGCGGCTCCTGCTTGACCTCGAGCAACACCTGGCGGGCGCGCGGCCCGTCCGCCGTGGGGGTCCTCGGCGTGACCTGCAGGAGGTAGCGGCCATCGGTCGCGGCCGTTCCCGCCGCCGTCAGACCGTCCCACGACACGAGGAGGCTGTCGGCCACCGGACCGCTGTACAGCTGCCGCATCAGCGTCCCATCCTCGCGCGCGAGCGTTACCGTCACGTCGGCGAGCGAGCTCGTGAGCACCCGGGCCGTGAACCGCTCGATCCGCGTGCGCAGCTCGGTCACGGGCGGCACCGCGACCGCGATCGCCCTGGTCGCCCGGCGGACTTCCTGAAACAGGTTCGTGACCTGGGGTGGAAAGATCAGCTCGTCCGGCCGATAGCGCGGGTTGAGCAAGACGAGGTGGCGGAACGTGGCCACGGCGGAGTCGCGCTGTCCCCGGAACAGCTCCGTCGCCCCGAGGTACGTGAGCGCCCGCGCCCGCAGTGAGTCTGCGAGCCCCGACGAATCGCGTCCCAGGCTCTCCTCCAAGAGCGCCGCCGCCGCATCGTACTCCAAGGCCTGATACGCTCGCACACCCTGCCCCAGGAGCTCGCGGGCCGACTGGGCGCGTAGCACCTGCGCTCCGCCGAGCAGCAGCGACATGGTGAGGACGATGAAGGCGCGCGTCACGGCTACCGTTCCACCAGCGCGATGTCGGTGATGCGGAGCCGCTGCCCCGACGCCACGTTGATCATGCGCTCGTACGGCCGGTAGCCCTCGCGTTCCACGCGCAGCCGGTGCGGGCCGGGGGCGACCGGGAGATCGATCTCGGGGGTGTTGCCGACCGCCCGACCGTCGAGGTACACGCTCCCCCACGGGATCGCGTTGACGGACAGGAGACCGGGGTCCGCGTCGCGCGGGTCCACCCGCGGGGGCGGGGACGCCGGTTGCTTCACGACGGGGGCACGCGTCACGACCGGGGCACGCGTCGCGACCGGAGGACGCGTCGTCGTGCGCACCGGTGGCGTCGACGCGCGCGGCGGCACGGGGTCCGGCCTGTACGGCACGAACGTATCGCTGGTCGCGCTCGGCGCCGCCGGTGGAGCGCTGTGGGCGGGAGCAGGCGCGCCGGCTCCGGGGTCTCGACTCGCCGGCGACGCCGGAATCGAGGAGATGCCGAGCCACGCCGCGCCGCCGCCGAGCGCGACCAGGAGGCCCGCGGTGGCGGCCGCGAGCCGTCCGCCCAGGTGCTTCGCCGCGGGATCCGCGTCGGCGTCGACGATCACGACCGGGGAGCCCGGCCCCTTCTTGCGCGGATTCGCGCCGAACCACGCCGGTCGTGCGTCCGGTCGCGTGCCTCCGAGGGCCGCGACGAAGTCGATCACGTTGGGAAACCGGTCGGCCGGCCGGCTCGAGAGCGCGCGGCGCAGCGCCTGCGACACGTGCAGGGGGAGTCCGGGGAAGCCGTCTTTTGCAGACGGTGGACCATTACCCATCGGCACTCCGGTGAGGCACTGATGAGCGACCGCCGCCAGCGCGCGCTGATCGGCGCCGGCTGCGGGCTCGCTGGCTTGGGCACCGTCGGGCGCCGCGTCGAGCAGCCCCGCCATGGCGAAGTCGCCCACCAGCGCCCACTCGTTGCCATCCACGATGATGCTGTCGGGCGTCAGGGCGCCGTGGGCCACGCCGCGTCGGTGCGCGTAGTCCAAGGCGCTCGCGACCTGCTCGAAGATCCGCAGACACACGGAGAGCTCGAGCGGTTCACCGGTCTGCAGCATGCTCGCGAGCGACTGGCCGTCGACGTACTTGGTCGCGCACCACAGGAAGTTCTCCGTGGCGCCGTGACGGTAGACGGGGACGATGTGCGGGTGATCGAGCTGTGCCGCCGCATCGGCCGCGGCGTGGAAGCGCTGCTCCGCCGGCCCCGCTTGCGCGCGCGACACGACTTTCAGTGCCAGCGGCCGCTCCTCCGCGTCGCGGGCCAGGTAGACGATCGGGCCGGGTGGCCGCGCGAGCAGGCTCTCGATCCGGAAGTCGCGCGCCAGCTCGCGCCGTGCGTCGAGCTCATTGGGCGTGGGCGACGGGAGCGGGGGCGGGGGTGGGGCCTCCACGGCGGTCGCGACCGCCGCGGAATAGCCGCACAGCCAGCAGCTGTCCGTGGCTCCAGGAAGCTCGGTGAGCGTGCAACGGGGGCAGCGCATCAGGGCACCCTGCGCGGGGGACGTAGTCTTGGTACCCGGTGTCGCGTGGCTCGGTTGCGTGGTCGTGCGCCTTCGCCGGACGCCGCGCCGCCGCTCGTATCGCTGAAAAGCTTGTCGAAGTGACAGCCCACGACCAGCACGGCCAGCAGGGGAGGACGGAACGTTTTCATGGCCTTGGCGAGCAGCGATGCAAGCGTCGCACCGCCCCGAAAATGCCAGTTCGGAGGCATCCGTAGGGGCCAACGCGATGAGGTGTGGAGTCGAAGCAACGGGTGTGTCGCGGGCCCTACGGGTACTAGCCTTGGTCTCGCATTCTGCAGGCGGCGCGAGGGCCGCCACTCCCGCCGTCATGGCGGGCCCGCTAAGTTCTTTCCCTGCAATCTCGGCGGCGTAGCTCAGCTGGTTAGAGCAGCGGAATCATAATCCGCGGGTCGTCGGTTCGAGTCCGACCGCCGCTACTAAGCATGTCGCGTCGCTTCTCGTGGCCCTGTGGGCTCCTCGTGTCACTCCACCTCATCGCCTCGTGCCGGTCTCCCGGTACGCCGGCATGGCTGGTCGAGCGGGCCCGGCAGGAAGCGGAGCTCGCCGGGAGATCACGCGTGGTCCACGACTTCCGGTTTACGGATCGGAGACAGGCCAGCGGCATCACCTTCGAGAACCGGATCGTCGACGACGCGGGCAAAGCCTACAAGCTCGCGCACTACGACCACGGGAGCGGACTGTGCGCCGCGGACGTCGATGGCGATGGTCTCCCCGATCTCTACTTCGTCACCCAACTCGGCACCAACGAACTCTGGAAGAACCTGGGCGGCGGTCGGTTCGTGAACATCACCGTCCCGGCGGGGCTGGAATCGCCGGACGCGGTCGCGGTGGGATGCGCCTTCGCCGACATCGACAACGACGGCGATCCCGACCTCTTCGTCACGACGGTGCGCCACGGGAATCGGCTCTTCGAAAACCTCGGCCACGGCACGTTTCGCGACATCACGACGCAGGCCGGCGTCGGATATGTAGGCCACTCCTCCGGCGCGGTGTTTTTCGACTATGACGGCGACGGTCTGCTCGATCTGTTCCTGACCAATGTGGGTGTGTACACGAGCAACGCGCGAGGGCCTGGCGGCTACTATCTCGCTCTCGGCGACGCGTTCCTTGGCCAACTCCACCCCGAACGCGCCGAAGCGAGCATTCTCTATCGTAATCTGGGCGGCAACCGGTTCAAGGACGTGAGTCGCGATGTCGGACTGGTGGATCTGAGCTGGAGCGGCGACGCCACGGCGTTCGACGTGAACGACGACGGGTTTCCCGACCTCTACGTCCTCGACATGCAGGGGGGGAATCACATCTGGCTCAATGAGGGCGGGAAGCATTTTCGCGACGCGACGGCCGACTACTTCCCGAAAACGCCCTGGGGAGGGATGGGCGTGAAGGTGTTCGACTTCGATGGGGACGGTCGGCTCGACCTCTTCGTCACCAGCATGCACCCGGACATGTGGGTCAACATCCCGCCCGGCGACTGGACGGCGGAGGGCCGCAAGTCCGACACCTCGCAGGTCGCCGGCCGTCTGTTTCCCACGGGGAAGGCTCGCTTCCTCTTCGGCAACGAGCTGTTCGCGAACCGGGGCGGTGGTCGATTCGAGGAGGTTTCCGACGCCGTCGGGGTCGAAACCTATTGGCCCTGGGGGCCGAGCGTGGACGACTTCAACGCCGACGGATGGGACGACATCTTCATCGCGGCGGGCATGAATTTCCCCTACCGGTACGGGATCAACTCCCTCCTGCTGAACGAGGGGGGGCAGCGCTTCCTCCCGAGCGAATTCGTGGTGGGAGTCGAGCCGCGCCCCAATGGCGCCACACAACAGGTCTGGTTTACCCTCGACTGCCACGGAGCGGACCGGGGCCATCCGTTCTGTGGCGCCTGTGCCCATCCGGAGTCGCTGGCGGGGGCGTGTCGGGTGGATGCGGCGGGCCACCTGACCATGATGGGCTCGCGTGGCACGCGTGCTGCGGTCGCACTCGACCTGGACGGCGATGGTGATATCGACATCGTCACCAACGAGTTCAACGCCGGGCCGCAGGTGCTGGTCAGCGATCTCGCGCAACGCCACCCGGTCCACATGCTCGCGGTCCGACCTCGCGGCACGCGCTCGAACCGCGAGGGACTCGGTGCGCAAGTCGCCGTGCTGCTCCCCGATGGCCGCCGCTTGCTGAAGCTTCTCGACGGAAAGTCGGGATACCTGTCCCAGAGCGACCTGCCGCTCTATTTCGGTCTCGGGGACGCCGACCACGCCGCGGCCATCGAAGTGCGCTGGCCCTCGGGTCGGCGCCAGAGCGTGGCGGGTCCCCTCAAGGCCGGCCAGACCATCGACGTCGTCGAGCCCTAAGGCTGCTCGAGGCTCCTCCAGATGACCGGCCGGATGTCGCGCGAGCGCTCGGCGGCGAACTGCTGCGCGGCACGGAGCAGCGCTTCGTACTCGCCTCGCCACTCCGGCGGCATGTTCGCGCGGAAGTAGGCGGCCGTCATCACGGAGCCCACCGCCTGCCCGGCCGAGCCGTACCCCACGTCCAGCACGTCGCCCAGGAAGCAGGTGGAGCTCCCCGTGTCCATCACGTTCGCCACCCGGCACTCGAAGTGCGCGTAGCAGTCGTCGAGCACCGGCAGACCCAACGTGCCGGACCGGTGCGGGAGGCCGGCGAGCTTGTCGCGGGTGCGCCCGCTTGCAAAGCCGAGGCGGTGGATCAGCTCGAACTGGTCGTCGCGCAGCAGATGCAGCACAAAGCGGCCGGTCTCGAAGATCAGATCGTGGCTGTAGTTGAACTTGTGGATATAGACCGACACGCGCGGGATCGAGGGGACGATCGACGCGCGGACCGCGCTGTCGGCGATCATGCCGTTGCGCGTGCCGCCGCGCGCCGACGTGATCGCCACGACCGGAGACGTCAGGTTGCGCAGCAGCTGGTAGATCTGGTCGGGCTGCAGGATTGGCATGGCCCATAATTACGGCCGCGCCGAAGCGGCGGGCAAGGCGCGTGCCCGCAGCCGCGCCGCTAATCATTTATACTACAGGATGACGCCGCTGCTGTCGCGCCTCCGCAACCACCTCGCCCGCACCCGCCTCCTCGGCGAGCCGGGGATCGCCCTCGTGGCGGTGTCGGGTGGCGCCGACTCCGTGGCGTTGCTCGACCTCCTCCACGCCCTCGCGCCCGAGCTCGGCCTCTCGCTCATCGTGACGCACGTCGATCACGGCATTCGATCGGACAGCGGGACGGTGGCGCGGGCCGTCGGCGAGCTGGCGGAGCGCTACGAGCTGCCGTTCGAGGTCGGCGAGCTGAGCCTCGGCCCGGAGGCTTCGGAGACGGTCGCCCGACGGGCGCGGTATGCGTGGCTCGGCGAGGTCCAGCGACGTCACGGCGCGCGCTACCTGGTGACCGCGCACCATCGGGACGACCAGGTCGAAACGATTCTCCTCCGGCTCCTGAAGGGGAGCGCGCCGGCGGGCCTCGCGGGGATTCCCGCGCGCGGGCGGGGGGGGCTGGTGCGACCACTGCTCCCCTTCGCGAAGGCGCGGCTTGTGGCGCACGTCACCGCGCGCGGCCTCCCCATGCACGACGATCCAGCGAATCACGACCCGCGACACCTGCGCAGCTGGGTGCGCGGCGTGCTCCTGCCGCTCGTCGCGGAGCGGCTGGGTCCGCGCGCGGGCGAGGACGTGCTCCGCGCGGGGCGCGCGGCGGCGCATGAGCGGCACGCCTGGGACGCCGTCCTCGACCACCTTCCCGATCTCGGATTGCGCGTCGAGCCGCACCGCTTTGAAGTTGCCCGGGGGGGGCTGGCCCGCTATGATGACGTCCTGTCGGCAGCGTTGCTGCGGGCCGCGGCGCGGCGCGCCGGCCTAGTGCTGGGGGTGCGTCGGGCGCAGCAGTTGGTCGCGTTGGCGCGCCGGCCGTCGGGGCGGCGGTTGCCGCTCGCGGACGGCTGGATGGCGGAGGTGGCGTTCGATCGCCTGCGTGCCACCCGCGCGAGCCGGGACGCCGCCGTCGAGGTCATTCCGACCGGCGAGCGGGGCAGTGCGGTGTTCGGCGAGTTTCGGGTGGCCTGGACGCCCGACCCGGCGCCGGCGCGGCTGCCGCGGACGGACTGGACGACGTGGATCGTGGGAGCGAACTGGGAAGTGCGGTCCCCTCGTCCGGGCGACCGGCTCGTTCCCCTCGGTGGCATCGGGCGGCGGCCGCTGCGGCGGATGTTGATGGAAGCGCGAGTGCCGCGCAGCGACCGGCCGGGCTACCCGGTCGTCGCCCGCGGCGAAACCATTCTCTGGGTCCCGGGAATCTGCCGGAGCGCTGACGACCTCCCGCGACCCGGAACCCGGGCGGTACGGGTGGATGTTACCAAGCACGGCGAGCCTCAAGCAGACGGGCGGGCGTGAGCTCAAGCGGATCGTCTTCGACGAGGAGACGATCGCGCGGCGGGTCCGCGAGCTCGGCCAGGAGATCACCGCGGCGTACCCCGATGGTGAGCTGCTGGTGCTCGGTCTCCTCAAGGGAAGCTTCATTTTCCTGAGCGATCTTGTGCGCCGCATCGAGCGGCCGCTCCAGGTGGACTTCCTGGTCGCGGCGAGCTACGGCGCCGATACGATTTCGAGCGGTAACGTGCGGCTGCTGTACGATCCGGAGACGGAGCTACGGGGTAAGCACATCCTCCTGGTGGAGGATATCGTCGATACGGGGAAGACCCTCAACCGACTGGTGGCGCTGTTGCGCGAGCGCGCGCCGCGGAGCCTGGAGATCTGTGCGCTGTTGCATAAGCATCTGGCCGAGCATCTCGAGCTCGAGCCGGCGTTTGTCGGCTTCGACGCTCCGCGAGTGTTCCTCGTGGGGTACGGGCTCGATCATGCCGAAAACTTCCGCCACCTGCCGTACGTCGCGAGCCTGACCTGATGGCCAACCGCATCCCACCGCCGCGCGAATTCAGCTGGGCCCGCACGCTGCGAACGCTCTCGTTCTGGGCGCTCCTGATCGTGGGCTCCATCGCGCTCGTCCAGTTCGCCGCGAACCGGCGGCAGGAGACGGTGGACATCTCCTACTCGCAGTTCACCGAGCAGCTCGACAAGGCCAACATCGACACGGTCGAAATCACCGAGCGACAGCAGGTGAAGGGGAGCCTCAAGACTCCCCTACCGGTCCACGGGCGCAACTTCGACCATTTCACCACGCTCTTGCCGTTCGAGTCGAACGACGCCTGGGTCACCACGCTGCGCGCCAAGGGCGTCGACGTGCGGGCGCGGGAGGAGAAGCAGTCGTTCGGCGTCTTCCTCTTCAGCTTCCTGCCCTATCTGCTGATCTTCGGCCTCCTGATCTTCATGTTGCGTCAGATGCAGCAGGGCGGTAACCGGGCCTTCGCGTTCGGCAAGTCGAAGGCGAAGCTGCTCGCGGGCGACACGCCCAAGGTGACGTTTGCCGACGTCGCCGGCGCCGACGAAGCGAAGCAGGAGCTCGAGGAGATCATCGACTTCCTGAAGGACCCCCAGAAGTTCCAGCGTCTGGGCGGGCGGCTGCCCAAGGGCGCCCTGCTCGTCGGCCCGCCGGGAACGGGCAAGACACTACTCGCCAAGGCGGTGGCGGGCGAAGCGGGCCGGCCGTTCTTCTCGATGTCGGGGTCCGACTTCGTGGAGATGTTCGTGGGAGTGGGCGCCTCGCGCGTGCGGGACCTGTTCGAGCAGGGCAAGGCGCACGCGCCGTGCATCATCTTCATCGACGAGATCGACGCCGTCGGGCGGCACCGCGGCGCCGGGCTGGGCGGCGGGCACGACGAGCGCGAGCAGACGCTGAACCAGCTGCTGGTCGAGATGGACGGCTTCGAGTCGAACGACGGGGTCATCCTCCTCGCGGCCACCAACCGGCCCGACATCCTCGACCCGGCGCTCCTGCGGCCGGGGCGCTTCGACCGCCAGATCGTGGTCGACATGCCGGACGTGAAGGGGCGGGAGCAAATCCTCCGTGTGCATACGCGCAAAATTCCGCTGTCGCCGGGCGTGGACCTGGAGCGGATCGCGCGGGGCACGCCCGGCCTCGCCGGCGCCGAGCTCGCGAATGTGGTGAACGAGGCCGCCCTGCTCGCCGCCCGCCGCAACAAGGCCGTCGTCGACATGCAGGACCTCGAGGACGCCAAGGACAAGGTGATGCTCGGCCTCGAGCGCCGCAGCCGCGTCTTGTCGGACGAGGAGCGGCGTCTCATCGCGTACCACGAGGCCGGGCACGCGCTGGTATCGCTCAACCTCCCCGGCTCGGACCCGCTGCACAAGGTCACGATCATTCCGCGCGGCCGCGCGCTCGGTATTACGGCGTACCTCCCCGAGGAGGAGCTGCACAAGTACACGAAGCAATCCATCCTATCCCGACTCGCCATGGCCTACGGGGGACGCGTGGCGGAGGAGCTGGTGTTCGGCCCGGAAAAGGTGACCACCGGCGCCGCGCAGGACATCCAGCACGCGACCGACATCGCGCGCCGCATGGTGACGCAGTACGGCATGAGCGATACGATCGGGCCGATCGCCGTCGGCGACCGCGAGGCGGAGATTTTCCTGGGCCGGGAAGTGGTCCAGCGGCGAGAGATCTCCGAGCGCACGGCCGAGCTCGTCGATACGGAAGTCAAGCGCATCCTCGGCGACGCCTACGAGCGCGCGAAGACGGTGGTGGTCGACCACCGGGACGCGCTCGACCGTCTCGCCGCAGCGCTGCTCGAGCGCGAGACGCTGGACCGCGAAGATGTCGAGCTGGTCGTGGCCGGCAAGCCCTTGCCGCCGGTCCCGCCTCCCCCGGCGGCGCCCGCCGCCCCGTCGGCCGAGGGGACGACGCGTGAGAAGACGCCGGCGGCGCGCGGTCCCGTGTTGGGCAGCCCGCCCCCCGAGCCCGCCGGCGCGTAGTCCCCACCAGTTCCCAGGACAATAGCTCCGCCGCCCTCACGGCCGGCCCTACCTCGCGTTGTCGGACGTGTTAGGATTGAGGCCTATGGAAGCCAAGAACGCGGACCTCGCGGCCCTGCGGATCAACCGCTCGCCCGAGGCCACGGAGGCTGGGCCGGCGGGGCGCGCCCGGCGCTGGCTCCTGATCGGCCTGCCCACGGCTGCCATCCTGGTCGTCGGTGCGGTCTTCGTGATTACCGGGGGCGCCCTCAGTGCGGCGCTCCCCGTGCGCCTGACGCCCGCGACCATGGTGTCTCCGATGCGTGCGGGCGCCGTCCTCGTCGCGAGCGGGTACGTCGTGGCACAGCGGAAGGCCGCCGTCGCCTCGAAGGGCACGGGCCGGTTGGTCTACCTCGGTGTGGTGGAAGGCGACCGTGTCCGGGCGGGGCAGGTGATCGCCCGGATTGAAGACGCCGACGTCAAGGCCCAGCTCGCGCAGGCCCAGGCCAACCTCCAGGTCAGTCGCGCGGAGCTGCACGACGCGCAACGGTCGCTGGCGCGGGAGCGGCTGCTCGCCGACAGCGGGGCCTCGTCTCAGGCGAGTGTGGACGCAGCGGAGGCTCGGTATGAACGGGTGAAAGCCAGCATCGCCGCCGCGGAGGCCGCGGTCCTCGCCGCGCAGGTGTCGCTCGAGAACACCGTGATCCGCGCCCCGTTCGACGGCACGGTGCTGACGAAGAACGCCGACGTCGGTGAGGTGGTGGCGCCGCTCGCCGGAAGCGCCTTCTCCAAGAGTGCCGTGGTCACGATCGCCGACCTCGGCTCGCTCCAGGTCGAGGCCGACGTTGCCGAATCGAACCTCGAAGCCATCAGCGGGGGGCAGCCCGGCGAGATCGTGCTGGACGCCTATCCCGACGAGCGGTACCCGGGGGTCGTGGCCAAGATCGTGCCGACCGCCGATCGCGCCAAAGCGACCGTGCAGGTCAAAGTCGCCTTCCGCTCCTATGACGCTCGGGTACTACCGGAGATGAGTGCCAAGGTACACTTCCTGCCGCGCCCGTCGCGCGTCGCCGTGGACACCCAGCCGGTGCTCGTGGTGCCGGGCACCGCGGTGACCGAGCGAAACGGGCGCTCTGTCGTGTTCGTCGTCGAGCGGGGCCGGGCGGTGGAGGTGCCGGTGGTGGTGGGCCGGCAGGTCGGCTCGTCCGTGGCCATCCGCGAAGGATTGCGTCCCGGGGTTCGGGTGGTCGACAGCGTCAGCGCCCGCCTGCGTGGCGGCGCGAAAGTCACCGTGCAGTAGAGGAGTCCATGCCCAATCCCATCGTGCAGGTCCGCGGTGTCTCCAAGTCCTATCGACGCGACAGCATGGCGATTCCCGTGCTGCACGACATCTCGCTCGATGTCCCCGAGGGTGAATTCCTCGGCCTGATGGGCCCCTCGGGGTCCGGCAAGACCACACTGCTGAACCTGATCGCGGGGATCGATCGTCCCGACGCGGGGTCGGTCGCGGTCGCCGGCACGGACGTCACCAAACTGAGCGAATCGGAGGCGGCCCGCTGGCGCGCCACCCACATCGGGTTCGTGTTCCAGTTCTACAACCTGCTGCCCGTGCTCACGGCCTTCGAGAACGTCGAGCTGCCGCTCCTCCTGGCGCCGCTCTCCAAGGCCGAGCGGAAGAAGCACGTCGAGACCGCGCTCACGCTGGTCGGCCTCGCCGACCGGATGCGCCACTATCCGCGCCAGCTCTCGGGCGGCCAGGAGCAGCGCGTGGCGATCGCGCGGGCCATCGCCAGCGATCCCACGATCCTCGTGGCCGACGAGCCGACGGGGGACCTCGACCGCAAGTCCGCCGAAGAGGTGCTGACGCTGCTCGAGCGGCTGAACAAGGAATTCAAGAAGACCATCGTGATGGTGACGCACGATCCGCACGCCGCCGAGCGCGCGCACCTCGTGCGCCACCTGGACAAAGGCGAACTGCAATGAAATTGGTCTTCAAGAACCTGTTCCGGCATCGCCTCCGCACCGCGCTCACGATCCTCGGGATCGCCACGGCGGTCATGGCGTTCGGCCTGATCCGCACGATCGTGGGTGCCTGGAACGCGGGCGTCACAGGAGCGGCCGCCAATCGCATGATCACCCGCCACCGGGTCTCGCTGATCTTCCCGATCCCGCTCCCCTACCGGAACGAGATCGCCAGGGTCCCGGGCGTCACGGCCGTCTCTTGGGCCAACTGGTTTGGGGGCGTCTACGGCGAGCCGAACGATTTCAAGAACTTCTGGCCGCGGTTCGCGGTCGACCCGGACACGTACTTCGATCTCTACCCCGAGTTCCAGCTGCCGCCGGACCAGCTGGCCGCGTTCAAGAAGGAGCGCAACGCCTGCGTCATCGGCCGCAAGCTGGCGCAGCAGCACGGCTTCAAGCTCGGCGACGTCATCACCATGGAAGGCGACATCTTTCCCGGGCGCTGGCAGTGGGTGGTGCGCGGGATCTACACCGGTCGGGACCCGTCGACGGATGAGACCCAGATGTTCTTCCAGTTCGCCTACCTCTACGAGCAGGTGCGCCAGCGGGAGCCCGGCCGGCCCGTGGACGCGGGGTGGTACGTCCTGCGCGTCGGGTCGCCCGACGCGATGGCGCGGGTCGCAGCGGCGGTGGATACCCAGTTCGTGAACTCGCGCGCCCCCACCAAGACCGAGAGTGAGCGCGAATTCCAGCAGAGCTTCGTCCAGATGTCGTCGGCGATCATCACGTCGCTGCAGGTGATCTCGGTCGTGATCGTCGGGATCATCCTCCTGGTCCTCGCGAACACTATCCTCATGTCGGTGCGGGAGCGCACCCGCGAGTACGCGGTCCTGAAGACGCTCGGATTCTCCGGACGCCACCTCGCGGGCTTCGTGCTCGGCGAAGCGCTGGTGATCTCGCTGTCGGGAGGCGTGCTCGGGCTGCTGCTCACGTTCCCGATCGTGAAAGGGTTCGCGAAGGCGCTCCCGACCTTCTTCCCCGTGATCAACGTCGCGCCCGTCACCATGGCGCTGGGGATCGGGGCGGCCCTCCTCGCCGGCCTCGCCGCCGCGGCCATCCCCGCAAACCGCGTCGTGCGCATGCCGATTGTCGTCGGCCTGCGGACGGTGGGATAACCCGCCA
>QHUK01000031.1 GCA_003222085.1 Gemmatimonadota bacterium
GGCGTCGTCGGCCGACTCCACCATCGCCTTGAACTGCGCCAGCGCCTGTTCGGCCTGGACACGGTCCGTGATGTCCCGCGTGACACACCGGGCATGAATGAACTGCTGACCTTCGAACAGCGCGTTCGCGCTAAGGAGGCCATGGCGGATCGAGCCGTCGCGGTGGCGCATCCGGATCTCGATGTTGCGGCGCGTCTCGCCGCCCGCCAGGCGCCGCGCGCTGTCAACCGCGACCTCCGGATTGACGCAGAACTGCGCGATATTCCGGCCCAGGTATTCATCGGGCTGGTAGCCCAGCAGGTCGAGCTCGGAGCGGTTGGCCCGGAGGATCGTGCCGTCCGGCGCCGTCCAACGAATGCCCACCGGCGCGCTCTCGAAGAACTCCTCCAGATCGGCTTGGCTGCGATGCGCCTGCGCCAGCGCCTGCTCGCGATCGCTCACGTCCACCGCGAGGCCCACCACGCCTACGATCGCGCCCCCCTCCTCCCGCAACGGCTCCACATGCGCATCGTAGCACCGGGGGAGGAGCCGGATCTGATAGGAAACCGACTCGCCGGCGAGCGCCCGCCGGTGCGCGGCCACCGACTCGGCGCTCACCTTCTGTTGGGACTGCTGCTCGAGGAGAGACGCGCCGGCGATACGCTCAGGCAAGATCTGTTGCGATTTGAGGCCGGCGCCTGCCCGCGAGATGACGTGCAACTCGCGGTCGGTGGTCCAGAGAATCGCGGGGACCTGATCGAGGATCAGGGCGAGGCGCGCCACGCTCTCGACATCGCGGGACTGCGGCTCGTCTATCAACCCGATGCATACGCCCGCCAGCTCGAGCGTCAGACGTTCCCGGCCGCGCCGCTCGAGGCCCGCGGGAGGCGGCCGCGGCGCGTCACGTCGGACCGGCGCGATACACCAGTGTCGACCCTGGAGGCGGCTCGCCACCCAGCGGCTGGGCGCGCGGTCCGGTAACACGCGCAACTCGCGCAGCGTGGGCTCGAGGTCGTCGACGACGGGGGCGATGCTCTTCGGGTCGCTCGCGGCCAGGAGCCGCACCTGACCGCGCGGGTCGGCCTCCCACACGCCCACCCCCGGGCGCTGGAGGGCGACGTCCGCCCTCCGGAGCACCTCTTGCCACCGCTGCTCGACCGCACTCGGAAGCGGGCGACTCATCGATTCACCTTCCTGATGCGTTCGCGAGCGTGGTCCCAAAACAACGTGGTCGGAAAACAACGTAGGTATTTGCCATCCAGCGAGCCAGCGTGGCACGCCCGCGACGCTCCGACCGCGGGGATGCGGGAACGGCGGAACTGAGGCGGTGACGCGACACTGGTGCGCGTTCGTGACCAGCCGAGGGGCTTAAGGTTTCGCAGCAGTCGCGAGCCGGAACGCCACCACGTAGTCCCCCACTCCCCACGCACCGCCACCCCCAACCGCGATCGCCACGAATTGTGCGCCGGACGCGAGCCGATAGGTCATCGGCGTCGCCTTGCCGCTCTCGGGCAGGGGGCCCCGCCACAGCTCGCGTCCCGTCTCGATATCGTAGGCGTGCAGCCAGCGGTCGAGCGCCGCACCGATGAACACGACACCGCCGGCCGTCACGATCGGCCCGCCCAGACTGGGAGATCCCCACTCGGCTGGGATCTTCGCAGCCTGCTCCGCGCTCACCAGGCGGGCGGGGGAGCCGAGCGGAACCTCCCACAGCCGGCCGCCGGTCTTCAGGTCTATGGCGACGAGCGTACCAAAGGGTGGCGGCGTACACGGCAGTCGGGACGGACTCAGCAGTATGCGCCGCCGCATCACGTAAGGTGTCCCCCACATGCCGTTGTACTCGTAGTCGTGACCGAGCCGCTTGTCTTCCGCCATCGCCTGCTCATGGTGGAAGCTGTCGCGGGGGATCAGCTGCACCACGGCGGCGACGCGGTTCACCGGCACCACCGCGATCTGCCGGACCGGGTCCACGGCGACGCCGCCCCAGTGCGCGCCGCCGATGTTCGACGGCATGACGAACGTCCCCCGCACGCTCGGCGGCGTGAAGATGCCTTCGTTGCGGAGACCGTCGATCGCAGCGTGACAGGCGGCGCGGTCCGCATCGCTCGTTCCCCAGACGCTGTCCGTCGAAAATCGGTGGGGGCTAAGCGGCGGCGTCACCGCGGTGAAGGGCTGGGTGCGCGATGCTTCCTCGCCGGGGATGTCGCTCGACGGGACCGGACGCTCCTCGACGGGGAAGATCGGCCGGCCCGTCTCCCGGTCGAGCACGAACAGCATGCCGGTCTTCGTGGTCTGTAACACGGCTGGGACGCTCGCGCCGTCGTGCGTGATCGTCACGAGCGCCGGGGGCGAGGCGTTGTCGTAGTCCCAGAGGTCGTGGTGGACGGTCTGAAACGCCCAGACGAGCTTGCCGGTCGAGGCGCGCAATGCCACGATCGAGTTGGCGTAGCGGTTGTTCCCGAGGCGGAGCACGCCGTAGTAGTCCGGAGCGGCACTGCCAGTGGGGATAAAGACCAGATCCCGCTCAGGGTCCCCAGCCAGCACCGACCAGGCGTTGGCCGCGCCGCTCCTCTGTGCCATCGCGCCGCGCCACTCGCCGTAGGCCGGGTCCTTCGAATCTTGCGGAATCGGGTCCCACGTCCATTGGCGCGTCCCGCTCCGGGCATCGTAGGCGCGCACCTCCCCGCTCGCCGGGTTGGGCCGGCTGTTGTCTGAGACTGACGAGCCCGTGATCACCAGCCCGTTCACGACAACCGGCGGGGATGTGATGGAATAGGCGGCCGGCTCAAACGGAGGAATCCGCAGGCCGGCCTTGAGATCCACCATCCCGTTCCGGCCGAACCCGGCGCAGGGGCGGCCGTCCCGGCCGTCGAGCGCGAACAGCTGCGACTGCGCCGTGGCGACGAAAATCCGGCGGCGGCAGGCCGCTCCAACAGGGGCGGACTCATCGAGCCAGGTGGAGACGCCACGGCTCGCGAAGTCCCCGTAGCTCACGTCGCGTTTGATCTTGGGATCGAATACCCAGCGCTCCCGCCCGGTTCCCGGGTCGAGCGCGATCACCCGCCCCAGCGGGGTGCCGAGGTACATCGTCCCATCCACCAGGAGGGGGGTTGCCTCGAAGGCGGTCGGCTTCCCGGTCTTGAACCGGGGGTCGGTCTCACCGGTGCGGTACGTCCACGCCACCTCGAGACCGCTGACATTCTTCCGGGTGATCTGCGACGCGGGGCTGTAGCGGGTTCCCTGCGCGTCGCGCCCGTTGGCGCTCCAGTCGACTTCCTGCGCATCGAGCGCAGCGGGACACAGCCCGAGCAGCAGCGCGCTCACCAGTAGACGCATGCCCACCTCCCCGAGCGAACGGCAGTATAATGTATGACTCAGGCTCATGATCACGGGCGTCAAGCATGATTCTCGAAACCCGCCATCTCCGTCTCGTTGCCGCCGTCGTCGAGCATGGCACGCTCACCAAGGCCGGCCGCGTGCTCCACCTGACGCAGTCGGGCCTGTCGCGCCAGCTGCTCGATCTGGAGACGAAGCTCGGGCTGCCGCTGTTTCACCGGCTCGGCAAACGCATGGTGCCCACGCCCGCGGGAGAGTGCCTGCTGGTGGCGGCGCGGCGCACCTTGCCCCAGCTCTCGGACGTCGAAGAGGACCTCCGACGCCTCGCCGGTGGCCGGACGGCGATCCTGCGGGTGAGCACCGAATGCTACACCTGCTATCACTGGCTGCCGGGCGTGCTGCAGCGGTTCGCCCGCCGCTTTCCGCGGGTGGACGTGCAGATCGTGGCCGAGGCGACCCACCACCCCGTCCCGGCGCTGCTCGACGGCCGCATCGACCTCGCGATCGTGTCCAACGACGATCACGACGACCGGCTGGCGTACGTCCCCCTCTTCACCGACGAGCTGGTCGCGCTGCTTCGCCCCGACCATCCGCTCAGCGCCAAGCCGTTCCTCACCGCCGCGGATTTCGTGGATCAGCACCTGTTCGTGTACCTGCTGCCGCCCGGTGAGAACGACGTCTTCACGAAGCTGTTGAGCCCCGCGGGCGTCATGCCGCGCCGCGTCTCAGGCGTTCAGCTGACGGAGGCGATCCTCGAGCTCGTGAAAGGCGGCGCGGGGATCGCCGTGCTCGCCCGCTGGGCGGTGGCGCCCCACCTGAAGACCGGCGAGCTCACCGCGCTGCCGCTCACGCGCCGCGGGCTGGAGCGGCGATGGCGCGCGGCGATGCTGCGGCAAAGGCCGCTCCCCCTTCACTTGCGTGAGTTCGCGGGACTCCTCGCGGCAGGGCCGTCGCTCTTGTCCCGCCGGCAGGCGTAGACCGCCGCGCCAGAGTTCGCGGCTGAAGCCGCGGCTCGGCGTCTACCGCTGAAGCGGCGATGCAGTGCCCGTTTACGGGCAGGTGCCGAGCCGCGAGTTCACTCGCGACTCCTCGCGCGGCCGAGGCAGACCTGGTGGGACCTGCTCGGAATTCCTACGCATGCGCCACGCGCATCGGCGTCGCTAACTGCGCATTTGACCGGGCGCGGATTTCCCGAGGACATTGCGGTAACCCCATCAGGAGCTCGGCTGTGAGCGCGACCGCCATCCACTCGTTCGTCCTCGACCATGCCCCCGCCGAGCCAGCAGCGGCCGAGCGGCATTTCCTTTCGAAGCTGGCGTTCGAGACCGATCCCGCGGACGTCCATCGGGACCTGGAGCGAGGGCACGCGGGGCTAGTCGTCGTGGACACGCGCGGCCCGGATGCGTATGCGCGTTGTCACATCCCCGGCGCCCTGAGCCTGCCGACCCGCACCATCAGCCGCGAGACGACGGCGTCCCTGCCGCGCGACAAAGTGATCGTGGCCTACTGCTGGGGACCGGGCTCCAACGGCTCCACCAGAGCGGCGGCGAAGCTCGCCGCCCTGGGCTTCCGCGTCAAGGAAATGATCGGCGGGATCGGCTATTGGAGAAAGGAAGGGCTGCCGGTCGAAGGATCGTCACCCGACGACGCTCCGTTGTACGCGTAACATGCGGCGACGCCGCGGCAGCGATCGCTCGCAGCACCCGTCGTATCGGTAGAGCGTCGGCACGACGCAACATGCGCCCGAGTCAGCACGCCATTGCCGGAGCTGTCGCGAGGACAGCACACCCGGCCCGCGCCCGGGACTTGCAGGGGCTGGCGTCCGGAGCACCTCCGCTATGGCGCGATCGGTCGAACACCATCCCCGGGCCTGGGCCCGCCTGCGGGTCGATGTCAACTGCGCACTGCGGCGCGGCGCCTGGTACCGCGTCGTCAGGATGACGCGAGACAAAGTCGTGCTCGACGTGACGAACGAGCAGGTCCCGGTGCAGCGACGCGTGTTGAAAACGGTGTTCGCCCAGCCGTCCCGCTGGACCGTCGTCCCCCGTCCCTCCGATGCGATCAACCTGCCGAACGACTGGGGCACGCGCTACGGGGTGTGCCCCGCTTGTCAGGGTCGGGCGCCGATCAGAGGCTATCCGCTCGAGCTGGCCTGCCCGCATTGTCATCAGATATGCGCCGTGGCGTGGGATGAGCACTACCTGAAACCACGCTGAGGCGTTTCCGATCGAACCGGCGAGGGTCGTGTTTTTCCGCGCCCTCATCTATTGTGTAGGAACCCGACCGGCCGAGACGACCAATGCCCGAAGCACCGCAGTGGGCCCGCGTGCGTGGCGAGGTGAATTGCCACGTCCGCCGCGGGGCGTGGTACGAGGTGCTTCGGCTCACGCCCGAGGACGCGGTGCTCGAGGTGAACCGGCAGCCTGTCCGCCTCGAGCGGGCCTCGCTGGAGATCGTCCCGCGGCGGCCGGAGCGGTGGTCGGTGGTGGACCGCCCCCGCGACTCGGTCGACATGCCCATGAGTTGGGGCTCGCGCTACGTCGTCTGCCCGCGGTGTTGCCACCGCCAGTCACTGTCGGGACAGCCGGCGCAGTTGCCGTGCGCGATGTGCGGCGGCGTGTTCGCGATCGCGTGGGATGACCACCCGTAACCGGTTCATCGCCGCCGCGTTCGACCACGGCCAGGTGCCCACGATCGCGTGCTTCAACCGCGCCACGGTGGGCCTGGGCGTGAATTTCGCCCGCCTGCTCGCCGCGCTGCAGACGTTCGTCGACGACCACTTCGTGCCCGTGTGGGGCACGCCGGCCAAGCTGGTGAAGACGACCACCTTCCGAAAGGGCGCGTGGGCGCTCGCGTTCCTGGACGACGCCGATGTGGCGAACGCGCTGGGCTATCACGATCTCACGCCCGACGGACTGCCGCTCTCGAAGGTATTCGTGAAGAGCACGCTCGCGGTGAAGCAGCGGGTGAGCGTGACGGCGTGCCACGAGCTGGCGGAGATGCTCGTCGACCCCGCGATCAACCTGGCGGCCATGGGCCCGGGCAATGTGTTCTACGCCTACGAGACCGCCGACGCGGTGGAGGAGGTCGAGTTCACGATCGGCGGCATCGCGATGAGCGACTTCGTGTACCCGGCGTGGTTCGAGGGATTCCGCAAGCCGGGCTCGGCCCAGTTCGATCACGTGAAGAAGGTGAGGCGGCCGTTTCAGATCCTGGCCGGGGGGTACATGAGCATCTTCAAGAACGGGCGGTGGACGCAAGTGTTCGGCTCACCCGCGAAGGCGCGGCGCTTCGCGCGGGAGGACCGGCGAGGGCACCGCAGCACGTACCGCGGGAAGACGCACCGGATGCGGGGCGTCGCGGTGGCAGGGTTGACGCGTCGCGGCGCTCTCCCGAGACGGAAGCGCAATCTGTAAATTCCAGCGCAGCAATGACGCGACCGTGGCGGAACTGGTAGACGCGCAGGACTTAGGATCCTGTGGGGCAACCCGTGGGGGTTCGAGTCCCTCCGGTCGCATCGGTAACTGTCGCATCTGCACCCGTCGGTGCCGCAAAATCGCCCTAGACCCTGACGCTCGAACGCGGCACCTTTGAGCCAGATACGATAGGTATCGACGCCGAAACACTTTTACGTTGTGCGGCAGCGGGGGCGCAGCCGCTGACTTCTCCCGATGGATCAATCTGTTCGAGACCTGCAGCTGGCGTGGGCGCGGTTACGCGTGGACGTGGACTGCGGACTCCGCCGGGGCACGTGGTACCGCGTCACGCGATTCACGCCTTCGAAGGTTCTTCTCGACGTGCGGCATTGCCCGATCGCCATACCACGGCCCTGGCTCGATGTGGTCTTCGGGCAACCACACCGGTGGTCCGTCGTGCCCAGGGCGCCCGATCCCGCGAAGCTGCCGCCCGAGCTCGGTGCGCCCTATGGCGTCTGCCCCGCGTGTCGCGCCCGCGCTCCACTCCAGGGTCAGCCGGCAACGTTGGGCTGCCCCCGCTGCCAGCGAGTCTTTGCAGTGGCGTGGGATGAGCGGTATCTGACGGAGGAGTAGCGAGCGGGAATGGCGCCACCCGAAAACGGTACCGCTGCCGGCGACCGCTACGGCAGCTTGTGCAACAACTGATCGATCACCGTCTGCTCGTGCTTGAGGAAGCGCTCATCGCCGTACGCGAGCAATGTAGCCGGCCCCCATTCGGGGTCCGTCGCATAACCGATGTCGTGGGGGTTGATCCCGATCTCGATGCCCAGCGCCTGCAGGGTGCGCAGCACCCGCTCGTAATGCTCGGCGACGGTCGCGAAGCCGGCGCGCAGGGCCGCAAGCTCCCGGGCCAACCGCACACGCTCCCGCAGGCAGCGCCGGAACTCCTCGGACGCGTCGTGCGGCATCGCGGATCTGCTTGCGCTCACCATCGTCGTTGTTCCGGCCTGGCGCGGTTGCGCCATCCTCCGTCTTTCGGCTCGCCAATAATGGGGATCGGTACCAAACTGCACAAGATGCACAGCGCGGCCGTCCAGTCCGAAACGGTGTCTCCAACCCGCGACACTCGGGCGAAGCCCGGTCGCAGGCGCGCGACGTAGGTGAGCATCCACTGGTGTGTCGCCTCACCGACAAACGGAGGCCGCGCTGGCGCCCGGTCCCCCACGAATACGGGGGCAGCCGCCTGGCCCCGATATTGAAACCAGGGCTCGCGACAGGTTCTGGTTGCAGGAATTGTGGAGCCGGTTGCGAGTGAGTTCGTCAAACTGGCGGGAGTCGAGATCCGGCAGTACGGACCGGGCGAGCGCCTGCTGGGGGGTCCCGAGCGGCTGAAGCGGCTGCACATCTATGTCCGCGACGGCGCGATCGGACTGCGCGTCGTCACGGGCCGGTCCAGTTCGGCCTTGGTCGAGGTCTTCGGCCCCGGCCGTCTGCTGTCCCCCCAACTGTGGGAGACCACGCCAGGCTCGGAAAGCCGGCACGCCGCGGCGCTCCTCCGGACGACCACGCTGGAGCTGCCCGCTGACGTGCTCGAGCAGGAGCTGGCCGCGCATCCCCCACTCGCGGTCGCGCTCGCCGCCCTGGACGCCCTCCAGCAGGCGGGGTCACTCGACCGTCTCGGCATGCTCGCGCTGCGCGATCCCCTCCGCCGGGTGGCGCACACCGTCTTGTTGCTGCTCGACCGTCTGTCCGGTGCCCCCGCCACGGCGCCCGCTGCCCGCCTCGAAGTCGGTCAAGAGCTCATCGCCGCGTTCGCCAGCCTGAGCCGCCAAACCACCAACCGGCAGCTGCGCAGGCTCGCGCGGGCAGGCGTCGCGCGATTGGAGCGACGCCTCGTGGATGTCCGGGACCTCGCGGCACTCCGGAGCGTGGCGGCGGGACGCCGACCCCTACGCTAACCGCCCCAATTGTCGCCGGGGCGACACATCGCTCCGGGGGCGCCGGAGGGCACCTTGACGGGATATGTGACCCACGACACATTAGCCGGGCAAGGCATGCCCTTCACGACGGTGCGGCGGACGCGCAACAGCGGAGGCGCAACAACATGGCAGCGCAACCTCTCGACACATTGGCGGCGGAGCGGTGGGCCCGGCTGCGGGACGACGTGCGGCGCTGCGAGCTGCGCCGCGGCGCATGGTACCCCGTCCTGAGCGTCGCGTCGGACGAAGCCGTTTTGGTGGTGCGCCGCCGCGGGGTGATCATCCCCCTGGCATATCTCGAAATTACCCAGACCCGGCCGACCCGCTGGACGTTTCTGTCACGCGAGCGCTACGCAGTCTGCCCCAACTGCGCCGACCGCGTCGCGGTCGGACAACCGCCCGAGCGGATGCGCTGCGGCAAGTGTCGGGGGGTTTTTGAGATGGAGCCCGCTCAGCAAGCCGCCGCTGCGGTCTAGCCCGGGGCGGGCGCCGTTCGCACGATCGCCCACCCCAGCCCGGCAATTCGGCGAATCACCGCCTCGAGGCGCGCGAAGTCCACCGGCTTGGTGAGGAATCCATCGGCGGCGAGCGCCGCCAGCTGCTCGTGCTCCGCGTCCGATGCCGTGAGGACGACGACCGGAAGGCGCTGCCACCGGGGCTCCTCGCGGATCCGCATGAGGACATCCCGCCCGTCGAGGTTGGGCAGCTTCAGGTCGAGGAGGACGAGGTCGGGCCGAGGCACGCCGCGGTGCGGCGCCTCACGCCGCAGAAACGCCAGCGCCTCCACCCCATCCCCCACAATCCACACGCGGTTTTGCAACTTGGCGCGCTGGAGCGCGCGCCGCGTCAACTCGACGTCGCTGGGGTCGTCTTCGACGAGGAGGATGTTGATCGGTGTCGGGCCGCGGACCATGGGGCGCATCTTAAGGGTGTGGCCCGGCCGAGCTCAAGGGGCTCACCTCGTCCTGAGGTAGCGCTCGTCCCAGGCGACCGCGAAGGATTGCTCGCACCGCGTGCATCGCTTATCGCCCGCCGGCCGGCCCACCGGCGCGCGTGCCGCGCAGTTGGGACACACGACGTAGAAGTACCCCCAGCTCTCGGGCAGCTTGTCCGCCTCTGCGGGGCGCGGCACGACGGTCCACCGGTTGGGACGCGTTTCGGTGATCTCGAGGGAGTCCCTGGGAACCCGCACCGCCGCGTTGTCCACCTCGAGCACCGCCTCGTCCGGCCCGACGCTCCGCACGGCGTACCACGCGCCGCGACGCAGCACGCACTGGATGTCCCGGCGCAGGCGCGCCCAGCGTTGGACGGCGGCGGCGGGGGTAGACACTCAACTCACGCGTGACGGAGCAGCCACCACGCCCCCAGGGCGCCTACGGCGATCCAAAACGGAATGCGCCACATCCCGCTGCCCCGCGGTTCGTCCTCGGGGGGCGGGGGCGGTCGGATGGCTCGAGTCGCGGAGACTACGGGCGCCTTCGTCCGCGCCATCGCCTGCTCGTAGGTTCGCCGCACGTCGGGCGGCATCGCGTCGACGCTGTCGTACGTCTTCCCGTTGACGACGATCTCGCGGAAGGTGGCCTTGATGTGCGCCCCTGTCACTCCCATGTCGCGCTGCAGCACCGACAGGATCTCCTCGCCGCCGGATTTCCTGAGGGTCTCGAGCGCCACCTCGTACTCCTTGCGCACGTCGGGTGGCATCGCGTCGACGCTGTCGTACTCTTTGCCGTTGAAGACGATCTTCAGGCTCACGGCCCAAGGTATGGCGCGGCGGACGGGCGGAGCAAGGGGGTGGGGGTTACCTTTTCCCACCATCCTCAATCCGAGGCCACCCGATGCGCGTCCCGCTTCACCTCGCGGCCCTCACGCTGCTCGCCGCCATCCCCACCTCCGCCCCCACCCAAGAGACGCCGACCGAAAAAACCGCCGCCGCGGACGTCATCCGCCGCATCAACGAGCTCGAGCGCTCGCTCGCTCTGCCCCAGCTCGTCGCGCGGCTCACGGGGGCGCGCGACGCCCACCGCGACGCGGTGGTCGCCCGCGCCAAAGAGCTGATGGACAAGGAGCTGCTGGCGATGGCCGACGACATCACGCGGCACCCGGAGACGGGCTGGAAGGAGGAGCGCTCGGTGAAGATCCTCACCGACTATCTCACCGCGCACGGCTTCGACGTGGAGCCCGGCGTGGCGGGCCTGAAGACGGCCTTCGTGGCGCGCTACCGCCGGGGCGCTCCCGGCCCGAACCTCGGCGTCATCGTCGAATACGACGCGCTGCGCGGCACCAGCCGCGACTTCCACGGCGACCAGCACAGCGCCCAGGGACCCGTGGGGCTCGCCGCGGCCGTCGCCGTGGCGGAGTTCCTCACGAGCTCCAAGACGCCCGGCACGGTGACCGTGTACGGCACCCCGGCCGAGGAGCTCGCGTCGCCCGCCGCGAAGACCGTCATGTACAACGCCGGCGTGTTCAAGGGCGCGGACGTCCTGATCCGGTCCCATTCGTCCACGGCGACGCAGGTGCCCGGCCCCGGTTTCGGGAGCTGCTGCATGAACATCAACGTCATCCACTACACCTTCTCCGGCGCGCCGGCGCATCAGCTGCAGGCCTGGGACGGACGGGATGCCCTGATGGGCGTGATCGAGCTGTTCAATCACATCGACGGCCTGCGCAAGACGCTCCGCCCCGAGGCCAAGGTCCAGGGGATCATCACCGAGGGTGGCAAGGCGCCGAACGTCGTGCCCGATCGCGCGGTCGCGGAGTTCTGGATCCGGTATCCCGATCCCGTCTACCTCGCCCAGGTCACGGAGCGCGTGAACGACGCGGCCCGGGGCGCCGGCTTGGCAACGGGGACCAAGGTGCGCATCGACGTGGACTCGTCGTCGCGCAACGGCATCTCGGTCGCGACCCTGAACGACGTGGCCTTCGCCTACCTGAGGATGCTCGGCGCCACCAAGGTGGAGGAGGCGCCCGGGCGCCCGCTGCCCTACGAGGAGACCGGGACCGTCGCGACCCAGATTCCGGGCGTGGGGGTCACCGTCCACAGCTCGAACGGCGGCTACCACACATTCGAAATGGAGGCGGACGCGCTCGGCGAGGTCGGCCACCACGGTTTTCTGTTGGACGCGCAGGCGATGGCGGCGGTCCTGTACCACTTCGCGACCGACGCGCCGTATCGGGCCGCCGTCAAGCGCGAATTCGACGCGCTGAAAGGGCTCTACAGCGACTATCTCGCGGCCCTCCGGAACGCGTATCCGCTGCCGAGCGTCCCCGAGCCGGCGGGAAACTGAGCCATGCGCCCCGTTCTCCTCACGGCCCTCGCCGTCAGCGGCGCGGCGACGCTCGCCGCGCAGCAACGTGCCATCTCGGACAGCGATCTGTTCGCGTTCCGCTGGGTGGCGAGCCCTCAGATCTCGCCCGACGGCCGCCAGGCGGCCTATGTGCTCGTGACGGTGAATGCGAAGCACGACGGCTACGAGACGAGCGTCTGGCTGGTCGCCACCGACGGCGCGTCACCACCGCGACGGCTCACGGCGGGCCCCAAGGACGGCGGGCCGCGCTGGTCGCCCGACGGCACGACGCTCGCGTTCCTGCGCTCCAAGGACGGCCGGCAGCAGCTCCATCTGCTGCCGTTGGCGGGCGGCGAGGCACGACAGCTGACCGACCTTGCCAAGGGCGCGTCGCCCGCGGCGTGGTCGCCCGACGGCAAGACGATTGCCTTCACGAGCACCACGACCCCCGAAGACCTTGCCAAGAAGGGCAAGAGCGAGGAGCCGAAGAGCGACGTCCGGATCATCACGCAGGCCGAGTTTCGGGGTGACGACGAGGGGTATTTCGACCCCGCCGAGCATACGCACATCTGGACGGTCCCGGCGGGCATGCCGGGGGACGAGCCGGCAACGGCGCGCCAGGTGACGTCCGGCCCGTTCGACGAGAACGCGCCGCAGTGGAGCCGCGACGGCGCGCGCATCTATTTCGTCTCGGACCGCGTGGCCGAGTCGTACTATTACCCTCCCGACAACAACCTCTATTCGGTCCCGGCGGCGGGCGGCACGCTCGACACGGTGGTGGACATCAGCGGCCCGGTATTCGGGCCGGCGCCGTCGCCCGACGGCAAGGCGGTCGCGTTCCGCGGCTGGGTCAACCCGCGAGCGACCCGCTCCTACAATCAATCCGACCTGTTCGTGTGGCGGGACGGTCGCGCCAAGAACCTCACGGTCGACTACGACTTCGACATGGGCGGCGGCGTGCTGGGCGACCAGGCGCCGCCACGTGGTGGCGAGGGCTCGAGCCCCAATATCTGGACGGCCGACGGCAAGGCGGTCATCGTCGCCACCACGGAGCACGGGCGCTCGAACCTCGTGCGGTTCGACGCACAGACGGGCGCGCGGGAGGCGGTCACCACGGGCGACCACGCCGTGCTCGCGTACACGGCGACCCCCGACGCGCGCAGTTTCGCTCTCACCATCGGCGACCCGACCCATCTCCCCGACCTGTACGTCCTCGACGCAGTGGCCAAGCGGCTGCGGCAGCTCACCCATGTCAACGACTCGCTGTTCGCGAAGCTCCAACTCGTCACGCCGGAGGACGTCTGGTACCCGAGCTTCGACGGCACGAAAATCGAGACGTGGATCATGAAGCCGGCCGGTTTCACGCCCGGCAAGAAGTACCCCCTGATCCTCAACATCCACGGCGGGCCGCACACCGCCTACGGCTACATCTTCTTCCACGAGATGCAATGGATGGCCGCCAAGGGCTATGTCGTGGTCTATCCCAACCCGCGGGGCAGCACCACCTACGGGCAGGAGTTCGGCAACGTCATCCAGTACAAGTATCCCGGCGACGATTACAAGGATCTGATGGTCGCGGTGGACTCCGTGATCCGCCGCGGGTACGTGGATCCGACCAAGCTGGGCGTGACGGGCGGCTCGGGCGGCGGGCTGCTCACCGACTGGGCGGTGAGCCACACGCACCGTTTTGCGGCCGCGGTGTCGCAACGCGACGTGGCCGATTGGCTGGGGTTCTGGTACACGGCGGACTTCACGCTCTTCCGGCCATCGTGGTTCCGCTCTACCCCGTTCCGCGATCCCCAGGAGTTCCTCGCCCGCTCACCCGTGCGTTACGCGGACTCGGTCACGACGCCCCTGATGTTCATCTTGGGCGAGGAGGATCTCCGGGCGCCGCCCAACCAGGGCGGCGAAGCGATGTTCCGCGCGCTCAAGTACCTGCACAAGACGACCGTGCAGGTCCGCTTCCCCGGCGAGTCGCACGAGCTGTCGCGCTCCGGCAAGCCGGTGCACCGGGTGGAGCGGCTGCAGCACATCCTGAACTGGTTCGACAAGTATCTGCTGGGGAAACCGATCACGCTGTACGACGTGCGCTGACCGCGTCGCGGCACGGTCGATCACGGTCAGTCGGCGCCCCGGCACAGCGGGGCGCCGACAGACTGTTCCGTGTCACGAGGGGTAGAACCGCACCTGCAGCAGCTTGAGGCCGTTGTTGTCGTACTGCCAGAGGAAGTCCTGCAAGCAGGTAGCAAACAGGCTCACGGTCGGGGTCCCGCACGCCAGCTCGGCCGGGCTCCCCGCTACGAGCGTAATGGTCGTGAGCGCGCTGGTCACGTCGCGGAATCTGCTCTTGCCCGTGCCGCGCACGAAGACCTCGTTCTCGGTCGAGCACAGGATGGTCGGCACGCCTGTGACCGGATCGACGAACGTCGCGCAGGTCGCGATCTTGGATTGTCCACCCGGCGTGCCGAGCGCGCGAGCCCAGACGGTGTAGGTGCCTGGAAGGGGGAGGGAGAACGAGGCCTCGCCGTCGGTTCCGTTCTTGTCGAGCACGTCGAACACGCCCTCGGCCGCCTGACTGAGCAGAATCTTCGTCGTCACGGCGTCGCCGGTGCGGCTCCCGAGGTCGACGAAGATGACGTTGCCGCTCCCATTCCCGTTCATGTTCGGATTCTTGTCGTGCGAGACCCCGATGATGTTGAGATTGAAATGCGAGCCGCTGGGCGCGCCATTGCCCGTCGCGGCCTTTTGCGCGGCGGCCGCGGTGGTCGCGGTCAGCGCGGCCGCCACAGCGGCGGCCAGGTGGAATGCGAAACGCATGAGCCCTCCTTCGAATCGGTATACCTGCGGTAAACGGCCGTAGATGGGCGCAGGAAATTGCATGAAACACCAAGCCCCGTCGGCCACCTCGCGGGCGCAACGGGGCTTGCTCGAGCCGTGGTGTCTCACGGCTCGCGATCACTATAAGACCTGCTTCACGCCGCGCGGAGTGACAGGGCTCACGACCGTTATGGCTCTCGGTCGGCAATCGTTGTTGTCGTCCGACCCACCCCGCGGGTCACACGGCACGCATAGGGACGGCTCGTGGTTTAGGGAGCGAGCTGTGGCGCGGGCGTAGCGCTGCGCCCGGGCCTCGGCCACAAGAGTGTTACCGCACGGTTACGCCTCTGGTACACGGTTTGCCGAGCCAGCCAGCCTGACGCACCTCCTAAGGAGACGGAGTCATGAAATCGCCATTGCGGAAATTCTCGGCCGCGCCGCTGCTGACGGCGCTGATGGTGGCGGCGTGCGGCACCGGTAACTCCCTCACCCCGCCGCCGGGCGGCGGCGGTGGAAGCGGGGGCGTCGTCCCGCGGCTGGGCCACGTCGTCGTCGTGGTGGAGGAGAATACCGACTACTCCTCCGTGATCGGCAACGCGTCCATGCCGTATCTGAACGGCTTGGCCCGGGAATACGCACTCGCTGCGAACTACTATGCCAACACGCACCCGTCCATCGGCAATTATTTCATGATGACGGTCGGGAAGATCGTGTCGAACAACGACAGCTACTCCAGCGTCGTCACCGATGACAACATCGTGCGCCGGCTCATCGCGGGCGGGAAGACGTGGAAGTCGTATGCGGAAGATCTGCCCTCGGTGGGCTACACCGGTGGCGACGTCGGGCTGTACGCCCGCAAGCACAACGTCATCGCGCTGCTCTCCGACGTCGTGAACGACGCGGTGCAGCGGAAGAACCTGGTGCCGTTCACACAGTTCCCCACCGATCTCGCGAACAATGCCTTGCCCGACTACGCCTTCGTCGTTCCCAACGAATGCAACGACGCGCACGACTGTTCGCTGGCGACGGCCGACGCCTGGCTCAGGACGAACATCGATCCCCTCGTGAAAAGCCCGCAATTCCAGCGGGACGGCCTGCTGGTGATCGTGTTCGATGAGGCCGGCAACGACAATACGGACGGCGGCGGGCACGTAGCCTGCGTGATCGTGAGCCCGAAGGCCAAGAAGGGGTACCAGTCGCAGACGCAATACCAGCACCAGAGCCTGCTGCGCCTCACCGGGGAGGCCCTGGGTCTGACGACCCTTCCCAATGACGCGGCGACGGCCCCCGACATGGGTGAGTTCTTTGGGCCCTAAGGGCTAGACGCACAGACGCACAGACGCACAGTGGTGAAGAGGTACGAGTGGTCAGGTCTACCCGTTCACGACCACCTACTCTCCCCTGTGCGTCTGTGCGTCTAGTATTTGGCTTTCCTGCCCAGTATCACCTGCCCTATTAGATTTACCTCAGCATGCCAGCCATCCTGATCAAGAAGACCGGCGAGGAGCCCGGCGCCGCCTCCCTCGCCGTCACCGTACCGGTGGAGCAGGTGCAAGAGGCGGAGGCGCGCGCCACCTCCGCCTACCAGCGGCGGGCCCGGCTGCCGGGGTTTCGCAAGGGGAAAGCGCCGGCGGCGCTCGTGAAGCGGCAATTCGCCGAGGACATCCGGCAGCAGACGCTGGAAGAGTTGATTCGCGAAAGCTGGAAGGCCGCGCTCGCACAGGAGGCGCTGAAGCCGGTCGCGGACCCGCACATCCACAATCTCAAGTGGGAGGCCGGGGCCGGGGGCCCGGTGACCTTCGAATTCCACGTCGAGGTGAAGCCGGAGCTCACGCTCGAGCGCATCGGCAAATTCCACTTGAAGCGCTCGGTGCCGAAGGTCACCGAAGATCGAGTGCTGGCCCAGCTCAACGAGCTGCGGGACCAGAAGGCCCCCTGGACGCCGGTCGTCGGAGACAAGCCCAAGCCCAAAGACCTGGTGCAGGTGACGATCGCGACCCGCGAGGGCGATGCGGTCAAGGACCCCCAACCCTATCAGCTGGTGCTCGGCGAGGGGCGGGCGATCCCGGAGGTGGAAGAGCGGATCATGGGCATGCTGCCAGGCGAGACGATCGACGCGACCGTCCGGTTCCCGAGCGACTTCCCCGAGGAGGCAAAGCGGGGACAGCCGCGCGACATCCGGATCACGTTGCACGAAGTGAAGCGGCAGCAGCTGCCCGAGCTCGACGACGCGTTCGCCCGCGAGGTGGGAGACTTCGAGTCGCTCGAGGCGCTCCGCAAGGCCGTGCGGGAGGACCTCGAAAAGGAGGCCGAGCGCGAGGCGGACGCCCAGCTGCGCCGGGACTTGATCGATCAGATCGTCCAGGCCAACCGCGTGGTGGCGCCGCGACCGCTGGTCGAGCGTGCGCTCGCGGTGTACGGCCAGGCTTACGGGATCCCGGAGGACCGCTGGCCCGACTTCGCGCAGGAATTCCGGCCCGTGGCCGAAGCCCAGGTGCGGCGCGACCTGATCCTGGACTGGGTCGTGGAGCACCACGGCCTGCGCGCGACCGAGGCGGAGCTCGAGCAGCGGCTGCAGGAGCTCGCGGCCCGGCGTGGCACGCCGGTCGCGGAGCTGCGCGCCACGCTCGAGAAGGCGAAGCGGCTGCGCGACCTGGAGCGCGGCCTTACCGAGGAGAAGGTGTTTACGTTTCTTCTGTCGCAATCCACCGTGGAGTCAGCGTGACGAGGAATCAGATTTACCCGCCCTACATCATCGAGCGCTCCAGCCGTGGCGAGCGCACCTATGACATTTTCAGCCGGCTGCTCATGGACCGCATCGTGTTCCTGGGCACCCAGATCAACGACGAGGTCTCGAACATCATCATCGCCCAGCTGTTGTTCCTCGATGCCGACAACCCGGAGCGGGACATCTACCTGTACGTCAACTCGCCCGGCGGCCTCGTCTCCTCGGGGATGGCGATCTACGATACGATGCAATTCCTGCGCGCCCCCGTGAACACGATCTGTATGGGGATGGCGGCCTCGATGGGCTCGTTCCTGCTCGCCGCCGGCCGCAAGGGGAAGCGCTCGGCGCTGCCGCACGCCCGCATCATGATGCACCAGCCGTCGGGCGGCACCCAGGGTACCGCCGCCGACATCGAGATCCAGGCGCGCGAGATCCTGTACCTGCGAGGCAAGCTCAACGAGCTCTACGCCAAGCACACCGGCAAGCCCGTGGAGCACATCGAGAAGGACATGGACCGCGACCGCTTCATGTCGGCCGAGGAAGCCAAGGAATACGGGCTAATTGACCATGTGATAGCCAACTTCCAGGAAATCGACGACGGGAAGAAGAAGTGACGGCTTGCGCCGGTCACCCGACTTTCCCATACTAAGGCCAGATGTCCCACGATAAGCACCTCCGCTGCTCCTTCTGCGGCAAGTCGAAGGACTCGGTCCGGAAGTTCATTTCCGGTCCGTCGGTCTACATTTGCAATGAGTGCATCGCCCTCTGCAACGAGATCCTGGCGGAGGACGAAGAGCGCGAGGTCTCCGAGGCGATCACCCAGGTCCCCACGCCGGCCGAGATCAAGGACGTGCTGGACCAGTACGTGATCGGCCAGGAGAAGGCGAAAAAGACCCTCGCCGTCGCGGTGTACAACCACTACAAGCGCATCAACTCGCACCAGGGCCGCGAGGCCGAGGTCGAGCTCGACAAGTCGAACATCATGCTGATCGGTCCGACCGGCGTGGGCAAGACGCTGCTCGCCCAGACGCTGGCCCGCATCCTCGACGTCCCCTTTACCATCGCGGACGCGACCACGCTCACCGAAGCGGGCTACGTGGGCGAAGACGTGGAGAACATCCTGGTGCGGCTGCTCCAGGCCGCGGATTTCAACGTCTCCGAGGCCGAGCGCGGCATCGTCTACATCGACGAGATCGACAAGATCGCCCGCAAGTCGGAGAACCCGAGCATCACGCGCGACGTGTCGGGCGAAGGCGTCCAGCAGGCGCTCCTCAAGATCCTCGAGGGGACCGTGGCGAGCGTGCCGCCCCAGGGCGGGCGCAAGCATCCGCAGCAGGAGTACATCCAGGTCAATACGAAGGACATCCTGTTCATCTGCGGCGGCGCCTTCGACGGCCTCGAGAAAATCATCGAGTCGCGCACCGGGCGGCGGCAGATCGGCTTCACCAAGGAGGAGCTGGCCAGGGGGGAGCCCGAGAAGCTCAAGAAGAACCCCTTCATCGACGTGGAGCCCGACGACCTGCTGCGCTACGGCCTCATCCCCGAGCTGGTCGGCCGGCTCCCGGTGGCGGTCCCGCTCGACTCGCTGGACGAGGACGCGCTCATCCGCATCCTCATCGAGCCCAAGAACGCGCTGTCCAAGCAGTACCAGAAGCTGTTCGAGCTCGAGGACGTGCGGCTCACCATCGAGAAGGATGCCCTCAAGGCCATCGCCCAGAAGGCGATCAAGCGGGGCACAGGGGCCCGCGGGCTCCGCGCCATCCTCGAAGAGATGATGACCGACATCATGTTCGACCTGCCGAGCCGCGACGACGTGCGCGAGGTCGCCATCACGGCCGAGTGCGTCTCCGAGGGCCGGCAGCCCCTGCTGGTCACGGAGCGCGTCCGCCAGAAGAAAGAAGCCTGACCGACCCACCGTCACCCATACGCACGGCCTTTGTGAGCCACCATCCCCACCTGCGGATGGGCGGCCAGCGCAGTATGGTGCTGCTGATCGAGCACCTCAATCGCCGGGTAGTGGAACCGATGGTCGTCTGTCCTGGGCCGGGTGAGCTGGCCGATCATCTCCAGACGCTCGACTGTCCGGTCGCCTATATCCCGCTCTACCATATCAAACCCCGCACGCTCACGCGGGTCTGGGGCTCGAGCCGCCGTCTGCGGCGCCTCCTGCGGGAGCGGCACGTCGACATCGTCGCGCCCGATGCGTCGCGCGATGCCGTCACCTGCGGGCTCGCCAAGCTGGGCACGCCCACCAAAATGGTCTGGTTCATCCGCCAGACGGCGCACTACGCCCTCGACCCACTCCTCGAGCGTCTGGCCGACGGGATGATCGGCGATTCGAACGACGCGGGGCGGCGGTTCTCGCGCGCCGCCCGCGCCTCGGGGAAATTTCGCGCCATCTGGGGCGGCGTGGACCTGCACCGGTTCCGGCCCGCCGACGACCGCACCGCCGCGCGCCTGGCGCTGGGTCTCCCCTCCGACCGATCCCTCCTGACCTTCGTGGGCCAGGTGAAGCGCGAGAAGGGGGTGCTGGACCTCGTGGACGCGATGGGCCTGCTGGGGCGAGAGCTCCCCCCGGAGCGCCTCCCGCTCCTGCTCGTCATCGGCACCCCGGGCCCGCCGACGATCGTCGAGGAGATTCGGCGGCGAGCGGCGGCGGGCGGGGTCGCCGGGAGCGTCCGCATGTTGCCCCAACAAGACAACGCGCATGAATGGCTGCGCGCCGCCGACCTCCTCGTGAGCGCTTCACACCAGGACACGGAAGGGATGTCGCGAGTGCTCTACGAAGCCATGGCCTGTGGCGCCGTCCCGATCGCCACCGACATCCGGGGCAACCGCGAGGCCGTGACGGCCGAGACGGGCGTCATCGTACCGGAGCGGTCGCCGCTGGACCTGGCGCGCGCGGTGCGCAGCCTGCTGGACGACCCGGTGCGCCTCGCGCGCATGCGCGCGCACGCCGTACAACGGGCCCGCGAGCGCTTCGACATCGCGCTGCACGCGCGCGGCGTGGAGCGGTTCTACGCCGAGGTCCTGGGACGAGCCTCCTGACCGAACCCCGCTTCCTCGGCTCGTTCCCGCGCGCCGACCACCCGCTCGCACCCGGCCACCCCGAAGTCGCCCTGCTCGGCCGCTCGAACGTCGGCAAATCCAGCCTGCTGAACGCCCTGGCGGGCCGGCGGATCGCCAAGGTGTCGGGAACGCCGGGGAAGACACGGGCGATGAATGTGTATGCGATGGCTGTAACGCGATCGGTAGGGGCGCAGCATGCTGCGCCCCTACACGACGCCTACTACCTCCTGGATCTCCCCGGTTACGGCTACTCCCGCGCCTCCAGGGCCGACCGGGCCGCCTTCCGCGGGCTCATCACCCACGTTCTCAATCGCGCGTTGCTCGCGGGCGTCCTCTGGCTGCTCGACATCCGCCGCGATCCCTCCGACGACGACCGCGCGATGCAGGAGCTGTTCGCCGAACGCAAGACCCCGGTGCTCGCGGCGCTCACGAAAAGCGACACGCTGGCCCGGACCGCGCGCGCGCGGCGGGAAGGCGAGCTGCGAAGTGCGCTCGAGCTCGAGGACGACCAAGTGATCGTGACGAGCGCGCGGGAGAAGGAGGGAATTGACGAGTTGAGGGAGGCGATTGGGGAGCTGATCCGAAAGCCTCCCACGAAGGCTCAGAGTCGCACCGAATAGGCTCGGAGCACGCCTGCCGGTCTCCGCCCCATCACCAGCATCGCCGTCGAGAGCGCGTCCGCGGCCATCGCCGTGCGCGTGACCACGGAGGCCTGCTGGAGCGCGCGTGCGGGCTGGCCGGTTCCGGGATCCATGACGTGGCCCACGACGAGCGATCCGTACCGCACGATCGACTCGGTGTTGGCGGCGGTCGCCAGCGCGGCGTCCCGGAGCCGTGTCGCCAGCAGCGTGCGGCCCACCCCGGTGCGATCGGGGTCGGCGATCTCGACCAGCCAACCCGGCTCTCCCGGCGGCGCTCCCACGGCACCCATATCCCCGCTCACGTCGATGAACGCGCGGCGCAGCCCGCGCGCGCGCAGCACCTCGAGCGCCCGATCGATCCCATACCCGACGCCGATCGCGCCGAAGTCGAGCTGAGTCTGAGCGCCGGGCAGGCGGGCCACGTCGCCGTCGAGCTCCACCACCGCCGCCCGGACGGCCTCACGCGCCTCGGCGAGCTCCGCGGCCGTCGGCGCGCGCGTCCGAGGCTCGTGAAATCCCCAGACACGCATCAGCGGCTCGACCGCCACGTCGAACGCACCGCCCGTGGCGCGCCTGAACGCTCCCGCGTGACCGAGGACCGCCCCCAGGTCCCGGTCCACGCGCATCGGCTTCCGGCCCGCGCGGCGGTTCAGCTCGCACAGGTCGCTCGCCGCGTCGAACAGCGTCAGCCGGCGCTCCACGCGCCGCAGCTCGGCGAGCGCCGCCGCGCACGCGTCGAGGCCTTCCTGCTCCGAGCTCGCGAATACCATCACGTGGACCGGCTGCCCCATTACCCACGACCAGCGCTCGACGAACACGTCGTCCGCGCGCCACCTCGGCAACCGGGGGACGAATACTCCGCCGATGCCGGCGCACATCGTCGTGACGAACCGACGACGGTTCATGGCCCCTCGAGTGCGCGGCTAAAGCCGCCGCTCGGCATGCGCCCGTAAACGGGCAATGCCGCTTCAGCGGTAATGCCGAGTCGCGGCTTCAGCCGTGGACCACGAGCCGCGACGTCCATACTCACACCCGGGCTTCTTCCCGTTCCGCCCGCCCGAGCTCCCGCAGGATGACGTACGACTGCGCGTAGAACGTCCCCGCCAGCACCGCACTCGAGGCCGCGAGCAGCCAGCTGAAGCGCGCATCGACGTACCGCATCAGCCACATCGCCGAGAACGACACCAATAACGCTCCGAACGGCTCGGCGATGAGCCGGCGCCTCCAGCGCTCGGACGGGCGCTCGCCCAGCGCGACCCCGACCCCGGTGAGCAGGAAGATCACCGCCATGGAGAGGAGATGCGTGTGGGTGATCGTCAGCATCTCCGCGAAGGACTTCGGGAACTGCATCGCTCCTTCGGTCGCCAGCGGATCGGTGCCGCGGTAGCGCGACGCCACCCCCGGGGGGACGAGCCGCGTCGTGTGCCATACGAACACGAGCGAGGTGGTGTAGCCCACGAGCTGGACGATGGTCACCCAGCGCGCAAGCGTGCGGAGCGGTGCGCCCACGCTGCGCCACGTGACGGTCATCGGATCGTTCCGCTCGCGTGCCACGCGGTGAGCTGCGCGAGCACCCGTCGCACGCCGATGGTGACGGCGTGCACGCTGATGGTGGCGCCCGAGATGCTGCGGATCTCTTTCCCCACGCGCAGCGAATCGCGCGCGCTCTTGCCCCGGAACTGCCGCCGCCACGGCTCGTAGGCCACCTCGCCGCCGTACGGCTCGCGGTAGACCAGGATGTCCACGTCCTTGAGACGGTCCGTCGGATCGACGGCCACGAGGAAGGTGATCGGCTGGTCCTTGCCCAGCACGTTGCCGACCGCGGCGAAGCCGAGCAGCGAGTCGGCGCGTGACACCCGCAGCACGCTGCCGCTGTCCACCTGCAGCGTGTCGACCCGGGCCCCGGGCCCGAACAGCCGCGCGATCGACGCGGCGACCTTCGCCGGCGGCCCGCCGGGGGTTTGTGCCGTGAGCAGCAACAGCGCGAGCGCGCGCTTCACGTCAAAACTGGTAGCCGACGCCGAGGCTCAGCACCTCGCCCTCGCCCGCCCCGGCCGCGTTGCGCAACAGCCGATAGTCCCCCTTGAACGCCGTGTTCCAGGTGGGCTTGTAGGTGACACCCACTGTCGTGATCCGGCGCGCCAGGGACCGGTCCCGCGTCACGCCGGCGGGGACGCTCGCCTGGGTGTCGTAGCGCTCGTGGCGGACGAATGCGTTGAGCTTCTGGGAGGACGCCGGAGCGAAGAGCCGCAGCAGGTCGTAGGCCCCCTCGAGGTAGCCGCCGGCGATGCGGCTGCCGACGGACTGCCCGTACGTGGCGTTGATCGCCTCGGCGTCGCTCACGCTGATGGTGGCGACGACGGCTCGCATCGCGAACGGCCCGTTGTCGTAGCGCGCGTCCGCGGAGAGGAGCGCCACCGGAGCCCCGAAGGTCCCGGTCCCGACTGCCGAGTTCGTATCGGCCGTCCCCCCGTACCAGAACGAGCCGCCGATCTTGACGCCCGGGCGCGCCCACTCGAGCCGCCCCGTCATCGATGGGTTCGCGAAGCTCGCCTGGCGGCCCTCCTGGCGTCCCTCCCGAATCCCCTCGCCGGCCGAAAGACCGTCGGCGCGCAGCCCGTTCACGAGATACACCCGATATGCGAGCCCGCTGCCACCGGGAACGGTCCCGACCGCGCCGACGCCGATCTCGCGCCAGGTGGTGGGAATCACGTCGTGGTCGAAGCCGGGGCGCTCCACGCCGTTGAAGGTCGGCGGCTCGTGCGTCTCGTTCACGATGCCGACCGGCGGCAGGACGAGCCCCGTGCGAAGGGTGATCCAGCCCGCCACGCGGTAGTCCAGGTAGGCCTGCTCGAGCGCCACTTCCCCGCCCGGCCGCCCCCCCTCGAGCTTCGCGTCCTCGACTTCGAGCTCGGACCGGAAGGCCAATCGATCATCGAAGCTGTGTGCCAAATAGACGACGAAACGGGCGAGGTTGACGACAGGGGGGGTCTTGGGACCGGTGGGGTTGGCGTAATGCACTTCACCATAGCCCCCCACGGTGGTGCGTTCTTGGGCGGGGAGAACCCGGACGGGACAGGGCGCCATGACCGCAAACAGGCCCCACCCGACGAGCGTCCGCATCACCACTCCGTGGCCAAGCTAGTTGAGAATGGGTATCAAACAGAGATAGCCGAATTTATCAGTCGGGATTCGGACGGTCAAGCAGCCGTTATTGTTGTCCGAACCATGTCGCTCATTCTCGTCGCCCTCGTCACCCTCCTTGCGGGTGGGCTCGGCTGGGGAGCGGTCCACCTCAAGCGGCGCCTCGAGCGGAGCGAGCGCGACCGTCGGCGGGCGGCGGACGAGCTGAACCGCCGCCTGTCGGAGCTCTTCTCGCTCCAGGAGCTGTCCTACATCCTCGCAGGCTCCTTGCAGCTCGACCGCATCGTGGAGCAGGTGGTGCGTTATGCGATGCGGTTTCTCGACGCGCAGGGCGCGCTGGTCGCGCTCGCGGCCGAGGGGGAAGCCGGGGACGGGCGTCCCCTCCGGGTCACGGCTGCCGAGGGCACGCTGGCGGGACTCGCCGGTCGGGCCATCGCGCCCGACGATCCCGGCCTCGTCGCCCGCTCGCTGAGCCGCGAACGGCTCGAGCTGGTCCGCAGCTCGAGCGGCGAGCCGACGGCGCTCTTGGCGGACGTGGTGGTGGACTCCGCTGCCGCCGTGTCGCTGCGCGCGCACGGCGTGGTGGTGGGCACACTGGTGATCGCGAACCCTCGGGACCGCGCCTTCGCGCCCGAGGACATGCGGCTGCTCTCGACGGTCGCCACGCACGCGGCGATCGTGATCGCCAACGCCCGCTTCTTCCAGATGGTTCAGCACGCCAAAGAGCAGTGGGAGACGGCGTTCGACGCGCTGTCGGAAGGGATCGCCGTGGTGGACGACCGTGGATGCATCAGCCGGGCCAACCGCGCGCTCGCGGCCATGCTCGGTGCGCCGCTCCCGGCGGTGATCGGCTGCGACCTGGGCGAGGCGCTGCTCGGGCCGTCCCCCGCCTTGCTCGACCTGCTCGTCGCGGCGCGCCAGGGCGATCGGGTGCAGCCGGTGGTGCTCCGGTCTCCGGCCCTCGGGCGCACGATTCGCGTCAACGCCGCCCGCATTCCGGTCCCGGCGCACGATCAGAGCGTCGTGGTGCTGGTCGAGGACGTGACGGATCAGCAGGCGCTGGAGGCGCAGCTGATCCAAAGCGAGAAGCTCGCCGCGGTGGGCCAGCTCGTCTCCGGTGTGGCGCACGAGCTCAACAACCCCCTGACGTCGATCGCGGGGCTGTCCGAGTTCCTGCTCGAGCAGCAGGAGTTCGGCACGAAGGATCGGGGGCACCTGCGCGTGATTCACGAGCAGGCGGATCGCGCGGGACGGATCGTGCGGAACCTGCTCACCTTCGCGCGTAAGGGACCCGGGGAGCAGGCGGCGGTGGATCTGAACGACGTGATCCAACGCACCTTGCTCCTCATGAGCTACGACCTCACGCTCAAGGACGTCACGATCGAGAAGAACCTGGCGCCTCTGCCCGCGGTGCTGGGGGACCGCCACGCGCTCCAGCAGGTGGTGATCAACCTGCTCAACAACGCGGCGCAGGCCGTCGCCGAGAACCCGCCGGAGCGGCCGCGCGTGATCCTGCTGAGCACGTGGGTGGACGACCGGGTGCGGATGCGAGTCGCCGACTCGGGGTCAGGGATCGCGGACGCCGTGCTGCCGCACTTGTTCACGCCGTTCTTCACGACCAAGGAGCCGGGCCAGGGGACGGGGCTCGGGCTCTCGATCACCTACTCCATCGTGGAGGCACATGGCGGGCGGATCACGGTCGAGCGGCCGGCCGAGGGGGGCGCCGCGTTCCTGGTGGACTTGCCGCCGGCGCCCCTCGCCACCGATGCCGCGCGGCGGGAGACCGCCGAGCCGGCGGTCGCGCCGCCCGCGACGAAGCGCTCCATCCTCCTGGTGGACGACGATCCCGCGGTGCGCCGCATGGTGAAGGCGCTGTTCGGACGCGACGGTCACACGGTGGACGTGGCGCGCAATCCGCAGCACGCGCTCGACCTGGCGCGCACGCGCGCCTACGACCTGATCCTCGCGGACGCCCAGACTCGGGCGCACGAGCACTTGTTCGTGGAGCAGTTGGTGGAATCGCACCCGGGGCTCAAGGACCGGGTGCTGGTCGCGACTGGGGACCTGCCGCCGGCGGTCGAGGACGCGCTGGCGCGGCTCAACCTGCGCTACGTCCGCAAGCCTTTCAACCTGCGCGATCTCCGGGACGAGGCGGCGCGGGTGTGGGCCGCGGGCGCGCTGTCGTAGGCCTCCGCCGGCCAGCCGAACGTCGCGAGATTGACGGCTCCACCGGGCGCGAATTTCACGCCCTCGCGCAACAGCAGCGCGCGCTGCAACACGCTGTTGTGGTCCGCGCCCGAGAGCGAGATGCGGCCCGCGGCGTTCAGCACGCGCCACCAGGGCACATCGGAATCATCGGGGAGCGCCGAGAGCGCCCACCCGACCGTGCGCGCGGCGCCAGGGCGGCCGGCGAGTCGCGCCACGAGACCGTAGGTCGCGACCCGACCCTTGGGAATGTGGCGCACGACCTTGTAGATGCGGTGATAGAACGGGTTCACAGGCTCCCGGCGCGCCTCGAGGTCACCTCCAACCTACCGCCGCCGCGCCAGTCGTCCAGCGCGGCCCCGAGCTAGCATACCCGCAGGACGTCTTCCAGCAAGCCCGCGTCCCCGGACCCGAGGATTGACAAAACGTCGTCCAGTGCTCTGCGCTCCCGGGGCCAGGAGAACCTCGCGGCGGCCGCTGGCGCCTCGAGCCACTCGGCGCGATCGTGCTCCGCCGAGTGCCGCACGCCCGCGCGACCGCCCACGACGCCGACGAACACGGGAATCAAGACGATTTCGTTCGTCTGGTGCCGGTAGAACGCCTCCACCCGCGACAGGTTGTACAGCCGGTCGGGCTCGAGGCCGGTTTCTTCGCGCAGCTCGCGCAGCGCCGCCTGCACCGGCGTCTCGCCGGGCTCGATGTGCCCGTGCACCGTCTCCCACGACCCCGGGGAGCGGCCGCCAGGTGCGCGACGCAGCACGAGCACTTCGAGGCCGGCGGCGCCGGGCCGAAGCACGTACGCGTCGATGAAACCGACTCGCATGTCTTGGTTGACGCGTCCCTTATCGCCGCCGGCCCAGCACGGCCTCCAGCCGCGCCGACAGCGCGCGCGCCCGGAACGGCTTCGTGAGGAAGTCGTCGGCGCCCAGCTCGAACACCCGCACCTCGTTGTCTTCGTCGCTCTTCGCCGTGAGCACGATGACCGGGATGTCGGCGGTCGCGGGACGCGAACGCAGGTGGGACAGCACGCCGTAGCCGTCGAGCCCGGGCATGTTGAGGTCGAGCACGATGATGTCCGGCCCCACCCGGTCGACTTGATCGAGGGCCTGCACCCCGTCGCGCGCCTCGGAGACGATGTAGCCGTCGCGCTCGAGCAGATCTTTCACGACCTTGCGCAGGCTGTCCTCGTCGTCCACGAGCAGCACCTTGCGCGCCGGCAACCCGTGCGGCCCGGACACTCGCGGCGGCTCGGGCTCCTCCAGCAGCTCGAAGTGCGTCAACTCCTCTGGGGCGGCGGTGTGCGCCGGCTCCGCGAAGCCGACGGCCGCGCCATACGACGACGCAAGATGCGGCTTTCCCCCACCCGTCGAGCGGCGCGACCCGGCCGTCGCGTCCGGCGGCTGGTCGTCCTCCTCCGGGATGTCGACGACGCGCGTCAATTCGTCCAGCGTAGACTCGCCCCGCAGCACGTGCTCCAGACCCGAATCCCACAGGCCTTTCATCCCGGAGCGGCGCGCGGCCCCGGCGATGTGCTCGGCGGTTTCACCCGCCGCGATGCGCCGCTCCACTTCCGCCGACACCGTCAGGACCTCGATGATCCCGAAACGACCGCGGTATCCCGTCATCGCGCAGTCGGGACAACCCGCCGCCCGATACAGCGGCGTCCCCTTCGGGACCCAGCGCTTCAGGCGGTCGGCGGGCGCCTCCATCCACACTTCCTTGCAGGTGGGGCAGAGCTTGCGCATCAGTCGCTGCGCCACCACGCCCCGCAGCGCCGCCGCGATCTTGTAGGCCTCGACGCCGATGTCCACGAGCCGGGTGACCGCGTTCGCGGCGTCGTTCGTGTGCAGCGTCGAGAGCACGAGGTGGCCGGTCAGGGACGCCTGCACGGCGATCTGCGCCGTCTCACGGTCGCGGATCTCGCCCACGAGCACGACGTTCGGGTCCTGGCGCAGAATCGAGCGCAGCGCGGACGCGAAGGTCAGGCCGGCCTTCTCCTGCACCTGCACCTGCACGATCCCCTGCATCCGGTACTCGACCGGGTCCTCCACGGTCACGATGTTCACGCCCTCGCTCTTGATCTGGTTGATGCACGAGTAGAGGGTGGTGGTCTTGCCGGAGCCCGTCGGACCGGTGACCAGCAGGATCCCTTCGTGGTTCTCGAGCAGCCGCTTGATCCCCGCCGTTTCGTTGGCGTTCAGCCCGAGCGAGTCCAGCGACTTGACGGTGGCACGCGAGTCGAGGATCCGGATCACGACCTTCTCCCCCAGCGCCGCGGGGAGCGTCGAGACGCGGAGATCGATCGGCTGGCCGTTCACCGCCACCCGGGCGCGGCCGTCCTGGGGCCGCAGCCGATCGGCGATGTCGAGCGATGACATGATCTTGATGCGCGAGATCAGCGGCAGGCCGGCCTGGCGCGGAATCTTCATCACCTGCCGCAGCACGCCGTCGATCCGGTACCGCACCGCGACCCCGCCCTCCTCGGGCTCGATGTGGATGTCGCTCGAGCGCGCCAGGATCCCTTCGGAGATGATCAGGTCCACGAGCCGCACCACCGGGCGCTGGCTCGCCTCGGCCTCGGAGGCGGCGATCGTGATCTCGTCGGGCGCGAGGGTGTCCTGCAGCTGCACCAGCTCGGCTGAGCTCTCCATCCCCTCGAGCAGCTTGTCGACGGCCTTCTCGGGACGGTACATCTCGTCCAGGCGCTCCGCGATCTTGGAGGGCGCGAGCAAGAACATCCGGATCTCACGGGCGGTGGCGAACGCGAGGGCCTTCTCCGCATCGAGGTCGAACGGGTTCGCCGTCGCCACCTCGAGGTAGGAGTCCGTGGCGCGGAGCGGCAGGATGTGGTAGCGGCGCGCGACCTGCTCGGGGACCCGCTCCTTGGCGGCCGGGTCGAGCTGCGCCAGGTCCGCGAGCTTCAGCCGGAAGCGGGTGGACAGGGCCGTGAGAATCTGCTCGTCACTCGCGATCTTCTGGGCGACGAGCGTCTCCCACAGGCGCGCCGGTGGCGGAGCCTTCTCCCGCAGCTCCGCCAGGAGCTCCGGAGTGACGACGCCCTCGAGGGAGCGCGCCAGCCATTCGTCCGGGAAGTGTGTGTCGGCCATCCGCTCCCTAAGGTACGTCGCGGAGCGAGGTTGGGGGAGGTTCGGGAGGTTAGAGGAGGCTGTTCAGCACGCGATCAACCTCCCCCAACCTCCGCTAACCTCCCAAACCTGCCTCTACCCAACCTCCCCCAACCTCCACCATCCTCCACAACCTCCACCAACCTCCTTTAGAGGATCCCCCAAAAATCTCGCGTCACGTCGAAGCCGAGCCCCACCCGGTGCGTGGCGGTGCCGAATCCGACGTCCCAGCGGAACACGCCCAGCCACTCGAACGCGAGCCCCAGGGTGACCCGGGTGTCGGGACTGCCCGTCCACGGTGTGCCCGCCACGGGACCCGCGGCCCGCCCGAGGGCCACGTAGGGCGCGACGGTAATGGTCCGAGGCGTGCGCGCGTAGGGTCCGACGCCGAGCGACAGGAACGGAACCGGAACGCGCCACTCGAGATGCAGCAAGGCCATCCGCCGGCCGCCCCAGCGGCGGAATTCGTCGCCGAGGAGCGTCCCCCGCCCGCCGAGCACGAACGCGCGGTGCGCGGGGAGATCCGCGCTCGCGACCCCGCCCTGGGCGCGCACCAGCATCCGGGTGGCGCCCACAGGGAACAACACGTGACCGGCGCCGGAGAGCCGCAGGTAGGTGGCGCCGCCGTCCTGCCGGCCGCCCTCGAGCATCGTCTCGAGGTGCAGGTCGCGTCGCACCGCGAAGCCCTCGCTCCTGCGCTCGAGCCCGAGCTGCACGAGGTCGACCCCGGGGCCGCCGAGGGCGGGGTTCGGACGGAAGCCGCCGTTCGCGGGCGCCGCTACCACCGCGAGCGAGCCGATCGACTCCCGTCCCGCGGTCACCCGCCACTCGCTCCGCACGCCGATGCCGTGGCGGTAGGTGATGCGCCCGCCGTCCGCGAGGTAGTAGTCCCCGTAGTCGCGGCCGAATTCCTGGGACGAGAACGAGTTGAGGAGCGGCGCGATGACGGCGACGTCGCCGATGTCCCGCACCTCGCGATACACGCTCAGCTCGAGCGCGCTCCGGCCCCGACGGTCGACGGCGCTGAGGGCGCCCTTGGCGCGGTGGTCGGCGAACCCGTAGCTCGCGCGACCGCGCAGCTCGCGCCGTTCGCCCCCGCCGCGCACCACCACGCCGGCGCCCGCCGCGAGCCCTTCCACCCGGTTCGCGTGCAGCAGGTCGGACACGCCGCGCACACCGAGCCGGCGGCCCTTGAGACCCGTGAGCACGCGGCGGCCGGCGATCTGCTCCACTTCCGCGCGCACGCGCTCCAGGTCGTTCTGACGCACCGGCTCGGCGATGTCCTGGAGCGCGGCGCCGAGCGGCGCTGTCCAGGGGAAGGAATCGCGCTCAGCCTTGGGCAGAAACGTGATCTCGTCGCCCGCGAACCAGCTGCTCGCGAGCCCGAGATTGAGCACGTAGCCGTCGATTTCCCAGCGGGCGCGGATGATCCCGCGCACGGGCACGTCGAGCCACGTCGCGCGCCGCCGGATCTCGATCTCCTGCCGGTAGGGCAGCCAGTAGCGGCGCTCCCACAACGCGTTGTCGAGCACGATGCTCACGTCCTCGAGCTCCGCATCGAGATAGGAGCGCGGCGTGAAGTTGAACGCCATGCGGACGAGGTCCGCGGTCTCGACGTCCAGGTACAGCGTGCCGACGATGCGGGGGAGGCCGAAATCCTTGGGACGCACCCGCAGGGTCACCACCCGCACCTCGCGCTCCGGCAGCATGATGGTCGTCGTGTCGCCCAGCGCGAAGTCGTAGATATCCGGACCCGCCGCCGAGAGCGGGTGAGGGACGTCCCGCACCTCGTCCCCTTCGCCCAGGCGCATCGCGGCGCCGAAATTGTTCTGGATGATGCCGAGATGGTCGCGGTGGTAGTTGATGTCGGTGGGGAGTTGGGCCTGGTCGCGCCATCCAATCACGCGCTGCTTGCTGCTCGCCGGGGCCTTCCAGTACACTTCCAGCTCCAGTTGGTCGGCCTTGACGAGCCGCGGCGGATCGGCGAGCCCCTGCCCGAACGCCCCGAGGAAGAAGAGGAAGCCGTGAGCCTGGGCCTTGTAGTCGTGGAGCGAGGAATCGGCCACCGCACCGCCGCGGCGCAGGACGGCGCGGCGCGCCAGCGCGAGGGCCGCATCCGAGTTCCACACCTGCGCGGCCGCGGGCGCCGCACCGACGAGCACGCCGAGGGCGAGGGCGGCGAGTCCCGGGCAACGGTCCATGCCCGGTGTACCCCGCCTGGTCGCGAATGAGCGACACCCGCGCCGATTTCCTGGCCCGGGCCGAGCGGGGCGGCATGGTCCCCGTGCTGCGCGAGGTGGTGCTGGATGGCGACACCCCGCTCGCGGCGTTCGTCAAGGTCGCCCGGCCGCCGTTCGCGTTCCTCCTCGAATCGGTCGTGGGTGGAGAGCGCTGGGCGCGCTACACCTTCCTCGGGACCGAGCCGCGCGAAGTGTGGCGATACCGCGCCGGCAACCGCACGGTCGAGCGCTGGACCCGGACGACGGGCTGGCACGCCGCCGGCGAGACCGAGGACCCCATCGGACACCTCGCGCAGCGTATGCGGGCGTTGCCGGCGGCGCCCGTACCGGGCCTGCCGCGCTTCACCGGCGGCGCGGTGGGCTACCTGGGCTACGATCTGGTGCGCACCGTCGAGCGCCTGCCGCGTCCCCCCGCCGACACGCTCGACGTGCCGGATGCCGTCATGATGATCGCCGACACGCTCGTCATCCTCGACAACCTCTTCGGGCGAGCGATCGTGGTGGCGAACGTCGAGGTCCCGCCCCGCGCGGGACCGGCGGAGCGGCTGCGACTGTACGACGCGGCGGAGCAGCGGCTCGACGACCTGGTCGGGCGCCTCGGCCAGCGCCACGAGCTCGCGCCGCTCGCCCTGCGGAACAGCCTGCCCCCCGTCGCCACCGAGTCGCGCTACCCACGCGACGCATTCGAGCGCGATGTCGCGCGCGTGCTCGACTACGTCGCCGCCGGCGACACGTTCCAGACGGTGCTGTCGCGCCGCCAGGAAATCCGCGGCGCGGTCGATCCGCTGCTCCTGTACCGCTATCTCCGCGCCCTCAATCCGGCGCCGTATCTCTTCTACCTCGCGCTCGACGACTTCACCATCGTCGGCAGCTCGCCGGAGGTGCTGGTCCGGGTGGAGGGGAGCGAGGTGACCGTGCGGCCCATCGCCGGCACCTGCCCGCGCGGCCGCACGCGCGAGGAGGACGAGGCGCTCGCCCAGCGGCTGCTGGCCGACGAGAAGGAGCGCGCCGAGCACATGATGCTGGTGGACCTGGGCCGGAACGACGTCGGACGGGTGGCGCGGTTCGGCAGCGTGCGGGTCACCGACCTGCTCACGATCGAGCGCTACTCCCACGTGCAGCACCTCGTGAGCGAAGTGCGCGGGCAGCTCCGCGACGGCTACGACGCGCTCGACGTGTTCAAGGCCTGCTTTCCCGCCGGGACCGTCACCGGTGCGCCGAAGGTGCGCGCCATGGCGATCATCGACGAGCTCGAGCCCGAGCGACGCGGGCCGTACGCCGGCGCGGTGGGCTACGTCGGCTGGGGGGCCGCGAATCTGGACACCGCCATCGCGATCCGCTGCGCGCTGGTGCGCCCGGACCGCGTCGTGGTCCAGGCGGGCGCCGGCATCGTGGCCGATTCGGATCCGGCCCGCGAGTTCGCGGAGACGGAAGCCAAGGCACAAGCCGTGCTCCGCGCGCTGGCCCTGGCGAAAGCGCGTCCTTAGCGTCTGAGCGCCTCGGCGTCTATATTTTCCGCTTGTGTTTAAGCTGCTGAGCACGACGGGCGAGCAGTCCATCGACTTGCAGCCTGGTCGCACGATCGTCGTCGGGCGCGCGGTGACGAGCGACGTCCCGATTTACGACCCCACGATCTCCCGCCGGCACGCCGAAGTGGCCCTCACCGACGGCGGCGTGAAGGTCAAGGACGCCGGTTCCTCGAACGGCACCTTCCTGAACGGCGCCCGCATCACCGAGGCGATCGCCGCCGAAAACGACGTCATCACCTTCGGCAAGGTGGCGTTCCGCGTGAAGGAGGTCAGCGCGCCGGCGGCACGCCCCCAGGTGGTGCCCTCGGTGTCGGCCGAGTTCACGGGGGCGAAACCGGCGGGCGGAACGATCGTGCGCCAGTTGCCGGTGAGCGTGTCGGGCGGCGTGCCGGCGATCGTGACTGCCGCGCCGTCGGGCGCGTCGCATCTCAAGGTCACCGCCAAGTCGCTCGAGGAGCTGCGGGAGAAGAAGCTCGAGCTGCTGCTCGAGATCTCCAAGGATCTGTCCACGCAGCAGGAGCTCGACCGGCTGCTCGACAAGATCGAAAAGCTCACCAGGGATGTGATGAACGTGGACCGGGTCTCGATCCTGCTGCTCGAGAAGGGGACGGGTGAGCTGGTCCCGCGCATCTCCAAAGGGGGGTCCGCCTCGACGCGCGTCCCGAGCTCGATCGCGCGCAAGGTGGTGGAGGACCGCGTCGCCATCCTGTCCGACAACACGGCCGCCGACGAGCGCTTCAAGGGCAAGTCGATCCTGATCCAAAACGTGCGCAGCGCCATGTGCACGCCGCTTATCGGAACGGACCAGAAGGTCCTCGGCATCCTCTACGTGGACAACCTCACCGCGACGCACTCCTTCTCGGACGACGACCTCAAGTTCCTGATCGCGTTCGGCTCGCTCGCCGCAGTCGCGATCGAGAACTCGCAGCGCTCGGAGCAGATGCGGCGCGAAGCGCTGGTGCTCTCGAACTTCCAGCGCTACTTCTCGCCCAACATCGCGCAAGTGATCGCGCAGCAGCAGGATGCCGGCCGGCTCCCGAGTGAGAAGCGACCGGTCGTGATCTTCTTCTCGGACATCCGCGGCTTCACCCCGATGTCGGAGACGATGAGCCCGGACAACATCGCCACGCTCCTGACGGAGTACTTCACCGAGATGGTGGAGGTCGTGTTCGAGCACGGCGGTACCCTCGACAAGTTCATGGGCGACGCGATCATGGCGTTGTGGGGCGCGCCGATGGCGCACGTGGACGACGCCGATCGCGCCATGCGCTGCGCGCTCGACCAGCTGGCGGCGCTGGAACGACTCAATGCGAAATGGAAGGAGCAGGGTCGCCCCGAGCTCGGCATCGGGGTCGGGATCAACTTCGGAGAGGTGTTCGCCGGCAACATCGGCTCGGACCGCCGGCTGGAGTACACCGTGATCGGAGACGCCGTGAACACCGCGTCCCGCCTCTGCTCGAGCGCCGGCCCGAACGAGATCCTGATCTCGGAGGGGTTCTTCGAGCAGCTGAAGCAGCCCCCGACGGTCGAGACCCTCGAGCCGATTCAGGTCAAG
>QHUK01000032.1 GCA_003222085.1 Gemmatimonadota bacterium
CCGCTGGCAGCGCCAGGGCAGTGCCTTTCGATACGAAAACGGCCCGCCCTCATACGCTACGCCGAATCATTCCAGGGACAGGTCCCATTGGCGAAGGCGACGTTGCCCTTCAGCAGATGGTAGACGTACGCCCCGAGGCAGAACTTGCCGAACAGGAGCGCGGCGAACGCCACGGCGAGGAGTCCCTGGAAGACGTAGGACGCCGTCCTCCATCCCTGGAGCAGGGTCAGCCCCGCGGCCAGCATGAACACCGCCGCCATGCCCTGAGCGAATCGCCGGGGCCCCGGCGCCGGCGTGAGCAGCGGTCGCCCGCGCCGTCGCGCGACAACGCGGTTGTAGAACTGCTCGAACGGGTTTGCCGCCGGCACGAGCACGTTGAGCCACAAGAGGGCCGAAAAGAGCAGGAAGATCGCCGGCGACTGCGTGAGGATCGCCACGAGCATCATCGATCCCACGATCGTGGGCTGGAACTGCAGGCCCTTGAACCGCAGCGTCGCGCGATCGGGCGGCTCCTGCGTGAACCCCTGTTGCTTCATGAAGTTCATCACGGCTGACCGAGCCATGTTCGCCTCCTTCTATCAATAAGATAAGCTGGCCCTCCTCCTATCAATAAGATAAGCTGGCCCTCCTCGCTCCCTCCAGGCTGCGCCGCTTGCGACGCGGCGGCATGGCCGGTATCGTCATCGCCCTCCCCCAACGGAGATGCGCCATGCGCCCAGGCCACACCCTCCCCATCCTGCTCGCCGCCGCACTCGGCTGCCAGGCTGCCCCCGCGAAGGACACGAGCGCCGAAGCCAAACAGGCGATCGACGCCGCCGACGCCAACTGGGCTCGGCTCACCGCCGCCGGTCACGCCGATTCGCTCGCGGAACTCTACCACGCGAACGGCGTGCTGCTGCCGCCCAACATGCCACCGGTGCACGGCCGTGAGGCCATTCGCGCCTTCATGACGACGATGAACTCGATGTCCACCCCACCGCCCATCCTCCGCGTGTGGGCTGAATCCGTCTGGGCGAGCGGGCCACACGCGCTCGAGCTCGGACGCTGGCACTTCGCGTGGCCCGCGACCGCCAAGCGGCCGCCCGGGGCACCCGCGGCCGACTCGGGCAAGTACATGGTGCGCTGGGTGAACGAGAACGGTCGCTGGTTGATGGCGCAGGATATCTGGAACTCGGACGTCGCGCTGCCGCAGCCCAAGCGTTGAGACGTCTCGGCGCGATCTTCGGCGTGGGTTCGGCGCTGTGGGTGCCGGTCGCCTGCGCGCCGGCCCGGCGTCCGACGCCGCTCCCGGAGGCGGCCGAGGTCCGGGCCCTCTGGGTGGTGCGTTCCACCCTCGCCGATCCCGACAGCGCGCGGGCGATGGTGCGCCGGGCGGCGGAAGCGGGGTTCAACACGTTGATCGTGCAGGTCCGCGGTCGTGGGGACGCGTATTATCGGAGCCGCTGGGAGCCCCCACCTCCGGCTCTCACGGGCCGGCATCACTACGACCCGCTCGAGCGCACGATTCGCGAGGCGCACCGCCGCGGGCTGCGGGTGCACGCTTGGATCAACACCGAGCTGGTGGCAAACGCCGACACCTTGCCGCAGGACTCCGCACACTTCGTCTATCGCCGGCCCGATCTCCTCGCCGTGCCCCGACCGCTCGCCCACGAGCTGTACGGCGCGGATCCCCGCGATCCCCACTATCTGCAGGCGCTCGCCGAGTACGCGCGGGCCAACCGCGATCATGTGGAGGGGCTCTACACGAGCCCGGCCGCACCCGAGGTGAAGGAGCACATCTATTCGGTCTGGATCGATCTGGTGGAGCGATACGAGCTGGATGGCCTGCACTTCGATTACGTCCGCTACCCCGCGCCCGACTACGACTACTCGCGGGTCGCACTCGAGCGGTTCCGCGACTGGCTCGTCCCCACGCTCCCGGACTCGGTCCGCGCCCGGTTCGAAGGCGTAGAGCCGGCCGATCCACTCGTCTACAGCGACTCCTTCCCGAACGCCTGGGATCGGTTTCGGCGGCTGCAGATCACTGAGCTCGTGGAGCGGATCTATTACGGCGTGAAGCAGCGGAATCCGCGCCTGGTCGTGAGCGCGGCCGTGTTCGGTGACGCCGAGAACGCGTACGCCTCGCGGTTTCAGGATTGGCGCGACTGGCTGCGCCGGGGCATTCTCGACGTCGCCTGCCCGATGGCCTACACCGACTCGACCGAGCTATTCCGCGAGCGGATCCGCACGGCCGTAGAGACGGCGGGGGGCGCGCGGGTGTGGGCGGGCATCGGTGCGTACAAGAACACCGTCGAGGGGACGGTGGAGCAGATCGGCGTCGCGCGCGGCCTCGGCGCCGCAGGCGTCGTTCTCTTCTCCTATGACTTCATGGCCCGGCACGAGGGCATGCGACCCGGCGAGAGCTATCTCCTCGCGGTGCGCGACCGTGCGTTCCCCTGATCGGCGAATCGGCCATCACCTGTTGGGGGTATTGTCGAGCATGGGCCGCTTGGTCGCTGTCGTGTCGGTGATAGTGATATCGCCTCTGGCGTCGATCGTATAGACTCGTCCTCCGAAGAAGGACACACTCCTCTTGGTAATCTTGTTCGTCGTCGAGTCCGTGTAGCGCGCGAAGAGATCGTACACGGCGCTCGGCAGCGCCGTGAAACCGCCGGCTCCCTTGTACGCGACGGCGGCACCGACGGCCACCTCCGTCGAGTCGCTGATATTCATCGCATACAACGTCAGGGGATTGGCATTCGCAATCGCGTGGACGAATCGGACGGTCGCGACCGAATAATCCGTTGGTGCGACAAACGGATCTTCCAGCACGAACCCGTCCACGGTCTTGGCCGTGGCGTCGTAGATTCCGCTCATGTAGAAGGAGTAGTATTTCCCGTCGGCGATGGTCGCGCTCACCGTGGCAATGGGCAGATTCTTGTCGGTCGCCGCCGCGATCCGTCCCGTCAGCGTGTACGGGCCCGGCGCGATGGACACATAGACTCCGCCGGCCCCCGCGCTGCCGTACGCCACGCCATTGTTGGATTCTGCGCCGGTGCCGGAGAGGATCGCCGTCATCTTCGTCTCGTTGGCGTAGAAATTCACCGCCGGTGCGCCCACGCCGAAGTTGAAGAACTTGATCCGCGAAGCAAGCGGCGGCTCCGTGGGTATCTCCTGGACTGCGTTCTTGTCGCACGCTGACAGCACGGCGGTGCCGAGCAGCGCCGCTACACACACGTGTCGGTTCATATCCGGGTCACGGTTGAATGATCCATAACGGCTTGGTGTGATAGTCCGTGGCGTCTGCGCCGATGGCCTGCAGGGCTGCGACGTTCCAGACATATTCTGAGTTGTATCTCGGCCTGATACGCTGTGCGACCTTGCCGCCATTGGCAGCAGAGAGGTTCGTCGGCGGCGTAAACCCGCGGAACACCTGCGTGCCGCTCACTGGATCGATATCCGTGTAGTGATAGCGGCGCATATCCATCCAGAGCTCATTGTGCCCCCAGCCCCAGAGCGCGATGTACTTCTGCGACATGACGTGCGACAACGTCAGGGTGGCGGGCACGATCGCCGGATCCGCGAGGAAGGTCGCCTTCTCCGTTCCCGTGATCTGCGTCGGCGTCTGGCCTGCATCCAGGTTGCGCGCGTTCACAAAATCGATGTGGGATGAGATGCCGTTGGTGTACGCGGTCAGCGCCGCCGCCTGATTTCCCATCCGCAGCGCGGCTTCCGCTTTGACGAACTGAAGCTCGGAATAGGTCATGACTGGAATCTTGGACCGATCGGCGAACAGATAGCGGCTGGGTAATCCCAAGCCGTCGCTGCCGACGTACCCAAAGAAATTCCTCGGCTGCTGTGGCGGGGTGAGCGCGCCAAACCCCAACACGTTGATATCGAGTCCGCGATAGGTCGTATTCGCCGAGTCGATCGCCAGCATTCGGCTCATCCGGGGGTCGACCACGCCGCCGAACTGCGTGCCGTTCATCAGGCTCACCACGAATTGCGTCTGCCGGTACAGCGTGAGGTTGTTGCGGCTGCGTCCCCAGAAATTGCAATCCGCGAAATCCGTGGAGGTGCATGGATATGCCAGCAGCGCGTCGTCGACGTTGCTCGCGAACGAGGAATCGACCGCGTCCATCACAGCCTGCGGATCGTGGCCGGCTTTGTTGGAAAAGTGGTTCAGCATCAACGCCTTCAGGCCCCACGCCAGCTTGAGCCATTCCAACCGATTCCCGTTGTAGATATGGTCACCCTTGGCGAGATAGGAGGCGTCGACGGCGCCGTCGGTGCGCCTGAGCAGCACGATCGCGCTGTCCAGCAGGCGCTGCACTTCCTGATACGCATACTCCTGCGTGTCATAATCGAAACTGGTGCGCGACACGTCGAGCGCTTCCTTGATGATGATCTCCCCATGGAGGTCCGTCAGCACCTGCCAGCCCCACGCTTTCAGGATCAGCCCGACGCCCAGGAGGTCCCAGCGCTGCTCGGCCGTGGCCTTGGCGTTCATGGCGATCAAGTTCTGCCCCAGCGACCAGTAGACGTCGCGCCATTGCTGGCCGCCGTTATCGCTCGCCGGGTCATACCCCATCCGCCCCCAGCTCTGGGCCGGACTGAAGAGGGTCGATGTCGAGATCCACTCCTGCGCATAGTGTCCCACGAAGCGGCCGTCGAACTGGGGTGACGTCACCATCCAGTGCAGCATGGGCGGCAGGTACAGGTTCGCCGAAACCGACTGTGGCCCGTTGGGATTCGTGTTGACGTTCAAGAAGTCGGTGCAGCTCGCCGACACGCTCACCACGCCGACCAGGACCGCCGCGGATAGTGTCTTCATGGTCAGAATCCCATCCTGACGCCGACATTGACGCCTACCGGCATCGGGAAGTTGCCGAAGTCGATGCCCGTGCCTCCCGATCCTCCCACCGCCGCGGTATTGCCGTTCACGATCGGGTCCAGCCCCGTATAGTTGGTGATCAGGAACAAGTCGGTGCCTTTGACGAACACGCTGGCGTTCCGCGTGCCCAGGAATCCCTCCGGCAGTCGGTAACTCAATTGCACGTCCCTGAGCCTCAACCAATTGATGTTTTTCTCGATGAAGAGCTCTTCGCTCATGTTCGTGTAGTAGGCCGTCTGCACGCTCGGTATGACGACGATATTGTTGATCGTCGGATTGGGGCTGTTCTCCTTGCCATCCTGCAACACACCCTGGATAACCCGCGGCTGCTCTCTATCCAGGGTCTGCATGCTGAGGCCGTGCGTCGTGAGATAGTGCTCGGTCGCGTTGAAAACGTCGCCGCCCTTGCGGATGTCGAGCAGAAACTCAAGAGAGAAGCGTTTGTACGTGAAGGTGTTCGAGACGCCGATCGTAAAATCAGGCTGGCGATCGTATCCGGCATCGATGAAGCTGGCCGAGCGGATCGGCAGACCGGTCGTCGGATCGATCAACAGCTGGCCTTTGCGGCCCGCGCTGTCCTTCTGCACCCGGAGATAGAACAAGCCGGTGAGCGACATGGTGGAGAGGTCCGGTGCGGTCCCATTCCGCACGTTCCCCCACAACCACGTATCCGAGACATAGGATTCAGGTATTCCCCTCGGCAGAGACAGGACCTTCCCTCGCTCGCTCGTGAAATTCACCTGAAAATCCCACGAGAAGGCGCTCCTCAAGACCGGGGTGCCTCGCACGGTCAGCTCCAGGCCCTGATTTCTCGTTGTCGCGCCGTTCAGATTGAACAGGATGAAGCCGGTCCCGTAGCTGCCCCGGATGTCATTGACGATCTGGTCTCTGGTCCGCTTGCGGTACACCGTGGCATCGAGACCGAGCCGGTCGTGCAGGAAGCTCAGCTCCGCCCCGAGCTCGTATGACCTGGCGAACTCCGGCTTAAGCTCCAGATTCGGCCCGGTAAAGCCGTAGCCGTATCCACCATAGGATGTGGGCTTGAATTCGAGCGAAGGCGTGTAGGCATATGGCCGGGCGTCCTTACCGGCTTCGGCATAGGCGGCTGTCAGCTTTCCGGTCACGAACCGCGCGATGCCGGGAAACGCATCGGAGAAGACGAAACTGGTCGAGATGCCGGGATAGAAGAATGAATTCCGCGGCCGCGGAATCGTCGAGGTCCGGTCGTTCCTGCCCTGCAACGTGAGAAACAGGAAGTTCCGGTAATCGAGCACCGCCTGCCCGAAGAAGCTCACCAGGCGGCGCCGCTCGGTCGTGGTCCGCGGCAGCCTCGCGGCCGTGTTGTTCATGGAGACGAAATTCGGATCCAGAAAGCTCGTGCCCACGGCTGCATCCGCCGTCGACTTGTAGTCCCCGATCGCGTTGCCCAGCACGCCACTGATCGAGATGCTGTGGGTCAGGGCGTGCCTGTTGAAGCTGAGCAGCGTCTGTGCGTTGATGTTGCGGGTAATCAGGTCCGCCTGGTCGAGAATGCCGCCCGAGGCGTTTCCCGCCTCGCTCTCGGGATTGCGGAGCAGGAGATTCTGGTTTGTGTAGGTGTCCGTGCCGATGTTGCTCTTGAGGTTCCCCCACGAAAATGGCGCGATCACGATGCCGACGTTCGCGATGATGCGGCTCTCCTTGGAATTGATCGCGTTCTTGGCGACGTTGTAGTACGGATTATCGACTTCCGCCGCCGCCGTCAGGCTGGTCAGCCGGCGCCTGAGGCCGGATGGCGTGAGGTAGTCCTGGGCGTTGTCATTTTGCGGCCAGAGCATGAGGCCGATGAGTGGACCGATTTCTCCCTTGTACACCTGATCGTTGTTGCTATAGGTATACGCCATCGAGAGATCGGTGCTCAACCAAGGCTTGATCTGCGCCTGGGAGGCTCCCGTCACATTGACTCGGTCATACCCCGAATTCGGGACCACTCCGGACTGGTCGTCGATCGACGTGGCCAGCCGGTAATTGACGGTGTTGTCGGGCGACGCCCCGCTGAAGGACAGGTTGTGCGTCTGCGTTGTCCCCGTCCTCAAGAACCCGCCGATATTGTCATAGAACCGCGTGCCGGCCGGATACGGAGCGCCAAAGAAATTGAACGAGGCGAGGCCGCCTCCGATGAGGGTCGACGGACCATAGACACGCTGCAGCTCAGGCTTGGCGCGGGTCGCCTCGATCCGGAAGCTGTTGCTATACTGCCAGCCGCCGCCGGCTTTCCCACGCTTGGTCGTGATGAGGATGGCGCCGTTCGCCGCATCGATGCCGTAGAGGGCCGAAGCTTCGGCTCCCTTCAACACGGTGAGTGTCTCGATATCCTCCGGATTCAGGTCGGCGGCGCGGTTGGTGAAGTCCACCCCGCGGTTCGAAAACGCCGTGTTCGAGCTCAGATCGGAGGCGAGTACCCCCGTATTGAGCGTCCTGTTGTCCATCGGCAACCCATCGACGATGATGAGCGGCTGGTTACTGCTGCTGATGGAGCTGACGCCGCGAATGGTGATCGATGTGGACGCGCCCGGAACGCCCGAGGTGCTGGTCACGTCCACGCCGGCGACACGGCCCTGCAACGCGTTGATGAAATTCTCCCGCTGCGTCTGCGCGATTTCGACGCCTGGGACGCTCTGCTGAGAGTATCCTAACGCCCGTTGCGTGGTGGTCTGGCCCAACGCCGTCACCACTACCGCATCGAGATTCAGCGCGACTTTGCGCAGCTCGAGGTTGATCACATCCTCGGCACCAACCGTACGCTCCACCGACGCGGTCCCGATGAGCCGGAACTGCAGCACCTGGCCGATCGCGGCGCGAATGGAATAGGTTCCGTCGTTGTTGCTCGAGGTGCTTGCGATGGTTCCCTTGACGACGATGGACACACCGGGCAAGGGCATGCCCTGCTCGCTGGTGATCTTCCCGGTAACGATCTTTTGCTGTGCAACAGCGTGAGGAGCAACAAGGAACATTCCCACCAACACCATGAGTACGGTTGCTCGCATCATGAGGTGTTCCAGGTTGTGGGGGACAATGCCTATCCTCGACGAGCGCACCGGGCGTGGCGGCAAGCGGGGGATAAAACGCCACGGTGCACCACCTGTCGCGCTCGCAAGACGCGCGCCCCACTTCGCTTGCGTCTCAAGGAGAACGGCGTCGCTGAAGCGTTGCGCCGTCGCCACATTGGGGACAGGCGCGTAGCGGCGACGCCACAGCCCAACCAGCGAGCACGTACGCCAAGTTCGCGGTGCCGTCCATGATCGGCTCGTTGGTCGAGTAGTCCCCCACGTCGTCGTGATACACGATGAAGCCGGTGTTGAACGGCGCGTACTCGTCCGCCTCGAGCAGCCGGATCCCCCGCAGGTGCTCGAAGATCGACCGGTACACGGGGCCGTCCACCAGCCCGCCGGTGAGCTGCAGGTGCAGCTGCTGCGCGACCACCGAGTGGGGCGTGCGGGGATAAGTGGTGCCCAGTCCGATGACCATCGACACGCCCCAAGGGTTGGAGCCGAACAGCCAGTCGAGCGCCGCGGTCTCGTACTCGAGGTAGGTCGAATCGCCCGTCATCCGTCGATAGAAGTGCGCCTGCGTGGCGAACGACGCGAGCAGGTTGTTCGAGCACCAGATGAAAGGAATGCCGATGCGGAAGCCGTTCCTGGCCCGGCGGGTCACGGCCTCGAGGCCACGCCGATAGTACTCGGCCACGACTCGCCGCGCGCTGTCCCCTCCCGTCCGCCAGATCTCGTAGTGGCCATTGTTATGCCAGGGATACCACTGATAGTGCCGCGCCGTATCCTGTCCCATCCACGGACTCACGGGCTCGAGCGCGGCGTACTGCAGCGCGGCGTGGAAATACGTCGGCTCGTCCGTCAGCGCATACAGCTCCGCTGCGCCCAGCTCCATGTCGTCCGCCCAGTCGTCCTCCTCGTAGAAGTACGGCGATCGGGCGGGCGCGGTCTGACATACGCCGGGATGCGCCGCGCCGAGCGCGTACACAGCGCGCGCGCGCCGAGCGAGCTGGCGGGCGTACGCGCTGTCGCGCCCCTGGAAAACACCGGCGCCCAGCGCGAACGCCGCGGCGTACTTTCCCGCCGTGGACGCGAGCCCGGTGGAGCGGTTCTTGTACTCGAACAGGCCCTGCGGTTTCCCGGTGCAGGGGTACACCGGGCGCCGCCCGCCGCGCCCCCATCCGTAATCCGCGGAGTCGTTGACCGGCAGGTCCCAGAAGGTGTGATCGCGATCGTCGCCCAGCTGGTTCAGGAGCAGGTCGTCTTCCGGGTACATCTTTAGCAGCCATTCAAGCCCCCAGCGCGCCTCGTCCAGCACGTCCGGGATCCCGTTAGCTGCGGGAAGACCGTTCGCCTGAAACCGGTCGGCAAACGCCTCGGGATGATCGCGGTACGCGAGCAGCAGCATGGTCGTCGCATGCGCCGTGGTAGCTCCGTACTGCAGATAGTCCGACGCGTCGGCCCAGCCGCCGCTCACCGGAATGAACTCGCCGCTGCGCGTCGGATGATCGACCAGGACGCCGTCGCTGTGCTGGTGCACGGAGTCGCGGAACACCGGATTGTAGCCCGAGCGCTGCTCCCGCAGATAGGCGAGGAGTGAGTCCGCCGCGCCCCGATAGACGTCGTCCGCGATCCGCACCGGCGGCGAGGTCGCCCCCGCGACCACGATCCGATAGACACCCGCACGATCGAGCATGGAGAAGTCGAGCCGGTACGTGGCTGCGCACGACCCGAACGGCCCGGCCGCGTCGGCGGCGCTCGGGCCCAACACCGTGCGGTCGCGCTCGTCCACGACGCGGAAGCTCGCGATCAGCCGCGGCTCGAGCGCGCACACGACGGCCCGCTTGGGTGCGTCCGGTCGGTAGCCGAGCTGGTTGACGCGGATCGTGACGCCGCTGTTGCCTTGAGGGGCGGGGGCTCCACGGCCCGCTGGCTGGCATGACACGCCGACGGCGAGAAGGAGCAATGCGGCACGAGCCATGCGCGCCAATCTTACGGCCGGGCGCGCACGGGCAAGGGTGCGCGTCCGCGCTACTCGACGCCGAAACTCAATTCCTCCTCTCCGGAACAGCTTGCCCTGAGCGCAGCGAAGGGGAGAGGGGGACAGGGGGTGAGGACGCGTCGCGGCGCGATCCTTGGCGTCGGTTCTGCGCTGTGGGTGCAGAAAATGAACCAGAAGGTGGCGCGTCGCACGCTCGCCCTGGCCTAGAAGCGTCCGACGAGCCTGGCGATCGCCGACCGGCAACCCTCCCGCAGGTCCGGATCGACGCCCGCGCACAACGCCTTCGCCTGCACGTCGGAATGGTAGTAGTACACGAAGTCCAGCACCGCGCCGAGCACGCAATACGATCGCTGCGCGTGATCCCGGCCGAGCTTGCAGGTCGCCACGGTGGCGGGCACCTGATCCCGGCTGATCGTCGCCGCGTCTCGCCCCAGGCTCTGGTAGCAATTCTTGCGAAACGGCGCGGCGACGTCCGCGCAGAGGGCGAACACCTTGGCGAAATCGCCCTGCACGACGCCCAGCGCGTACGAGGTCTGGATGTCGAAGCACTCCGCCTTGTATCTCTCCCCGACGGCGGTGCAGGGATACAGCGGCTCGCCGGGCTTCAGGTACTTGCTGTAGTGGCCGCCATGCGCGCCATCCACGATCAGATTCTCCATGAAGACCCCGTTGACACAGGCATTCTGCTCCATGGAGCCCGTCAGTCCGTCGCAATCATGCAGCGCGTCGAACAGCTCGTCCCCCCGGACGGCCATGATCGCATGTCCCAGCCCGTGAACGCAGTTGAAGTAGTCGAGAGACTTTCGCTCTTTTCCCGGAACACCGGCACAGACGGCGTCGAGATCGCTCAAGAGCTTCTCGCGGCCCAGGGTCAAGGCGTAGCCCTGCATCACGCCGTGATAGTATCCCGAGCCGCACGCGTTCTCGCCATACGCAAACGCGTCGGCGACATTGGAGTACTTTCTCACCGCGGCCTGTCCGATCGCGTGCGTGATCGCGTGGCACAGCCGCTGCACCTCGGGATCGGCGCCGTAACCCGCCTTCAAGTCAGCGAACGCTTCGGCGACGCCTTGCTCCGCGACAATCGAGCGGTAACGCTGCTCATAGCACGGCAATGCGACGCGAGGCTCTCGGGGGCAACGGCCGCCCACCGATTCTCTGGTTGGCGTGAACACGTGGAAGCCCAGGACGCCCGCCGCGGCGACCACGACGAGCAAGCCGATGGCCATGAGCCCCGTCCGCCCGGTCAGCTTCATGCGTCGCACCATAACACGGGCGGTGGACCAGGGGGAAGCTCGCGCACGGGTATCTTTCCCACATGACCCATTGCACCGCGCGACGTTGGGCCGCCCCGCTGGCCCTGCTGGCCGGCCTCGGCGCCGGCGGCTGCGCCGTGAACCCCGCCACCGGCTCGCGGCAGCTCATGCTCATCAGCGAATCTCAGGAGATCGCGATGGGGCGAGACTACGACAACCAGGTCGCCGCCTCCATCGGGCTCTACCCCGACTCCGGGTTGCAGCGCTATCTGCAGCAGTTCGGCGCGCGCCTCGCGGCCACCTCGGAGCGCCCCAATCTGCCCTGGTCGTTTCGCGTGGTCGACGACCCGGTGGTCAACGCCTTCGCGCTCCCCGGCGGCTACATCTATGTCACCCGCGGGATCCTGGCCCACCTGAACTCCGAGGCGGAGCTGGCCGGCGTCGTGGGCCACGAGATCGGCCACGTCACCGCGCGCCATTCCGTCAGCCAGCTGAGCAAGCAGCAGCTCGCGCAGATCGGGCTCGCCGTCGGCACCATCGCGAGCCCCGACTTCGAGCGCTTCGCAGGCCTCGCGAGCGCCGGACTCGGCGTCCTCTTCCTCAAGTACTCTCGCGACGCCGAGCGCCAGGCCGATGACCTCGGCCTGCGCTACATGCGTCGCGTGAACTACGATCCCCGAGAAATGCCGCACGTCTTCGAGATGCTCACGCGCGTGAGCCAGGCGCAGGGCGGCGGGCGCGTTCCCGAGTGGCTCGCCACCCACCCGGATCCGGAGAATCGCCGCGGGCGGATCGAGCAGGAGGTTGCGGCCTTGCCGCAGAGCTTCTCAGGTGTCGCCGTGAACCGGGACCCGTATTTGCGGCAGCTCGATGGTCTCGTCTTCGGCAACAACCCGCGGGAAGGCTACTTCAAAGGCACCCGGTTCTTCCATCCCGAGCTGCGCTTCCGGTTGACGTTCCCGGAGGGCTGGACCACCAGCAACGAAAAGCAGGCCGTGAGCGCTGTGAGCCCGGAGAAGGATGCCGCAGTCGAGCTGTCGTTCGCGAAGGAGCCGACCGCCGATGCGGCTGCCGCGGCATTCCTGTCGCAGCGTGGCTTCACGAGCGGCTACCCGGTCCGCACCAGCGTCAGCGGGCTCCCCGCCGTGAGCGCCGCCTTCGCGGCCGCGGCCGAAACCGGCACGCTACGGGGCACGGCGCTGTTCGTCGAGCACGGCGGCGCCGTGTACCGGCTCCTCGGCTACGCCACCGAGGTGCGCTGGCCCGTCGTTCAGCCGGTCGCCGAGCGCGCGCTCCAGAGCTTCGCCCGGCTCACCGATCCCGCCGCGCTCGTCGTCGAGCCACAGCGGGTGGACATCGTCAGGCTCGACCGGCGCACCACGATCGAGGAGATGGCGCGGACTCGGGCCTCACCGGTCTCCGCTGCCACGCTCGCGCTCGTCAATCAGGTCGAGCCGCAGACCCCCCTCGAGCCGGGCCGGCTCGTCAAGTGGATCGTCGGACCGGCGCTCCCGTAGGGTCACTCCTGCACGGGCAGCCCGCTGGGCACCCGGGCCGGAACGAGCGAGCTCAAGTCCCGGGCCGACGGATCCGTCAATGACTGGAGAAACGCCACCAGCTCGCGGATCTCCACGTCGCTGAGGCCGAGCGGCCGCGAGAGACGACCGTCCACGTTCGCGAGCACCGCGGAGATGGTTGCTTCGTCGCCGTGATACATCGGTTGGAGGGCGGGCGGCAGCTGGGAGGCATCATACTCCCGCAACGCGCGCGGCACGTCATTGTAGTGATGCAGCACGGCTTCGAGCGTGGGGAACGCTCCGTCATGCATATAGGGCGCCGTGAGCTCGACGTTGCGCAAGGGCGTAGCCCGGAAAGCGAACCGGTACCCACTCTGGTTGAAGAGCTCGCCGCGTCCGAGGTCGAGCGGCGCGTCGCGTCCCGTCCCGGGGCCGAGCTGTGGTACGCCGGCGTTGGCGAAGTCTCCACCACCCAGCAACGGCCCGCCGTGGCAGCTGGCGCAGCGGGCCTTGTCACCGAAGAAGAGCAGGGCACCCCGCTTCTGCTCGGCCGTCAACGCGGCGTCATCGTGCTGGAGATAGCGGTCGAACGGTGAGTCGGTCTTCGTGAGCGCCTGGGTCTCGAAGGCGGCGATGGCCGTGGCGGCGTGCTGGAAGCCGAGCTGGCTGGTTGGCGTCTGCGGAAAGGCGGCGTTGAACTTCGACACATACTCTGGGATGGCGAGCAGTCGCCGCATGACCGCTTGCCAGACCGACACGAAGTCGCTGTCGCCGAGCTCCGCCAGCTCGTTCGGGTTTCCGAAGCGATCGCGGTCGCCCGGCGCGCCGCGCATCTCCTCCCGGTTGGTCACCGGGAACATCGCCTGTGCGGCGAGGAGGGTAGGCAGCCCGGACGGGAGGACGACGCCCGCCGGCGTCTGGAATGGTCCGGACCGGAATCCCGACACGCGCCCGTCCAGGAACAAATAGAACGCGCCCAGTCCCGCGTTCAGGAGCGTGGGAGCGTTGCGGGGGACGAATTGGCGCCCCGGCCCCAGCGTCCGCGACGGCCCCAGCCCGCTCCCCCCCGTGCCGACCGACAGCGCGAGGCCGTCCGCGGCGTGGGTCACCGGGTTGTGACAGGTCGCGCAAGCGATGTCGCGGTTCCCGCTCAGGACCTTGTCGAACATGAGCGCCTGGCCGAGGTCCACCAGCGCCGCCGCCTGGACGGGGGTCGCGCCGATCGGCACCACGCTCCATCCGCCCAGGCTCTGCCGCAGCTCGGCGTCGATCGACGCGGGCGGTCCGGACGGCGTGTTCCACCCGTCGCAACCGCTCGCCAGCACGAGCAACCCGAGGTACGCCGTCCCGACACTGCGTGTCATCATCGTGCACCTCCTGGTCACCCGGCTCAGCGCAGCGGGAACGAGACGGAGACCTGGTGCGTGACCACGTGAACTCCGTCGAGCGTCATCGAAAGCCCTGGGGAAGGGAAGAAGCCCGGCCTCAGGTCGGCCGGGTTGGTGACGAACTGGTTCGAAGGCGTGACCAGCCGATCTGTCCCATGCGTCACGAGCCCCCGATATCGCAGCTCGAGCTCCGGAAAGCGCAGACTCAAACCCCACGTCGGCGTCCATTCGAGCCACGACTCTTCCAGATGGCGCGTGGTAGCGTCCACGTCGTCTCGTTGCGCGAGGTCGTAGTGCACGGAGCGAACGACGAGGCCGAGCTGGAGAGCGGCGGTCCTGGTGAGCGGCCCGAGGGTCACCTCGCGACTGACGCCCATCCGGAACAGGGCGTTGGAAAAGTGAAAGCGGCTCGTGTCGCTGCCCGAGGTCGCGGCCGGTGTCCCGGCCTCGGCCCAGGTGGTGCTCCAAATCGGCTGGTACACGACGTCCATGCCGAACAGCGACGGCCCGTACGTGCGCGAGACGCCGACGCCCAGCTCGTACGCGGCGGCGTGCCCCGGGTCCTGCGGGATGTTGAGGAGGTCGAGGTTCGGCGTATCGGGCTGCGAGATGCGATTAGCGGTCGCGAGCCACCCGATGCGCCATCCCGACGCCGTGAGCGGGCGCTCGTACTTGACCTGCAGTCCCCACCGCTTGGTGAAATCGCGGTCGTGCACCAGCCTGGGACTCTGCAAGAATTGCTGGGTGCCCGGATCCCAGAACGCATCGAGGAAGGTCACGTCGTGCGTCATCCTGAACCGCTCGTGCAGGACAACCGCTTCGAGTGACTGGTTGCCCGCCCACTCCTTCAGGAGGCCGAGACGGGCATCGACGGTTGCGCCGGATTGGTCGACGCGCGTGCTGCCGGGATAGAGCAGATCGACGCCGTCGACCGCGCGGAGCTTGGCCCAGCGGACGCTGCCACCGACCGAGAGCCCGGACGCCGGTAGCGTCGTGCCGATCGTCACGAACGCGAGCGCGTTGCCGTGCGACCGCGGGCCGGGGCTCAAGTCCTGGACGCTCGGCGCGAGCTGGCCGGTGAGTCTGAAACCTGTGTCGAAGGCCACGGGCGTCTTGACGGACGACGAGCCGAGGTGGCTCGCGTCCACCTGTTGCAACGCCAGCGCGAGACCGCCGTACCAGGAACCGGCTGCGGAAAACACGCCGAGCGGCAGCGTGCGGCCGGCTCCGGCATCGTGCGACACGCTATACAAGGTGGGGGAACCGAAGAAACGGGCGGCCCGGAGCCTCGCCCCTTTGGCCGGGTTCACGAACGGGTCATGCAGCGTATCCGGCACTGCGATCGAGACCCCGCCCATGGCGAGGGTGTAGGACGGGAAGACGTCGAATTGGTCTGCCGGAACGATTGGGACCGTCTGGATCGGGATGCTCTGCGTCGGCGCGGTGCCGGCGACGGTCAACAGCACAACGGAGAGAGAGACGACGCGGCTTGTCATGCGACACCTCGCTCGGTAGGGACCCCCGGGTACTCAGGATACCCAGCCTACCGTGGGCCGCGTCACCGGCTGCCACGCTGGTCGCGCGCTGTGGCGCTCGCGCGACGACCGCTCAGCCCGTCAGCCGAGCGAGGTGGAGCCCTGCGCCGTATTCACCCCCAACAGGCCGTTGATCGGGCACTGCCGCGTGCGGGCGGTCTGGAACGCACCGATGGCGACGACGACCCCGGCGATCAGGCCCCAGTAGCCCTTGTGCACGATCGGCAGCCAGGCGTCGAGCACCGACAGGATCAACAGCGGGAACCCGAACACTGCGGTTCCGTCCTTGAATCCACCCATCGCGAGGATGATGCCCACGTACATCATCGCCGCGCACACGATCCAGGTGAGAAACCCGAGCGCCTGGAAGAAGCCGTCGAGCGCCGTGAGGCCGCCGACGATCGCGAGCGCGCCGGCGATCTGGCGGGCGCGCGCATCGAGCGGGCCTACGTTGATCCGAGCCTGCGCCATGGTGGCACCTTGCCTCCGGAGGACCGGATAAGGTGGCGTCCGCGCCCGTAGCGCGGTAGTATCGGGAAGACGCCCAGCCAGGAGGCGGTAGGGTGCCGACCGTCCAGGATATCCTCGCGAGGAAGGGCAGCGACGTCATTTCCGTGAAGCCGGGGGAAACCGTGCTGAAGGCCGCGGAGCTCATGAGCGAGCGCGGCATCGGCGGGCTCGTGGTGACCGAAGGCGGCCGGCTCGTCGGCATCTTCACCGAGCGCGACATCCTGCGCCGTGTGGTCGCGCAACGGCGCGATCCCGCCGCGACCAAGGTCGCCGACGTCATGACCACACCCGTGACCGCCTGCGCCCCGGACACGCGAGTCGATGCATGCGCCGCCATGATGACCGGGAAGCGCATCCGCCACCTGCCGGTGGTGAGCGACCGCGGGCTCGTTGGGGTCATCACGATCGGGGACGTGCTCGCCTTCCAGGTGAGCGAGCAGCAGGCGACCATCGACTACATGCACCACTTCATGTTCGATTTGCGGTAGACACCCTCGCTCAACCCAGGTCACACCACACCATCAGCGCCACACTCAAGGGCACGCACCGGGCGTCCCCGTCCGCGGGTAAACCCGCGACTCGGCACGTGTCAGTAAACTGACGTCGAGCTCTGCCGCTTCAGCGGTACATGCCGAGCCGCGGCTTCAGCCGCGAACGACGAGCGGGCCTCCCCGCCGTCGGTGCCAGGTCGCCTCTGGTAACGCTCTACCCGGCAACGCCTTACCCGGCAACGTGTCATCCGCCGTTGTACGCCCCTCCCGTCGTATCACATATTGGGGCCCCCTATGACCACCGGCGCGAACGACGTCTGGCTGTTCCGGATCGTGAACCAGGACACGGGCAGGCCCGCACAGGGCGTGCCCGTGACGGTGCTCGACCGCGCCGGGAACGCCGAGGGCCACTGGGTGAGCGATGCGGACGGGACCGTCGCGATCCCGCGCCGCGAGACGCCCCGGTTGCGCATCCGCGTGGGCTTGCGCAGCGAGGACCCGATCGAGCTCGCGACCGCTACGCTCGGCGAGGGACCGACGCCGCTCGCCGCGCCGACGCAGCTGCCGCCCACGATCGGATCGATCGGCCACTCGGGTGAGCGGCCGGCGCGCGAGGCGCCCGCTGCGCAACCGCCGCCTCCCCGCGCCGCCGAACAGCCGGAAGCACCCGGGCACGTCCTCTATTTCCAGCGGCTCGTCATGTTCGCAGAGCGTTCCTCGGCGACGCGTCCTTCGACGGCAGGGGCGCGCGACGGCGCCCTAGACTTCTTCTCGCCCGCGACCGACGGTCCGTCGGCGATGCGCTACGGCGTGCTCATCGAGTTGGAGGAGTACTGGCAGTCGCTCGGCGTGCTCTGGGGTGAGCTGCTCTACAGCGTGACGCTGACGCCGGGGGACGAGGCCAAGCTCGCCGTGCTCGACGGTCGCTGGCGACGGGAAGCGGAGGGGCGCGAGCGCCCGCTCCAGATCCTCGCCCGCATGGTCGGGACGTCGATGCTCGGCGACCTGATCACGGCGCTCCGACCCGAGCTGCAGCTCGACCCGCTCACCGTGGCCGAGCCCGGTCTCGAGGCCGTGGCGGCGGAGACGGTCCAGATGATCCGTGATCGCACCGAGCGCATGAGTCACGCGCTGCGCCGTCGGCCGCTCGGTGTGGTGGACGCCCCCGCCGACACGCCGGCAACGGGCGCGATCCGTCACGTGCGCAACACCACGCGGGACCGGCTCGTCACCTTCCACTTCTTCGAGCCGCTCGAGCGCTTCAAGGTGATGGTGCGGAGTCCCCGCGCCCGCCCCGTCTTGTTCGTGCCGTTCCGGCTGCCGAACGTCGCGACGCCCGACGTGGTTCGGCGCTTCGGGTACTTGTTCCGCCGCACGCTGCTCGACCGCGGTCTGCTCCCGGACCTGGAGCGCCTGCTCTCGGGCGACCAGCCGAGCACGGCTCCCTCGAGCGCGCCGCCCAGCCGGTTGCTCGAGCACATCGAAGCGAACCTGCTGTATTACTCGACCGCCATCATTTCGGCGGGGGATCCGGCGGCGCGGCACGTGGCGCTCTCGAAGCTGCGCGAACCCGCCGGCCGGCCGCTCACCGATGTGGTGGAGAACACGGTGATCGGGCGGGTCGGCAACGCCATCGCTCTGCCCCTGCGCTCGGCGGGCGAGCTTCCGGCGCCGTGGCGCGACGCGCTCGCCGCCTACCAGGCACGGCCGCTGCGGGTGAGCGACGGCTTCGTGGTCACGATTCCACACCCCGGCGTCTGGGTCAGCGGCCAGGCCCACGAGCCGATGCAGCAGCAGGCCGATTCGCACGAGGCCGCCGGGTGAGCGGCCCGCACCGGCGAGCCCCGGTCGCTCGCACCTGTGGGCGTTACGTCCCTCGCCGGTTCCTGAGTGCGATTCTCGGGGCAGCGCTCGCGGCGTGTGCGCCGCAGTCCACGCCCGTGACGCCTCAGGCGGCCAAAGACAGCGCGGCCGGCGGGCCGTCGGCACCGCGGGGCGTGTCGGCGCGCGATTCGATGCTGGAGCAGCGCGTCGCGCGTCTCGACCTGCAGCTGGCCGAGCGGGATGCGCAGGTCGAGGACCTGCAGGCGCGACTGGACGAGGCGCGGCAAGAGGTCGTGCGCGCGCTGGCGAAGCTCCAAACCGTCGCCAGCCGAGCGGAGGCCGCGTCGGCCATCGCCGAAGCGGAGATTGCGGTCCAGGCGCTGCGCGCCGCGACCGGGACGCCGCCGGGAGGCGGCTCGGACGCCGCGCAGACCGGCGCGCTGCTCGAGCAGGCGAGTGCCGTGTTCGCGAAGCAGAACTACGGCGGCGCGCTGTACCTGGCGAACCAGGCGAAGAGCCTGGCCGGCGTCGGCCGGAGCCGTCTCGGCGCCGGCGGTCGGCCGCCGCTCCGCACGGGCGAGGTGTCGTTCGCGGTTCCTGTGCGGCTGCAAGCGACGGCGCGGGGCCGGGTGCGGGACGGGCCGGGCGCGGCGTACAAAGTGCTGTTCACCGTGGAGCCGGGCGCCGAGCTCGTCGGCTATTCCTATCTCGAGCGGTGGGTGCGCGTCGGCGATGACGGCGGTCGCGCCGGCTGGATGCTCTTGAGCCTGGTGGCGCGGCGGGGGATCGAGCCGGGCGGCCGTTAGGCTGAGGCCGGGGGCGGGAGGGACGGGGGGGGCGCCCGCAGCACGCGATCGCGGCCCTCGCGCTTCGCTCGGTACAGCGCCGCGTCGGCACGGGCGAGCAGCGCGTCGGGCGCGTCGCCATCCTCGGGGAACTGGGCCACCCCAATGCTCACGCTGAGCTTCCCGCCCACCAGCTCGTCGGTGGCGAGGCGGGTACGGAAGCGCTGGGCAGTCTCGATTGCCCCGGCCGCCCTGGTCTCGGGCAGCAACACCACGAACTCCTCACCGCCGTAGCGCGCGGCGCAGTCCACGTCGCGCGTCGTCTCGCGCAGGATGCCCGCGATGCGCCTGAGCGCTTCGTCGCCCGCCAGGTGGCCGTAGTCGTCGTTGTACTCCTTGAAGTGGTCGACGTCGGCCATGAGCAGCGTGCAGGGGTGATCGAGGCGGCGCGAGCGCCGCACTTCGTTGGCGACCGCGTCCATCAGATATCGCCGATTGTACAACCCGGTGAGGTCATCGGTGACGGACAGCCGTTCGAGCTCCTTCCGGCTCTCGTGGAGCCGTGCCACCATGTCGTTGAATACCTCGGTGACATAGCCGAGCTCGCCGCCGCCCACCACGGGCAAGTGCACGGCGAGGTCGCCCCCTGCCACCTTCGTGGCCGCCCCCGTCAGACGGTCGAGCGGCCGCGTAATCAACAGCCCCAGGAAGTACGCGAACAGCCCCACCGCCACGAGCAACGCGGCCACGATGACCGCGGTCACGTTGCGGAGCCGTGTCACCTGGCGGTAGGCTTCGGCCGCCGGGACCTCCGCCAGCACCGCCCAATCCGGGCGGGGCACACGTTTGACGGCCCCCACCACCTCCTGGCCTTCGAGGCCGCGATACTCGCGGGTGGCTCCCTCCCGCTCGAGCAGCCCGCGGACGGCGGCGGTGTCCAGCGTGCGGCGCATCAGCTCGGCGGGAGCGGAGCGGGACCCCACGATGGCGTGGCCGTCCGCCGCGATGAGGTACACCTGACCCTCCTGCGCGCCGCCGCCCGCGAAGCGTCGCAGCAGGCGATGCAGGGCGCCGAGATCGAGCTTGGCCGTCAAGGCGCCCAGCAGCCGCCCCCCGGTCTGGTAGATCGGGACCGCGAACACCACGACGCTTTTCATGTGCTCGGCGTCCCAGGATGCGTCGCCGACCACGGCGTTGTCGGCGCGGATGGTGGTCGTCCACCCCGGCGGCAGCTCGACCGCCGTCGGTTGCGGGGCGGTGCTCGCCAGCTCTTCGCCTTCGGGGTTCACGACCAGCAGCTCCTGGTAGTCCGCGAAGCGCTCGCGCACGGAGCGGAGATAGCCGGTGAGCCGCTCGTGCGCCCGCTCGCCGCCGGCGTGCCGGATCCGGTCGAGGTTCTCCGATACTTCGTACGAGCTGGCGAACACGCGCAGCTCGTACAGCCGCTCCTTGACCCACAGGTCGATCTCCCGCGCGGTCTGCGCGCTGACGCTCTGCAGCTCGCCGGTGATCTTCGCCGTGAGCGAGCGCTCGTTTTGCAGGTAGGAGATCCAGCCCGTCGTGACCGAGGGGATGAGCGTGGCCAGCAACGCAAATACCAGCATCTTGCTGCGGATGCTGTCGAGCCGCAGCGCGCGCAGCAGCCCGGAGACCGCCTGCTCCCACGAGGGCACGGGTTGCTCCCTAGAAGTTCGGCTCGTCCGCCGTGGGGCCGTACACGGCGGGGACGGCGGCGCCGGTGAGCCGCAGGTACACGGTCAGCTGGCCGCGATGATGCACGAGGTGATTGAGCACCGTGCGTCGGTACACCGTGAGCTTCGGGTTCGTGGTGATGGTCCGGCCGCCGACCTTGAACGCCCAGGGCTTCTTGAACTCCGCATCCGGGGCCTTGGCGAGGACGGCCCGCGCCGCGGCCGCGTTGCGGTCGAACAGCTCGATGATCCGCGCCGTACTGTCGAGCGCTTCGAACTTGAGCGGTGGGCCACCCGGCGGCATGATGTCGAGCTCGTCGTGCGTGATGGTGTTAACCACCCACGCCGGCAGCTCGGCGACCAGCGTCGCGAGCCGACCGAGCGTCATCGACTTGGGATGCGGCTTCCAGGACGCCTTGCCGTCGGGCACGCGCTCGAGTACCCGGCGCGTGGCGGCCATCTCCTCATCGAACTCGGGGAGCAGCAGCCCGGCGAGCGGCATCTGCGGCCTCCGTCACGGGGGGAGCCGCGAAGCTACTCGGGCGACGGCGGGTCCGGCAAGGCGTCGTTCGCGCCATGCGCGTATCGCTCGTGCGTGCTTCGGGTAATGCCCGTAGGTATCGAGCCGCAGACGGCGGCGAAACCGCGTTTCGCCGGTGAGCTGGGTCTCCGGCGCACTGCGAACGAGGGCGATCAGGCGGCGGTGGACATCATCCCGGTGCCGTAGCACCGCCGCGAGCGAGAGGTCGTGCCTCTGTTTCGTCATCTTGGCGTTGAAGGCATCGATGCCGCCGTACGTGACCGAATATCGCGGCGGCCTGCCGCCCGCGAGGATCAGCGGCAGATGCTTCAGTGCCTCTTCTTCCCACCAGGTGACGTGCGCGATGATGTCTTTGATCGACCAGGCGCCCGTGACCCCAGGCACCAGGAGCTCCGGGTCAGACAGGCCGGCGTACGCCTCCTGGAGTGCTGTCCACGCCTCGTCGAGCCGGTTCAGCAGCTGCTCCCTATCCACGGATCGGTACCTCACGTCGCGTCGTGAACGATCACGCTATCTATATGGCGCCACAGCCGCCATCCGGTTTTGACGCCGAATCGGCCGCGCAGTAGCGTTGTCGGTGGACTCCATGATGGAGCGTCGCAGTGCGCGGTAAACGAGCGGCGAAGTGGTATCGCTGGGACGAGGTTCCCCGCGAGGAATTGCACGAGCGGCTGTCGCGTCGCCTGATCACCGGCGACCAGGTCATGCTGGCACACGTGTACCTGAAGCAGGGCTGTGTCGTCCCGAAGCACTCGCACGAGAACGAGCAGTTCACCTACATCCTGGAGGGCGCGCTGCGGTTCCTGGTGGGTGAGACAGGCGCCGAGGAGATCGTGGTGCGCGCGGGGGAAGTGCTGCACCTGCCGGCGAACGTGCCACACGAGGCGCACGCGCTCGAGGACACGCTCGACGTGGACATCTTCTACCCGCCGCGCGAGGATTGGCTTAACAAGACGGATGACTACCTACGGCGGTAGAAAGCGGATCCTTCGCGCCTGCGGCGCTCAGGATGACAGGCCGCTCCCTCTCGAAATGGAGAAGAAGCAACGACACTCTCTTCCCTCCTCATTCCCTTTTCCGTAGCCGCGCGGCGTTGTCATCCTGAGCGAGCGCGCGGAACGCGCGCGACGCGAAGGATCTGGTTGTGCGACGCGAAGGATCTGGTTGCGCGCGACGCGAAGATCTGCTTAACGCGCGTGCCCGATCGCCCTCAGAAACTCCCGGTCCCACGCCGCTGAAATACCCTCGCGCGGCGAGTAGGGGCCGGGTTGGTAGGCCCGCGAGGCGATCCCCGCGTGGCTCTGCTCGCAGATATGCCAGTCCTGCCGGTTGGTCTCGTCCCAGAAGCGCACGGCGTCGTCGGGATCGAAGCCCGGCTGCCCGAAGGCGTCGGGGTGGAACAGCCACTCGCAGGTGATGCGGGTGCGGTCGGGTGCCTGCGGCCACAGCGTGTGGAACATCACATAGTCCGGGTGCAGCGACAGGAGCAGGTTCGGAAAGATCGTGTAGAAGTAGACCCGATGCTGATCTTCCGCCGGTAGATCTCCCACGGCCGGGGCGCATGCCCGGCCGCTCATGGTCAGGCTGCCGCCGGGCGCGGTGATCACCATATAGCCGCCGAGATAGGGCCCGTCGAACAGGTCGTTCTCTCCGCTCGTGTACGGCGTCAGCTTGGCGAGTCCCGGATGGATGATCGGGCAGTGCAGGCATTCGGAGAAATTCTGAAACACCAGCTTCCAATTGGCGTGCACGTCGTAGTCGATGCGACCGGCCGACCGCAGGCTCGCGATGTTGAAGCGGCTGAACCGACCTTCCAGGGGAGCGAACGCGCGCGCGAACGGCTCCGGCTCCTCCGCCAGAGTGATGAACAGGAACCCTTCCCACTCGGCGAGCGCGACCTGGTGGAGCGGGTAGTCCCGCTTGTCGAACCCCGCGACCTCGTTCATGTGCGGCGCGCCGATCAGCGTGCCATCGAGCGTGTAGGTCCACGCGTGGTAGGGGCACTGAATCGTCTCGGAAAGACGTCCGCGCTCCGCCTCGCACAGCCGGGTGCCGCGGTGGCGGCACACATTGTAGAAGGCGCGCACCGTGCCGTCCTGACCGCGCACGACGATGACGCTCTCGCCGCCGGCGGTGCGGACCGCGTAGTCCCCGGGCTGGGCGAGCTCGGCGGAGCGGCCGACGCAGATCCAGCGCCGCGCGAAGATGCGCTCCCGCTCTTCGGCCCAGATCTCGGGCGCGTTGTAGTAGCGCCCGGGCAGCGTCCGCTGGCCCTGCTGGTACGCCTGGGTGGCTTTGACGAACGTCGTCATGGTCCCTAAGGCTAGGGAGAGCCGCGCCCGAATGCCACTCCCCGGCGCTCGGGGCCGAGCTGCGCCACGATGGTACCGAGGATGAACACCGTTGCCGCGGTGAGGGCCATGGCCCACGCGTAATCCAGATGCTCGGCGAAGCGCGCTTCGAGCCACCCGATCGCGCCCGCCAGGGCCACGCCACACTGGTAAGCGAACCCCGGCAGGAAGCCGCGCACGGGGTCGGGGGAGAGCTCGTTGATGTGCGCCGGGATCACGCCCCAGGCGCCCTGGACGAAGAACTGCATCACGAAAGCGCCGACCACGAGCAACGGGACCGAGGGGGCGAACGCCCACAGGGGAATCACGACGACGGCAGCGCAGAGTGCGAGCCCGATCGCGCGCCGGCGTCCCAAGCGGTCGGAGTAGAGCCCGAACGTGACGCCGCCCAGCAGGGCCCCGACCATGGAAATGATCGTGATATCACCACGCTGCTGTGCCGTGAAGCCCCAATGTCGTTGCAGGAACGTGGGATACATGTCCTGCGTGCCGTGCGAGACCATGTTCATCATCCACATGAGCACCGTGATGTACGCGAACAGCGGGAGGTTGCCCCGGATCGCGCGACCGAGCCCACCCCAGCTCTCGTGGCGGGTCTCCCGCCACACCTCCGACTCCCGGACGCGCGCCCGCACGAACAGCGCGAGCAGCGCGGGCAGGCCACCGATGAAGAACAGCGGCCGCCAGCCGAAGTGCGGGAACAGGGCGCGGTAACACAGGGCGGCGAGCAGGAAGCCCAGCGCGTACCCCTGTTGCAAGAAGCCCGACACGACGCCCCGATACCGGGGTGGCACTTTCTCCATGACCAGGGACGCGCCCACGCCCCACTCGGCGCCCATCCCGATCCCGAACAGGGCCCGGAGCACGAGAAACGTCGTGTAGTTCGGCGCGAACCCCGTGAGGACCTCGATCACCGAGTAGAACACCAGGTCGATCATCAGGGGGAGCTTGCGGCCGTACCGGTCCGCGAGCAGCCCGAAGATGAACGCGCCCACCGGTCGGAATGCGAGCGTGAGCGTGATCGATAGTGCGATGTCCTTGTCGGTCTTGCCGAATTCCTTGGCGATCGCCGTCAGCGTCATGACGACCAGGAAAAAGTCGAACGCATCGAGCGTCCAGCCGAGGAAGCCCGCGACGACGGTGGCGCGTTGATCGCTTGCCAAAGGGCGCGTCGAGGTCATTGGTGTCCCGGTCGAGGGACCTCTAGATTACACCCATTCTGGACGTCTCACGACCCGGAGGATTCGCGTGCGCGCCACCGCTGTTGCGCTCGTCTTGCTGCTGCTGTTGGTGGACACTCTCCCCCCGCGCCTTGGGGCGCAAGGTGCCGGGCCCCGCCCGGCGATCGTGGTCGTGAACCTGCGGTTCGACGGCGAGCACGCCAACGTGCTCGGGCCGGGCGACACGGCGGTCGTGGCGGCCGCGACGAGCAGGCTGCTCGCGACGCTGCGGGCATCGGAGCTGGTGACGCTGGTCGATTCGAGCGTGGTCGCGGTCGCCGTCGCGGCCGCCGAGGCCGGCGGCAACCCCTGCGGCAACGAGTGCGCCCTGGCCGTGGCGCGGCGGCTCGGAGCCCGCTGGGTGGCCAAGGGCACCATCTCGAACCTGTCGAACCTCGTGTGGCTGCTCACGGCCGAGCTGTTCGATGCCACGAGCGGGAAGCCGGTGCTCGCCGACAGCTACGAAATCAAGGGGGACGCGAGGATCATGGCGCCGGCCGGGGCGCACGTGTTCGCGCAGCGCGTCGAGAAGACGATCGGAGGCGCCCGATGATCCGGCGCGTCGCGGTGATCGTCGTCGCGGGCCTCCTCGCCGGCCGCGACGTCGCCGCCCAGTCGGACTCGGTGGCGCGCGCGAGCGTGCTGGTGCGCGCGGGGCGGCTCATCGCGGTGCGCACGGGCACGGTGCTGACGAACCAGGCCATCCTGATCGAGGGCGACCGTATCAAGGACGTCGGCCCCGCGGACGCCGTCGCCGCCCACGCTCCGCGCGATGCGCGGGTGATCGACCTGCGCAATGCGACCGTGCTGCCCGGGTTGATCGACTGCCACACCCACATCACATCCGATCCCGGCGACTACTACAAGCAGCTGTTCCGCATGAGCGCGATCGACGAAGCGGTCCGGGCGCACGTCTTCGCGAAGCGCACGCTCGACGCGGGGTTCACCACCGTGCGGAACGTCGGGGCCGGCGAGTTCATCGACGTGGCGCTGCGCAACGCCATCAACGAAGGCGCGATCCCGGGGCCACGCATGCTGGTTTCAACCATGCCCCTCTCCGCCACGGGGGGACACGGCGACGTGAACGGCATGTCTCCCTACCTCCGGTTCGAAGGATTCTCCGGGATCGCCAACGGCGTGGACCAGATCCGCGAGAAGATCCGGTTCGAGGTGAAGTATGGCGCGGATCTCATCAAGGTCCTCGCCAGCGCCGGCGTCCTGTCCGAAGAAGAATCGGTCGGCGCCCCGCAGTACACGCAGGAGGAGCTCAACGCGGTGGTCGAGGAGGCGGCGATGTGGGGGCGGAAAGTGGCCGCGCACGCGCACGGCGCCGAGGCGATCAAGCGCGCCGTGCGCGCCGGGGTCGCCTCGGTCGAGCACGGCAGCCTGATCGACGACGAGGGCATCCGCCTCATGAAGGAGCGCGGCACCTACCTCGTCGCCGACATCTACAACGACGACTACATCATCGCCGAGTACACGCGACTCGGCTTTCCGCAGAAGATCATCGAGAAAGAGCGCCTGGTGGGCCGCCAGCAGCGGGAGAACTTCAAGAAGGCGGTGCAGGCGGGGGTGAAGATCGCGTTCGGCACGGACGCGGGCGTGTACCCGCACGGCTGGAACGCGAAACAGTTCGCGCACATGGTCCGGTGGGGGGCGACGCCGCTGCAGGCGATCCAGGCGGCCACCGTCAACGCTGCCGACCTGCTCGGCTGGGCGGACCGCGTGGGCGCGCTCGAGCCGGGCAAGTTCGCCGACGTGATCGGGGTCGTGGGCGACCCCCTGCAGGACGTGACGGTGCTGGAGCACGTGGCGTTCGTGATGAAGGGCGGTCAGGTGGTCAAGGACAGTCTAACGGGAGGCGCGAAAGCGGCACGCTGATGCGCAAACTTCTTTGCTGTGCGTTCGTCGTCGTCGCGGCCGCGGTCGCAGGCCGGCCCGTCCGCGCTCAGGAAATCACCTCCGACACCCTGCTCACGGTCGACCACTACCTCGACTGGGAGCAGGTCGTCGACCCGCAGATCTCCCCCGACGGGTCGCAGATCGTGTACACGCGACGCTGGGTGAACAAGATCGACGACAAGTGGGAGTCGGCGCTGTGGATCATGGGCGCCGACGGATCGCATCACCGCTTCCTCGTGAAGGGATCGGACGCGCGGTGGTCGCCGGACGGCACGCGCATTCTGTACTTCGCGGACGGCGAGCCCAAAGGCACTGAGATCTTCGTGCGCTGGATGGATGCGGAGGGCGCCTCGTCTCAGGTGACGCGCCTGACCGAGACGCCGACCGATGCGAAGTGGGCGCCCGACGGCAAAGCGATCGCCTTCGTGATGCTCGTTCCCGATTCGACGCGCTGGAGCATCTCCCTCCCCAAGGCGCCCGAGGGGGCGAAGTGGACGCCCGCGCCGCGCGTGGTGGATGACCTGCACTACCGCCAGGACAAGGTCGGGTTCACGCAGCAGGGCTTCACGCACCTGTTCCTCGTGCCCGCCGACGGCGGCACCGCGCGCGCGCTGACGAGCGGGCGCTGGCACGTGGGCGCCCGCTTCGACGGGCTCGCGTTCGGCGCGGGCTACGATTGGACGCCCGACGGACGCACGATCGTGTTCGACGGGCTGCGGGACAGCACTTGGGACCGCCAGTACCAGGTGTCGCGCATCTACGCGCTGGATGTGGCGAGCGGTGCGATCCGGCCGCTCGTCTCCCGGCCCGGCTTCTGGGCCGACCCCACGGTGTCGCCGGATGGCCGCACCGTCGCGTTCACCGGGGCCGACTCCTCGGACCACACGCACCGCACGGCGGACTTGTGGACCGCAGGGCTCGACGGCTCAGGGCTGCGCGACCTCTCTCGCACGCTGGACCGGGATCCGGACAACCTGCGCTGGGCGCCGGACGGCAAGGGCATCTATTTCACGGCCCCGGACCGCGGGTCGATCAACGTGCGGTACGTCGATCTCGCGGGCGGCCTGCGGGACGTCACGCAGGGGGCGCAGGTGGTCTCGCTCACGTCGCTGGCGCGCACGCTCGTGGGCGTGGGCGTGCGCAGCGACCCCGAGCACGGTCCGGACGTGGTGCGCATCGATCTGCGGCGCGGGCAAGCCCCGACACGCGTCACCGCCGTCAACGACGACGTGCTGGGGAACAAGCGGCTGGGTCGCGTCGAGGAGCTGTGGTACACCTCGACCGGCGGCACGCGCGTGCAGGGCTGGGTCGTCAAGCCGCCGGCGTTCGATGCGGCGAAGAAGTATCCGCTGATCCTCGAGATCCACGGCGGCCCGTTCGCGATGTACAACGTGGGGTTCAGCTACATGTTCCAGAACTTCGCCGCGAACGGCTACGTGGTGCTTTACACCAACCCGCGGGGCTCGACCGGGTACGGCGACGCGTTCTCCAACGGCATTGACCACAATTATCCGGGACCCGACTTCGACGACCTCATGGCCGGGGTGGACGCGGTGGTCGGTCGCGGCTACGTCGACACCACTCGCCTGTACGTGTCGGGGTGCTCGGGCGGCGGCGTGCTCTCGAGCTGGGTGATCGGGCACACCAACCGCTTCGCGGCGGCCGCGGTGCGCTGCCCGGTGATCGACTGGATCAGCATGGCGGGCCAGACGGACATCCCGCTGTTCACGTTCAGCTTCTTCCGTCAGGCGTTCTGGGACAAGCCCGACGAGTGGCTGGCGCACTCGTCCCTCATGTACGTGGGGCGCGTGACCACGCCGACGCTCCTGATGACGGGCGAGCTCGACCGGCGCACGCCGATTCCCCAGACCGAGGAGTACTACGCGGCCCTCAAGATCCGCAACGTGCCGACCGTCATGCTCCGCTTCAATGGTGAGTATCACGGCACGGGCTCGAAGCCGTCGAACTTCATGCGCACGCAACTCTACATGATGAGCTGGTACGAGAAGCACCGGCGGAGCGTCACCGAGGCGGCGACGGGAGCGGGAAACCGCTAACTCGCCGCGCGGTCCCGCACCTTGCGGAATTGCGCCGCGAGCCAGCCGGGCTCGCGGCGCCCCTCGTCGCGGGCGAACTGCACCCACGCCCCCAGGATCCCGTCGCGCGCCACGTACCCGATGACCTCTTCGGGCTCGCTCCGGTTGACGACCGGCAAGAGGTCGACTTCGTGCTCGAGCATCTTGGTCAACGCGTGATCCAGGAGCTCGTCGGGATAGCTGACGACCGCCGGCCGGTCGGCGACCGGCAGCACCGGGGGCTCCATCACGTCTTGCACCCGCAGGAGGTGCAGCGGGTTCGCGCTGTACTCGCGCGTCAGGTGATACCCGCGCCGCGCGACCTTCTCGGTCAGGATCGAGCGTTTCATGAGAAGCACCGTCACGGCATCCGCGGCGACGCACGCGACGAAGAGTCCCGGCAGCACGTTGACGTCGTGCGTCAGCTCCACCATGAACGCGACAGCGGTGAACGGGGAGCGCATCGTGCCGCCCATCATCGCGCCCATGCTGAGCGCGGCCCAGAGCCCGGGGTCGCCCGTGGGGATCCAGTGCGCCTCGAGTGCGCCGAGCGCGCCCCCCATGATGAGGAGCGGGGCGAGCACGCCGCCCGACGTCCCCGAGCCGAGGGCCACGGCCCAGATCACCGCCTTGGTCACCATCAAGCCGAGGAGTGCGACGCCGACGAGCTGCCCCGTGAGGAGGTCGTGGATGGTGTCGTAGCCGACGCCGAGCGCACGCGGGGAGAGCAGACCGCCGATCCCGATCACGGCGCCGCCCAGGAGGGGCCACCACATCCAGTGAATCGGGACCTTGCGAAACAGGTCTTCGCACGCATACACGAGCCATGTGAGCAGCCCCGACCCGAAGCCGGCCGTGATCCCGAGCGCGAGCGCGATGATGAGCTCGCGCGTGGCCAACGCGGCGTGTAGCGGCACCGGAAAGAGCGGGCCCGTGCCGAGCAGCGGCACGCGCACCGCGCCCGCCACCGCGGCCGCGCAGGCCACGGGGATGAAGCTGCGCGGCTTCCACTCGAACAGCAGCAGCTCCACGGCGAGCAGCGCCGCGGCCAGCGGCGTGCCGAACACCGCGGCCATCCCGCCCGCGGCGCCGGCGACGAGCAACGTCTTCCGTTCCGCCGGCGATAGATGGAACGCCTGGCCGAACAGCGAGCCGAACGCCCCTCCCGTCATGATGATCGGCCCCTCGGCGCCGAACGGCCCGCCGGTCCCGATGGAAATGGCGGAGGACAGCGGCTTGAGCACGGCGACCCGGGCGGACATGCGGCTCTGCCCGATCAGGATCGCCTCGAGCGCCTCCGGGATGCCGTGGCCCCGGATCCGCTCGGAGCCGTACCGCGCCATGAGCCCGACGATGAGGCCCCCGACGATGGGCACCAACAACGCCCAGACACCCAGGCGGTTGTCGGCCGGCGAGACGAGGCGACTGTCGATCGCGTGGTAATAGAACAGGTGGGTGAAGAACCCGATGAGCCGCAGCAGCGCGAGGGCGACGAACGCGCTGATCACGCCGATCAGGGCGGCCATGCCCGTCAACGTCAGGACGCGGCTGTCGGCCGTGAAGTCGCCGAGCCGATCGTCAGGCTGGAGATCGTGCGTCATGTAAGCGCAAATGTAACCGTCTCATTTCGCGCCAGCCCGCCCCGTTTCGTTGCGAGGCGTCTCATCTCGCAACCGGTCGCCCCCCTCGACCCCGCTCCGGTGTAGTGGCAGGTCGTCTGCTCCGTTACGGAAGCGACGTTCCCTGAGTCCTCAGGGAAACAGCGTGAATCCGAGTCATAAGGAGGCGCCCCATGTCGCTGCACGTTCGCGAGAGCTTGGCCGCAGTCCTGGTCGTACTGGCCGCCACGGCCTGCGACCACGCGTCAACCAATCCCGGGTCCGGCTCGATCCAGTTCTCCCGCAGCATCTCGCTCCCCGACGCCCAAAGCCTGTTCCAGACCGGTCCCGCTCGCGTGGACGTGGGCCTGATTCCCGGTACCCTGGTCGCGCGGCGCGTCGCGATCGAGACGACCGACGAGCTGGCGCGTCCTGAAGAGGTCCGCAGCCGGATCAACGCGATCAGCGCCACAGCCGATCAGGGGACGGTCACGCTGGAGCTGGGTGGGCTGAAGGTCGGCTTCAACTCGTCGACGCAGTTCCGGCCCGACGACGGCGACAGCGATGAGCACGCCGCGCTCATGTCGGAGGGCGGCGGGATGACGCTCGCAGATTTTGTGGCGCACGTGCAGGCCGACCTCGCGGCCGGACGGCATCCGGCGGTGAAGGCGCGCCGCGCTCCGCCCGCCACTCCGCAGGCCCCGGGCGACGCGACCTTTCTCGCTACCGAGCTCAGGCGCGACCAGGACAACGAACATCCCCGGATCAGCCTCAACGTGACCAGTGCCAACCTCGTCACCAGTCCCACCTCGCCGCCCGATGCCGTGCTCAAGCTCTTGGGCATGAGCATCGAGCTACGGGGGAGCGACGGGACCACCCGGCTCCAAGCGCAGAACCCGGAGGTCGAAGGCGAGCGGGACTTCGAAGGGATGGTGCGGTCGGTGGATCAGACGGCCAATACGGTCACGCTGGCCGACGGCACGGTCATCCATATCGTGAGCGGCACCGAAGTCGACGCCCGGGAAGGCGATGACGACGAGCATCTCGCGTCACTGGCGGAGGTACAGGCGGCGCTCGCCGCGAGCCGGGCGGTGAAGGCGGAAGGGGAGGGGTTAGTGACAGCGGCCAGTCCGCTCACGCTCGACGCCGTGAAGATCGAGTTCGAGGCCGAAGAATTGCCCGCGTCGCAACCCTAGTTCGCGGTGGTCGCCCGCTCCTGTTCCAACAGTGAGCGTTTGCGCGCGACCCCCCAGCGGTAGCCGCCGAGCCCGCCGTCCGCTCGCACGACCCGGTGGCAGGGGATGACGAGGGCCACGGGGTTCGTCGCGCAGGCGCGCGCCACGGCGCGCGTAGCGGACGGCGCGCCGATGGCACGCGCGATCTCGGCGTAGGACCGCGTCGCCCCGTAGGGGATGCGACGCAGCGCCTCCCACACCCGCCGTTGGAACGCCGTGGCACGCACGTCCAGCGGCAGGTCGAGCGGCTCCGGACGCCCGTCCAGGTAGCGCAGCAAGGCGCCGACCGACGCGGCGAGCGCGCTGCGATCGCGGCGCAGCTCGGCGGCGGGGAACTCGGCGCGCAACCCCGCCGCGAGCGCCTTCGCGCCGCTCCCCAGGCTGATACGGCAGATCCCGCGCGCCGTAGTCGCCACCAGCAGCCGGCCGAAGGCGCAGGGAACGATCGCGAACGCGATGCGCGTGCCCGGCGCGCCGCGGCTGTACGTTGCGGGCGTCATCCCGAGCTGCGCGTGCGCTCGCTCGTAGACACGGCTGGTCGAGCCATATCCCGCTTCGTACAAAGCGGGGCTCACACGGCCCCGCGCGCGCAGCTCCGTCTTGAACCGGTCGAGGCGCCGGGCGTCGCGGTACTGGCGCGGGCTGATACCGAGCACCCGCCGAAACGTGCGCAGCAGGCGATGGGACGTCACGCCGGCTTGAGCGCTCAGGAGGGCGAGACTCGCAGGCCGGTCCGGGTGCGCGTCGATCAGCCGGCAGACGGCACGCACCAGGGGAACGCCGGGGACCGCCGCGGCGGCCTCGCCCGGCCGGCAGCGGCGGCACGGGCGGAAGCCTGCCAGCTCCGCCGCCTCCGGTCCCGGAAAGAACGCGACGTGGGCGCGGCGCGGACGCCGGCTGGGACACGAGGGGCGGCAGTAGATCCCCGTCGATTGCACCGCATAGACGAACGCGCCGTCGTAGCGCCGATCACGCGCCAGCACGATGCGCCAGCGGCGCTCCACGGTCAGGTCGGAAACGGCAGCGGCACGGCTCACGCTGGAAAACTTAGCGCCTTGCCGCGCCGCGATCTATCCGGTTCTTGCGGTCGAAATTTGTTGTGGTCGTGGGTCGGGCCCCCCGCGCAGCGACTGCGTTGTTTTGTCGCGGAGCGGGGGTCCGACCTACGACCGGCGACAGGCTACATCCAGGGTTCGTCCGCCGACGGCCCGTAGATCGACGGGACCTTGCCGTCCGCCATGCGGAGGTAGACGGTGAACTGGCCGCGGTGATGCACCTGGTCCATCAGCATGAACCAGAGCAGGTCCATCTTGCGGACGTCACCCATCTGCTTCGGCGCCACGAAGAACTTCACGGTCTTGTTGAGCTCCGCGTCGGGCGTCCGCTTGATGCGGTCGACGAATGCCTTGGACGACTTCTCGTACGCAGCGATCACCTCCGGCAGGGTCGTGGGCGCCTTCGGCATCTTCCCGAACTCGATCCCGCCGTCGAGCGCCTGCTCGCTCGCCTTCTGCTCGGTCACGAACATCCAGGCGAGCTCCCTCGCCGACTTGCACTTGGCGTGCGGCTTCAGGTCTCCCTTAGCGGCCGGGTAGGCCTTGAGCACCCGCATGGTAGTGGGGAGCTCCTTCTCGAGCGCCCCCAGGAACTGCTCCTTTTCCGTCATCCTTGCCTCCTCGCGAGTACGTTCTTCAAGCTCACCGATTCCCCGGATTGCCACCAGCCCCCCGTGATTCTTTTTTTCCTCGATGTGATCTACACGATCGGACACTCGACTCGGGCTCTCAGCGAGCTGCTGGGCCTGCTCGCGGCCCATCGGGTCACGCAGGTGGTGGACGTGCGCCGTTACCCGGCGTCGCGCCGCCACCCGCAGTTCGCCCGCGATGCGCTCGCGACCGCGCTCCAGGAGGTGGGCGTCGGCTACCATCACGCGCCCGAGCTCGGCGGGCGGCGCGCGGCGCGGCCGGACTCGCTCAACACGGGGTGGCGCACCGCCGGCTTCCGCGGCTACGCGGATTACATGGAGACGCCGGAGTTCGCGGATGCGCTGGTGCGGCTGCGCGAGCTCGCGCGGGCTGGGCCGACGGCGATCCTGTGCGCGGAAGCCGTGCCCTGGCGCTGCCACCGCCAGCTGATCGCCGACGCGCTGGTGGTGCAGGGGCATGACGTGGGCCACATCCTCGGCGCCGCGCGGGTGGAGCCGCATCACTTGTCGCCGCACGCTCAGGTGCTGCCGGGTGGGCGGCTGCGCTATCCCGCCGGCCCGCCCGACCAGATCGCACTGTGCTAAGCGGAGGGGTTATCTTCTCACCGACCGACCCTCGCGGGGGTACGCATCACCCGTCCTTTCGGCGCAGGCCCGCCGTGGGCCATCGTGGTTGCCGGACTCGTCGCCGTGGCCGGGCTGGGCTACCTCGACTTCGCGACCGGTCCCGAGCTCACTCCTCTCTTGTTCTATCTTGCCCCGGTCGTCGTGGTGACGTGGTTCGCGGGTCGCCGTCCCGGCCTGGGGGTTGCCGGCGCCGCTACCGTCGCCTGGCTCCTCACCGACGCCCTCACGCATGGCGACTACGCGCACGGGTCGATTCCCTACTGGAACGGCCTGCTCCGGCTCGGCGCGCTGGCTATCGTGGCAGAGACGGTGGCTCGCCTCCGGGCGGCGGTCGCGCGGGAGCGGGACCAGGCGCGTGCCGACCCCCGCACGGGCGTCGCCAATCTCCGGGCGTTCTATCAGCTCGCCGACGCCGAGATCACACGCGCCCGGCGCTACCCGCACGCGTTCTCGGTCGCCTACATCGATCTCGACGAATTCAAGCTCGTGAACTTTCGACTGGGACACGAGGCGGGCGACGCGGTCCTGCGCTCGGTGGCCCGCGCCCTGACGGGCGTGCTGCGGGCGAGTGACGTTGTCGCGCGGATCGGCGGCGACCAGTTCGTGGTCCTCTTGCCCGAGGCCGGGGCGGCGGCCGCCCGCCTGACCGTGGAGAAGCTGCGCCAGGCGCTGTCGGACGTGGTCCCGGCGCACGGCTGGCGGATTACGGCGAGCATCGGCGTCGCGACCTTCCTGGTGCCACCCGAGTCGGTGGATGCATTGCTCGCGGCCGCCGATCGCCTGATGTATCAGGCCAAGCAGAGCGGGAAGAACACCATCTCGCACGAGACGCAGAACGAAGCACCCGTGGTGCGCTGACATGCCGCGGCGTAACATCTCGAGCGGGGCGCCGTGGGAGCCCGTCGTCGGCTACTCGCGCGCGGTGCGGGTGGGCTCCACCGTGCACGTCGCGGGCACGACGGCGACCGGGCCCGACGGGAAGATCGTCGGGATCGGGGACGCTTACCTGCAGGCGGTCCAGGCGCTCAAGAACATCGAGCGGGCGCTCCTCCAGGCCGGCGCGTCGCTCAACGACGTCGTCCGCACGCGTATGTACGTGACGGACATTGCCGACTGGGAGCGTGTGGGGCGGGCCCACGGCGAGGTGTTCCGGGACATCCGGCCCGCCAGCACGCTCGTGGCCGTGAGCCGGCTCGTGGCGCCCGAGATGCTCGTGGAAATCGAGGCGGAAGCGATCGTGGAGCGCGACGAGTAGATTCCAGACGGAGGTGAGCCGTGGCGGTCACAGAAGTCGGCAAACGCGCAACCGTCGCTTGCCCGCTCTGCGGGACGCTCAACCGGGTGGATCTCACCCGCATTGCCGACCGTCCGAAATGCGCCAGCTGTGGGCGGCCGATCCTGCTCGATCGTCCCATCGCGGTCACGGACGCGACGCTCGACGCGGTCCTCAAGGGCACGGAGGTACCCGTCGTCCTGGATGGGTACGCCGACTGGTGCGGCCCCTGCAAGATCATGGCGCCCGTGCTCGACGACTTCGCGCGCGACCGCCAGGGCGAGGTACTGGTCGTGAAGCTCGACACCGACCGCAACCCGGCGACCACGCATCGGTTCGGCATCCGTGCCATTCCGACGTTGCTCGTATTCCGGCAGGGTCAGGAAGTGGGCCGGCAGACGGGCGTGATCCCGCGGCAGCGGCTCGAAGCCCTGGCCGGACTCTCTGGGCCCGCGACGTGACCTCCGGGTCGCTGTCGCGGTACGAGCAGCCGGAGCCGCGCGCGGGGCAGGCCCCGGTGTCCGAGCGCTCGCGCGGCGTGGCGCTCGGGCTGGCGGTCCTGGGCGGCCCGTTCGGGCTGCACCGCTTCTACACCGGGCGCATTCAGAGCGGCATCTGGATGTGCCTCACCCTGGGTGGGATGGGGATCTGGTACCTCTACGACGTCGTCGTCGTCGCTGCGGGCGACTTCCATGACTGCGATGGACGCCGGGTGGCGCGGTGGGAGGTCTCCGATGCCGCCGCCGGCCCCGGTGCGTCGGACCGTCGGGTGACGGACCTCGAAGATCGCATGCTCGGGCTCGAGTCGCAGGTCGGCGAGCTCGCGGAGCGACTCGACTTCGCCGAACGCCTGCTGGCGCAAGCGCGGGAGCGGGGAACGCTGCCGAAGGGCTAGAACGTTATGCGTAATCCGTTATCCGTCATCCGTTACCGAGAGCATACTGACAAACCACGGATGACGGAGGACGGATAACGTTGTTGTCTCACCAATGTCATCTTGAGGTTTCATGAGGATCGGGGTCCCGAAAGAGACCGCGGCCAACGAGCGCCGGGTAGCCTTGACGCCGGACGTCGCCGGCCGGCTCGTCAAGGCCGGCCTGTCGGTCGTCGTCGAGCGGGGGGCAGGGGAGGCCGCGTCGTTCGGTGACGACGCGTACGGCGCTGCCGGGGCGACGCCGGTCGCGACGGCCGCCGAGGCGTTCGGGAGCGACATCGTGCTCAAAGTGCAGCCGCCCTCGGTGCAGGAAGCGCGGTTGTGCCGCGAAGGGAGTGCGCTGGTCGCGCTGTTTCAGCCGGCGGCCGAACGGGAGTCCGTGTCTCAGCTCGCGGCTCGCAGGGTCACGGCCTTCAGCCTGGCGTTGCTCCCCCGAATCACCCGGGCGCAGCCGATGGACGTGCTGTCGTCCCAAGCGACGGTCGCCGGATACAAGGCCGTGCTCCTCGCCGCAGTCGCGACCGGCCGCTTCTTCCCGATGCTCGTGACGGCGGCCGGAACCCTGACCCCCGCGCGTGTGCTGGTGCTGGGCGCCGGGGTGGCGGGCCTGCAGGCGATCGCCACGGCGCGCCGGCTGGGCGCCGTGGTCTCGGCCTTCGACGTCCGCGCCGCGGTGAAGGAACAGGTGGAGAGTCTCGGCGCGAAGTTCCTCGAGATGCAGATCGGCGAGCAGGCGGAGGCCGCGGGGGGCTACGCGAAGCAGCTGTCCGAGGAGACTCACCGCCGCGAGCTCGCCTTCCTCGCCCAGCAGGTGAAGGACGCCGACATCGTGATCACGACGGCGGCGATCCCGGGGAAGCGAGCGCCGATACTGATCACGGCCGACGCGGTCGGCGGCATGAAGCCGGGGTCGGTGATCGTGGACCTCGCGGTCGAGACCGGCGGGAACTGCGAGCTGGCGGTGGCGGGGACCGACGTGAGCCGGAACGGCGTGCTGATCCTGGGTCCGGTCAATCTGCCGAGCACGCTGCCGTATCACGCGAGCCAGATGTACGCGCGGAACATTTCCAGTTTCCTGTTGCACGTCACACGAGACGGCAAGCTCGTCGTGGATTTCGACGACGAAATCATGCGAGAGACATGTGTCACGTACGCCGGGGAGGTGCGGAAGTCATGATCGACGGTTTGCTGACGGTCCAGACGGCGGCGGCCGAGCCCGCGGGCGACTACTGGTCCATGCTGTTCGTGTTCGTGCTGGCGACCTTCATCGGGCTGGGCGTGATCCGCCGCGTCTCCCGCCTGCTCTACACGCCGCTCATGTCGCTCACGAACGCGATCTCGGCGATCGCCGTGGTCGGGTCGATCGCGGTCACGGGTGCGGAGTACCCGGCGGCCATCCGCGTCCTCGGGGGGATCGCGCTGTTCGCGTCCATGACGAATATCGTCAGCGGATTCCTCATCACGGACCGGATGCTGAAGATGTTCAAGAAGCAATGACGTACGCCGTCGCCCAGGCCGCCGCCATCCTCGCGACGGCGCTGTTCATCTTTTCGCTGTACTGGATGAACGATCCGAAGACCGCCCGCCACGCCGTGGTGGCGGGCGTCTCGGGGATGCTCGTCGCCGTGCTGGCGACCTGGTTTCAGCCCGAGATCGTGCACCACGGCTGGATCGTGCTGGCGATCGTCGCCGGCTTCGTCGTCGGTGTGCCGCTCTCCCTGGTGCCGCTCACAGCCGTGCCACAACGGACCGCGCTCTCCCACGCCTTCGGCGGGCTTGCCGCCGGGCTGGTGGGGGCCGCGGAATACTTCCTCGGCTTGACCGAGCATCCGGCCCAGCTGACCGCCTTCCGGATGAGTGCCATCGTGGCCGAGGTGATCCTGGGATTCCTGACGTTCACCGGGAGCCTCATGGCCGCGGGCAAGCTGCAAGAGGTCAAGTGGATTCCCCAGCGGCCGGTGACCTACCCGGGACAAAACGTCGTCAACATCGGCGTGCTGGTCGTCGCCGTGGCGCTGGGCGTGGTCGTCGTCATGCACCCCGCGGCGGCGTGGTCGGCGCGGGTGTTCTACGGGATCGTCGGGCTCGCGGTGCTGTTCGGCGTGCTGCTGATCATCCCGATCGGCGGCGCGGACATGCCGACGGTGATTTCCATCCTGAATTCCTACGCCGGCCTCTCGGCCGTCGCAATGGGTTTCGTGCTCAACAACAAGCTCCTGGTGACCGCCGGTGCGCTGGACGGCTCGAGCGGCCTGATCCTGTCGATCATCATGTGTCGGGCAATGAACCGCTCGTTCACCAACGTGCTGTTCGGTGCGTTCGGCACGGTGCAGAAGACGGTCGCCGTCGGCGAGCAAAAAGCGTGGAAGCAGGAGACGGTCGAGGGCGCGGCTCAGCTGCTCGAGCAGGCGAGCCTCGTGGTGGTCATCCCCGGGTACGGCATGGCCGTCGCGCAGGCCCAGCACAAGGTGCGTGAGCTGTACGACCAGCTGACCAAGCGGGGGATCACGGTCAAGTTCGCGATTCACCCCGTGGCCGGACGGATGCCGGGCCACATGAACGTGTTGCTCGCGGAAGCGAACATCCCGTACACCGCGCTCGTCGAGATGGAGGAGATCAATCCCGACATGCCGCAGTGCGACGTGGCGCTCGTGATCGGTGCGAACGACGTCGTGAACCCGGCCGCCCGCTACGCCAAGGGCAGTCCCATCTACGGCATGCCGATCATCGACGCCGACAAGGCCAAAACGGTCCTCGCCATCAAGCGCAGCAAGAACCCCGGCTTCGCCGGCATCGACAACGAGCTGTATGTGCAGGACAACACATGGATGCTGTTTGGTGACGCGAAAGCGGTGATCGGCGACCTGGTCAAGCAGCTCGCGAGCGGGAGCGGCATACACTAGCCGCCCGGCGCCGTCACTTTGCCCAGCGGTTGTTCGCGCGGTCGATATCCGGGTAGATGGCCTTCGGATCCACCACCACCCCAATCATCGGTTTCCCGGTCCCCACCCGGGCCGTGAACTTGCTGCCGAGGTTCCACATCTCGATCGGATAATCCCGCGACTCCGTCGACCCGTCGGCATAGCGGATCTCGAGCGTCACGGGCAACACCATTTGCCCGCGGTTCGACAGGAACACGAGCGCCGTGTCACCCGCGGTGGTGACGGAGTCGACCGCCTGATCGAGGCGAGCCGTGGTATACACCCAGGCGCGCCAGAACCAGTCCAGGTCTCGGCCCGACACGTTCTCGATCGTGCGGAAGAAGTCCGCGGGTTGCGGGTGCTTGAACGTCCAGCGTCGCACGTACTCGCGCAGGGCGCGCTCGAAGGTCTCCTTCCCCAGGACCGCGTCCCGCAGCACCGTGAGCATCAGCGCGGGCTTCTGGTACGCGGTCCACGCGAGATCGCGCGACTCGACCGGCTTGGTGATCAACGGCTGCTCGCTCCCCGGGACGGCCGAGATCCGATAGGCCGTGAGCAGCTCCCGGCGCACCGTGTCGCCGTACGCCGTTCCCTTGAAGTAGCCCTCCGCCGAGCCGTAATCGATGAAGCTGTTGAACCCCTCGTCCATCCAGGGATAGCGGCGCTCGTCCGAGCCCACCATCATCGGGAACCATTCGTGGCCGAATTCGTGCGTGAGCACCCAGTATTGGTCCTCGCGCTTGTCGAGGGACGGCACGAACGTCAGCATCGGGTACTCCATCCCCTCGATCAGCCCTTCGACCGTCGTGGCGTGCGGCCAGGGGTACATCCCCCATGTCTCGCTGAAGTGCTTGATCGTGAACCACGCCATGCGGTTCGCTTCCTCCCACGGCGCGGCGCTCGGTCGATAGAACGTTTGGATGAGGACGCCGTTCCAGGCCGACGCGTCCCACCGGAAATCGGGCGCAGCGGCCCAGGCGAAGTCGCGCACGTTCCTGGCGGTGAGGTGCCAGGTCTTGGCCCCGGGGGTACGCTGTGCGCTGTACGCGGTTGCCTCTGCCTTGGTGATGACCTGCACACGGTCGGCGGAGGTCTTCGCCCGGGTGAGCCGTGCCCGTTCCGTCGCGCTCCACACGGCCAACGGGTTCTGCACGGTTCCGGTCGCGGCCACCACGAACCCCGCCGGCAGCGTGAGCGTCACGTCGAAGTCCCCGTACTCGAGGTAGAACTCGCCGGCGCCGATGTAGGGCAGGGGATTCCAGCCGTGCACGTCGTCGTACACCACCATGCGGGGGTACCACTGGCCCATCTCGTACAGCCGCGTGCCGATGCGTCCCATGCGGCCGCCGCCGTAGGGCGGCACGGGGAAATGCCACGCGACATCGAAGTCGATCATCCCCTTGGGGGCGAGCGGGCGCGGCAGCTCGACCCGCATCATCGTCCCGTATTCGGCGCGCCGCAGCTCCCGGCCGGCGAATGCAAAGCGCTCGATCGTGATCCCGCCGCTGAATCCCTTGCCGGTGAAGTCGAACACCGCGCCCCCCGCGAAGTGCAGCGGCGGCTGGTTCAGGGCGTAGGTCACACTGTTCTTCGCGAAGATGTTCTGCTCGATCTGCACCCAGACGAACCGCAGGGTGTCGGGAGAATGGTTTTCGTAGTGGATCCGCTCGGTGCCGCGGAGCACGGAGCCCGCGGTATCGAGCGTCGCGCGGATCACGTAGTCCGCGCGCTGCTGCCAATAGTCGGGGCCCGGCGCGCCCGACGCCCCGCGCACGCGGTTCGGTGCGGGGAGTGGAAGCGCGCGGAACGGGGACGTATCGGAGACTAGCGTTTGTGTCGCCAGCACGATGCCGGCGATCAGAAGGAGCATGGGGTCTCCTGCTCGGATGTCATCCGTTATCCGTCATCCGTGGCTACGGATGACAGAGGACGGACGACGGATCACTCCTGAATCACCGTGATCTTGAACCCGTCCGGATCGGTCAGGGCGAACGCCCAGTCGCCCCACGGGGTTTCGGACGGCTCGCGGTCGAGCGTCCAGCCGTGCGCCTTGATCCGTGCCGCCACGGCGATGATGTCCTGCGCAGTCGCGACCCATAGGCGGAAGCCTGCGCCCTTCTCGCGGTCCCGCCCCTTCGCGAAATCGTCCTGCCCGAGCATGATGTCGCAGCTGCCGGCTTTCATCTGAATGCCGCGGACCTTGCCGCCCTCTTCCCAGCGCTCGCCGACGACAAAGCCGAGCACATCCCGATACCAGCCGACGCTCTTGTCGAGATCGCTCACCGTGAAGGAGGCGGCCATGGAGCGGAGCCGCAGCGACTCGGGCTGCTGCCGGTGGGGACGGGCCGCCGGGCGTTTCTTGGCGGGACGCCGGGGCTTCTGTTTCTTTGTGGCCATCGTCGGTGTTCCTCTCTATCGCAGGCGGTGCGCGCCCCAAGCGTAGCGTCCCCTCGACGGTTCCGCCAGATTTCCGACTCGCATCTCACCCTCAGCGGAGTCAGGACCATGCCCACGAGTCAAGCGACGGCGGTCTGGGAAGGCAAGCTCAAGGACGGGAAGGGGAACTTCAAGGCCGGGAGCAGCTCCTTCAGCGGCCCCTACACATTCGCAACCCGGTTCGAGGGGAAAAAGGGTACCAACCCCGAAGAGCTCATCGCCGCGGCGCACGCGGCCTGTTTCAGCATGGCCCTGTCCGCCGGCCTCGAAAAAGCCGGGAAGCCCGTCGCCCGCGTCGAGACCGTGGCGGCCTGCACGCTGGACATGGTCGACGGGGCGCCCAAGATCACCAAGATGGAGCTCACAGTGCGGGGACGGGTCCCCGGACTCGACCAGGTCGGCTTCCAGAAGGCGGCCGAGGAGGCAAAGCGCGGATGCCCGGTGTCGAAGGCGCTGGCCGGCATCCCGCAGATCGCGCTCGAGGCAAAGCTCGAGTAGGAGACGCGGGAGCGGTGTGGACGGTGTACATGCTTCGTTGTCGTGACGGCTCGCTGTACACGGGCATCACCAACGACCTCGCCAAGCGCCTGCTGCGGCATGACGCGGGGACCGCGAGTGCGTACACGCGTGCGCGCCGCCCTGTGCGTTTGGTGTTTCAGGAGCGCCACCCGGACCGATCGGCGGCGCTGCGGCGCGAGGCCGCGGTTCGGCGGCTGTCGCGCGTCGAGAAGCTGGCGCTCGTGCGGGGCTCTCGATGAGACTGGACCGGCGCGATCGGGTCGGTCTGGTGATCGCGATCGTCGTCGCGGCGGCGTGCGTTCGGCTTGGGATGTGGCAGCTCGACCGCCTGCACGAGCGGCGCGCGCGTAACGCCCTCCTGCTCGCCGCTCGCGCGCGTCTCCCCCTCGAGGTCCACGCCTCGCTCCCGGCGGACTCCGCCCGCGACCGCCGGCTGCACGCGCGGGGCGTCTACGATTACGCACACGAGCGGCTCTGGCACGCCCGAAGCTATGAAGGGGTGCCCGGCGTGGACCTGGTGACGCCGCTCCGGCTCGCCGACGGCGCGGCGGTGCTCGTGGATCGGGGCTGGGCGCCGTCCCCGGACGCCTTTCATCTCGACCAGCCGGCGTACCGGGAAGGGGACAGCGCCGTGGTCCTCGGCGTCGGCATGCTCGCCCCCCGGGGAAGGGGGGACGTGGACCCGGCCACGCTCCGCGACTCGGTACCGTACCGGCTCTTGCCCTTCGTCGTCCAACAGCTGCCGCCCTCTACCGCCCTGTACCGCCCTCTACCGCCCGGTTTGATCCGCTGGCCGATCCCCGAGATCTCCGACGGCCCCCACCTTTCCTACGCGATCCAGTGGTTCAGCTTCGCGGTGATCATCGCGGTGGGGTCGCTCGCCCTGGCCCGGAAGCGGGCCGCCGAGGCTGCTTTGCAGCCTCGGGGTGGGGAGCGGGGTACCATTAACGCCCTGTCCTAGCTATATTTAGCGACGTTCGCCCGCGGTGTGCTGATAGGACCGCTCTTTGCACCCGTGGGCCTTTTCTTGTGCCGTCCGAAAGGAGCTACCTCGAGATGCCTGCAGCGCTACCGCTCAAAGATCCTGTGAAGGTGGGTCAACTGCTCCGGCGTCGCCTGCGGGAGCTCAAGCGCACGCCGCGCGAGCTCGCCGAGGCGGTTCAGGTTACGGAGGACTACATGGCGGACCTGGTGTCGGGCCGGCGCCGGCCCCCGGCCCCGGGTCGGAGCGACCTGTATGCCCCCATGACCAAGTTCCTGCGGCTGCACCGCAACGACCTGCCGACGTGCGCGCGCGCCGAGCGGGCGGCGGCGGTAGCCGCCGGGCGGCCCGACCCGGAGGTGTGCCGCCAGGTGCTGGAGCTGTGCGCCCCGGAGCGTCAGCGCGTGCTGCAGCGCCGGTTCGCGCGACCGGAGGGTGCCGAGCTCGAACGGGTGATCGTCGGCCGGTTGCTCCTGGTGGCGCAAGGCTTCGTGAACCGCAAGCTCGAGGACGAAGTGGGGTTGCGGATGGCGGCCGTGCGGGAGGGGTGCACCTACCTCCAGGCCCGGATGCGTCTGCTCGAGTTCCTCGACGCCGACGCCGCGTCGCTCACGCCGCGCGACTGTGACGAGTTCCTGCGGCCGCGCATCACGACGTGGGACATCGACCTGGACACGCACGCGATGCGGATCGTTCTGCGCTAACACACGCCCAGACTAGAAACACAACCGGCGCCGCCCTTAGGGACGGCGCCGTTCGTTTGCTCTTCGCCCTACGGCTTAGAGCTTCACAACGTTCTGTGCCGCCGGGCCCTTTTGGCCCTGCACGACGTCGAACTCGACCCGCTCGCCCTCGGCCAGCGACTTGAAGCCCTGTGCCTGGATCGCGGTGTGGTGAACGAAGCAGTCCTTCTCGCCGTTCTCGGGTGTGATGAAGCCGAAACCCTTCGCGTCGTTGAACCACTTCACGATACCGGTAATGCGTGCCATCTGCTGTTACTCCTGACTTAATGTTGTTCGCGACGTCGTGCGGACTTCACCTTGCGGCGGGCCGCTGCCTTGTCTTTCCGTCGCCGTAGAGCGCCCGGGCTCTCGTAGAAGCGCTTCCGCTTCATGTCCTGAAACAGGCCGGCTTTGGTGATCTGGCGACGGAACTTCTTCAACACGTATTCCAATCGGTCGCCGTCGCCTACGGTCACTTCCACGCGGTCTCTCCAGTCGAGGAGCCCCAGAAACGAAACGACCCGGGCGGTAGCCCAGGTCCTAGTGAAACAGTCTCTGGTTCGTTATCGCTCGGGGTGGATGATCGCCCGGGGGGCGGGATTTGTCAACACCTTGGTTGGACCCGAGAGACGTCAAATAACGGCCTATCACGAAATCGTAGCGCGGGAACGTCGCGCCGAAGACACAGCCCGGGAAGGCGTTACGGTTCCGCACGACGTCTTTGTGCTACGTCGTCACTTGACGTCTCTGCGTGACGTCGTTAGGGTTCTCCCCGAACCAGGAGCTGGCATCCTTCCGAAGGACGGTCCCGCTCAGGAGCGGGTTCCGGCGCTGTACACACGCCCGGTCTCATTCCCCAGGTTCACAACGAGAGTGACGCTGCAGCGCGGTGGCATGAGCCACCGGCAGCGTGCGTGTGTGTGTATTGCGAAAGGGAGCAATCAGGAATGCCATTTACATCCCTCGGGCTGGCGCCCGAGCTGTTGCGCGCCGTGGCCGAAGAAGGCTACGAGCAGCCCACCCCCATTCAACAGGAAGCGATTCCGCTCGCGCTCGCCGGACGCGACCTCATCGGGTCCGCCCAGACCGGCACCGGGAAGACGGCGGCGTTCATGCTGCCGATCCTGCAGCGGCTGTCGGCGAACGGCACGAAGCACGTGCTCCGGGCGCTGGTCCTGGTGCCCACCCGCGAGCTCGCCGAGCAGGTGCTGCAGAGCGCGCGGGCGTACGGGCGCCACGTCGACGTCGGCGCCGCGGCCATCTACGGCGGCGTCGGGATGGAGCCGCAAACCCGTGCGCTGGCGCGCGGGGTCGACATCGTGGTCGCAACTCCGGGCCGCCTGCTCGACCACATGGAGCGCGGCCACGTGGACTACTCGCGGCTCGAGGTGCTGGTGCTCGACGAGGCCGACCGCATGCTCGACATGGGATTCGCGCCCGACGTGCGCCGCATCCTGCGGGCGCTCCCCTCAAAGCGGCAGACGATGCTCTTCTCGGCGACGGTGTCGCTCGAGGTCGATGCGCTGGCCCGCACGGCGCTCGACAGCCACGCCTCCGTCGAGATCGGGCGCCGGGCGACGCCCGCGGAAGGAATCGAGCATGTGGTCGTCGCGACCGACAAGCTGCAGAAGCGCGGGGTGCTCGCGCGCATCCTCCAGGCCAAGCCGGCCGGCCAGACGCTGGTGTTCACGCGCACCAAGTACGGCGCGGACAAGCTGGTGACGTTCCTGCGGCGTGAGGGGATTCCGGCGCACGCCATCCACGGCGACAAGGCCCAGAGCCACCGCACCCGCACCCTGGACGCGTTCCGCTCGGGCGAGGCGGACGTGCTGGTGGCGACCGACATCGCGGCGCGGGGCATCGACGTCGACGGTATCCGGATGGTCGTGAACTTCGACGTGCCGCACGAAGCGGAGGTGTACGTGCACCGCGTGGGTCGCACGGCGCGGGCCGGCGCGAGGGGGCTCGCACTCACGCTGCTCTCGCCCGACGAGTGGTTGCTCATGGGGGACATCGAAAAGCTCGTGGGCCAGATCTTCCCGCGGGAAGTTATCCCTGGCTTTGAGCCGTCGGTGAAACCACTGCAGCCACGGCCGCTTCAGCTTGAGGTGCCCAAACAGGGCCGATCCGTTCGCGCCCGCAGCGGGGGTAGACGGCGGCGCTAGCGGTTATGCGTGACGTCTATGCGCGACGTCTTTGCTCGACGCCGTTAGCTTCTGTTTTCGATCGGGACATAGTCCCGCTTGTCGGAGCCCGTATAAATCTGATGCGGGCGGGCGATCTTCTGCTCCTTGTCGAGCAGCATCTCCTGCCATTGCGCCAGCCATCCCGGCGTCCGCCCGATGGCGAACAGCACCGGAAACATGTCCGTCGGGAACTTCATCGCTTCGTAGATGATCCCCGAGTAAAAATCCACGTTGGGGTACAGCTTCCGCGTGACGAAGTAGTCTTCCTGGAGCGCGATGCGCTCGAGCTCCATGGCGATGTCGATGAGCGGGTTTTTCCCGGTGACGTCGAACACCTCTTCGGCGACCCGCTTGATCAGCTTGGCGCGCGGATCGTAGCTCTTGTAGATCCGGTGGCCGAAGCCGAACAAGCGAAACTCGCCGCGCTTCACCCGCTCGAGATATGCGGGGATGTTGTCCTTCGAGCGGATCTCGCGCAGCATCTTCAGCACTTCTTCGTTGGCGCCGCCGTGCAGCGGGCCGTAGAGCGCCGCCGCCGCGGCGGCCATCGCCGAGTAGGGGTCGGCGTGCGACGAGCCGACGCCGCGCATGGCGCTGGTCGAGCAGTTCTGCTCGTGGTCCGCATGGAGGATGAACAGGACGTCCAGGGCGTGCTCGAGCGTCTTGTTCGGCGTGTACTTCACCTCCGTCGCCTTGAACATCATGTTCAGGAAATTCCCGGGATACGACAGGTCGTTGTCCGGGTACGCGTACGGCATCCCCACCGAATGCCGGTAGGCGAAGGCGGCGAGGGTGGGTGCCTTGGCGATCAACCGGAAGATCTGGTTCCAGCGCGAGGTCTCGTTCGTGATCTGCTTCGCTTCGGGATAGAAGGTCGAGAGCGCGGCGACCGTGCTCACGAACACCCCCATGGGGTGGGCGTCGTGATGGAATCCGTCGATGAATTTCTTGATGCTTTCGTGGACGATCGTGTGGTGCGTGACGTTGTACACCCAGGAATCGAGCTCCGCTGCGGACGGCAGCTCGCCGTGCAGCAGCAGATACGCCGTTTCCAGAAACGTGCTCCGCTCGGCCAGCTGCTCGATCGGATAGCCACGGTAGCGCAGGATCCCCTTGTCGCCGTCGATGTAGCTGATCGCGCTGCGGCATGCTGCGGTGTTCAGGAACCCCGGATCGTACGTCGCCAGCCCCGCATCGTCGCTCGCGACCTTTATCTGGCGCAGGTCGACCGCTCGGATCGTGCCGTCCTGGATGGGGAGCTCGTACGTCTTGCCGGTCCGGTTGTCGGTGACGGACAGGGTGCTCTTCGACACGCGAATCGTCCTGGGAAATAGCTGGGGAAAGATAACAACGAGGGCGGTGCAAGGCGGTCGAGGGCGGTGAAAGGCGGTGGAGGTCGGGGCGATCACGCGACACTCACCGCCCTTCACCGCCTTCCACCGCCTTCCACCGCCTTCCACCGCCCTGTATTTTGACTCGCACATGACCAAGCCCGCCGCTGCCAAACCGGCTCCGCTCTACCCGACGCGCTCCGCCGCCGGGGCCCTCCTGGGCCAGCAGCTCGCCGGCCGTGGCTACCTCGGATGCCTGTTGCTCGGCATCACGCCCGAGGGCGTCGAGATCGCCGCCAACGCCTCCAAGGCCATGGGTGCCCAGTTCGACGTGTTGGTCGCGGCGTTCATCAAGCTGGGGTCGAACCTGGCGCCGATCGGCGCGATCGCCGAGTCGGCCCCATCGGAGATGGACCCCGACTTCCAGCCGGGCGGCGCGCTGCTCGACAAGCTGGCGAGCGCGATCGACGAGTCCCGCGCGCGTGTGAAGCAGGACCTGATCCTGTACCGAACCGAGCGCCCGGTGAAGAAGCTGGCGGGCCGGATCGCGGTGATCGTGGACGGCCAGGTGACCTATCCGTGGAGAGTGCTCGCGGCGGCGAAGGTGGCCGAGCAGCTGGGGGCGAAACAGGTCGTGATCGCGACGCCGGTCGCGACCCAGGCCGCGGCCGACCGCATCGCCGCCCGACGCTACGACCTGGTGTGCCCGAGCATCGTGATGGATGCCCAGGGGCACCCGGCACCCTACGGCGACGTCGCCGGCGAGACGCCGGAGCGGCTGCGGAGCATCATGATTGCCCACCAGGCGGCGTAGCCGTCCGTGGCAGGCTAGCCGGCGCGAGCGAGCTCGAAGAGGTAGTCCACGTAAGAGCGCACCGCGCCGGCCATGCCCTGGACTTTCGGATTCTTCGAGTCCACCACGTAGTATTCATTGGGCGCGTGTGCCCCGCTGCCATGGCCGAGCCCGAAATGGCCGGCGGGCAGGCGCAGTGGGTCTCCGGTGAACACATAGCCCGGCCAGGAACCTGCGTTCCGGGGCAACACGACCGGGTCGATCCCGCCACGCCGGTACACCGCCGTCTGGGCCCGAATCAGCGCCGCGTCCGCGGCGGTGCTGTTGGGGTCGTATCCGCCGGTCATGTTCACCTCGACATCCCCGAAACCCCGTTTCGCCAGGTGTGCCTTCAAGGCGGTGAATGCCTCGGCCGCGGTCATATCGGGGACGAGGCGCAGGTCGAGTTTGGCTACCGCCCGGTGCGGAAGAATCGTCTTGCCACCCGGCCCGGTGTATCCGCCGACGAGGCCCTCGATGTTGACGGTGGGGCGCGACATCAGGAGCTCGAGCGCCTCGCGCCAGCTCACGTCGTGCACCCAGTGGTCGACGCCCAGTTGCTGCTTCGTCACCTGCTCGTCGAGACGGTTCGCCGCTTCCGCGATCATGGCCTTCTCCGCGGGAGAGAGCGGGCGCGCCTTGTCGGCGAACCCGTCGATGGCGGGGTCGTTGCCGTCGGGTGAGACCAGCGTGGCGAGCGCTTCGACCAGGTGCCACGCCGGGCTGTCCACGCGCGCCTTGTTGCTCGAGTGGATGTCGCGCTGTGGCCCGCGGCCCCAGCGCTCGCCGCTCGAGACGAGCTCGACCTCGATCACGCCTTTGGCACCGAGGGTCATGATCACCTTGCCGTCGAGCTCCTGCGCGGCGGAGGGCATGAAGATGCCGATCGCGTTGCGGAGCGCGGCGAGCACCTCCGGTCGGCGCACGATCTGGGGGAAATGGGGCGAGCCGATTTCCTCCTCACCCTCGGCCACGAGCACCAGGTTCACGGGGAGTTTCCGGCCCGCGCCGCGGATGGCGTGGAGTGCGGCGAGGAACGACGCCTCGGGGCCCTTTTGGTTCACGGCGCCACGACCGACCAGCACGGTTCCCACACCGGGCCGCTCGACGAGCGCCGCGGCCCAAGGAGGCGATGACCATTCCGTGGGATCGACCTGCTTCACGTCGTACATGAAGTACATGCCCAGGGTGCGGGGCGCACCCGCGTCGAGCGTCGCGAAGATCCCCGGCTGCCCGTCGGTGGGCACTTTCGTGACCTGATTGAACCCGGCGTCCCGCAGCAGCTGCATCGTGAGCTCACAGCCCTCGGCCATCCCGTTGTGCTCCGCGGCGATGGACGGCTGGTGGATCCACCGCTGTAGCCGAGCGACCGCCTCCTGGTGCCGCCGCTCGATCTCTGCCTGAATGTCGTCGAGGCCGCGGGACGCCGGGGGCGTCCAGCGGGGCCAGGCGAGCGCGGCGGCGCCCGCCGCGGCGCCTTCGAGGAAGGTCCGCCGGTCCACCGAGTGTTCCATATTGCCTCCGTTTAGTCCGACAGCTCGACCATCCCCCGCTCGAGCCAGCGATGCTCCTGCTGCAGCACCTGTTGCGCCAGGCGATAGGCGCGCGTGTCGGCGTTGCGCGAGAGCTCGCGGAACTTCGCCTCGACGCGCCCGCGCGCCTGGCGGCAGAACAGATCGGCGAGGTCCACGGCGCGGCGACCCGCCGCCGGGTCGCTGTTGAGGAGCCACTGCGCTCGGGCGCAGGTCGCGGCCATGGCGAACAGCTCGGCGCCCACGTCCACCAGCCGGAACAGCACGGCCTGGCGGTACTCGAGCTTTGGTCCGAACCGCATCATCGCGTGGAACACCCCACGCGCGAGGCGCCGGGCGGCGCGCTCCACGTACCGCAGATGCCGGGCCAGTGGTCCGAAGCCCGAATACTTGGGCCAGAACCCCCACCCGATCCAGCGGGAGGGATACCACCACCCGTAGAACAGCGCCGCGCGCACGAGGCCGCGGAGGCGCTCGCCCACCGACTTCCCCGGCATGACCACGTCGCCCGCGACCTGCAAGTGTTTGTCCACCGCCTCGCGGGCGATGAACAGATGCATGATCTCGCTCGATCCTTCGAAAATCAGGTTGATCCGGAAGTCGCGCATGATGCGCTCGACCGGCACGGGCTTCTCGCCCCGGGCACGGAGCGAGTCGGCGGTCTCGTAGCCGCGGCCGCCCCGGATCTGCACGGTGTCGTCGATGATGCGCCAGCCGCCCTCGGAGTTGTACAGCTTGGCGATCGCGGCCTCGAGGCGGATGTCGTAGCCGCCGCGGTCCGCCATCGCGCCGCACAGCTCCGCCACCGCCTCCATAGCGAACGTGTTTGCCGCCATGGCGCCGATTTTTTGCGCGATCGCGTCGTGCTTGCCGATAGCCCGGCCCCACTGCACTCGCTCGCTCGCCCACTGGCGCGAGATCTCGAGACAGCGCTTCCCGGCGGCGACCGAGGAGATGGGCAGCGTGAGTCGCCCGGTATTCAGGGTGATCAGGCCGAGCTTCAAACCCTTGCCCACCTCCCACAGCACGTTCTCGTTGGGCACGCGCACGTCGCTGAAGCGAATCACGCCGTTGTAGATCGCCTTCAGGCCCATGAAGTGGCAGCGGTGCTCGACCTTCACGCCCGGCCACGCCGTCTCGACGATGAACGCCGTGATCTGCCGCTTTTCCTTCCCGTTCACGACCTTGGACGGGGTGCGTGCGATCACGACGAGGAGCTCGGCCTTGGTGCCGTTGGTGCACCACAGCTTCTCGCCATTGAGCACCCACGCCTGGCCGTCCGACGTCGGGACGGCGGTCGTCTCCATCGCGGCCGGGTCGGAGCCGACGCCCGGCTCCGTCAGCGCAAACGCCGAGATCGCGCCCTTCGCGAGACGCGGGAGGTACTTCTTCTTTTGAGCGTCGGTACCGAAGAGCTTCAACGGTTGGGGCACGCCGATCGACTGATGCGCCGAGAGGAGCGCGGTCACCGATCCATCGATGGATGACACGAGCTCGATGGCCCTCATGTACGACAGCTGCGAGAGCCCGAGCCCGCCGTATTCGCGCGGGATCTTGATTCCGAAGGCGCCCAGGTCGCGCAGGCCCTGGATCACGGCTTCGGGGATCTCCCCCTCACGGTCGATGCGATCGGAGTCGACCTGCTCGCGGAGCAGCCGCTCGAGCTTGTCGAGAAAGGGCTGCGCGCGCCGAATTTCTTCGGGATCCTGCTCGGGGTACGGATGGATGAGGTCGAGGCGAAACTTCCCGAGGAACAGATCGCGCACGAAGCTCGGCGCGATCCACTCTTGCTCGCGCGCGGCCTCGGCGACTTCGCGCGCTTCGGCGGCGCTGACCTTGCGCTCGGGTGCGGTGGCGGTCGTGGCCATGGCGCTAATCTAGTGCCTGGACCGTCTCGACAGCAGGCTCGGCTCGAGCAGCAAGGCGGCGCTCCCGCCGCCTGCGAGGCCGCCGAGGTGTCCGTAGTTGTCGATGTAGGGATTCAGCAGCCCCGTTGAGATCTGGTACGCCGCCCAGACCAGGAGCACGAAGCCGATCCGTTTGTCCCGCAGATAGAAGCGCCCTTGGTGGCGGTACAAGACCACCACCACCGCCGCCACCACGCCGAAGATCGCGCCCGATGCACCGACCGACGGCCCGGGCGACAGGGCGCCGGAGAGGAGCGAGCCCGCAAGCCCGCTCGTGAAGTACACGATGGCCGTCCGCACGAAGCCGAACGCGTGCTCGCAGGCCATCCCTACCACGTACAACACCAGGCAGTTGCCCAGGAGGTGATCCCACCCGGCGTGGAGGAAGGTCGCGCTCTCGAGCCGCCACCACTCGCCGGCGAGCACGCGGTCGCGCACCAGGGCGCCGGCCTCGACGATGCCGTCCCGGCTCGCGAGCGCCCCGGTCGCGAGCTCCCAGCCGAACAGCGCCACATTGGCGGTGATCAGCGCGAGGACGAGCGGCGGGGCGATGCGCATTCCGCGCTCGAAATCGACGCGGGGGTCGGTCCCCGGCGCGAGCATGTCGGACCTGATGACGATGGGCTTCTCCCGCTCGTCGCTCACCGCCGCTCACCCGTGTCGAGCATGACACCGAGCGCGAGCGCCACGCGCCGGTCGAGCTCGCGGGCCCGGTCCGCCTTGAGGTCGAGCACGTAACGGTCGAGGAGCGTGAACTTGCGGTTGAACTCGCCCACCACGTCCTCCGAGCCGTTGCGCACGATGATGAAATTGGTTCGCAGGAGGCCGAACAGAGGACCGAGGAAGCGGCGCAGAAGCGAGAGGATGATGGAGTCTTCTTTCGCCACGTACAGGGTCGTGCCGTCGGGCGCCTTCACGTACCAGCGCTTCCGCACGACGTTGTACAGGTAATTCTTCCACAGCAGGGCCATGGTGCGCCCAGCCCGGTCGCGCACGGTGTACGTGGCGGTGATCGGCTGCCACTTCCGGTCCTGCAGCACCTCGAGCAGCTTGTCGCGTTTCGTCTCGTCGCGGTAGAAGCTGACGTGGCGCTTGGCGGACAGGGCGATGCCGACGGCGAACAAGACGACGAAGAATCCGATCACGGCGAGCGCCGCCAGGAGGCCCTCGTACGCCGTCCCCTTGGCCATGTCCGACAGGATGCCCAACACCACTCCCACGACCGCGCCAGCCGCCAGTCCCGCCAGGATCGCTCCGATGTTCCGCAGCAGGTGCGCCGGCCGCTCGACGAACACGATCTTCTTCCCTAGCTCATCCGCCACGTCGTACTTCTCCGAGATCCGCAGCAGCTGCTGTCGCAGGAGGAACACGTCACGGTCGAACACAGGATCCGCCTGAGCCTTGACGCTGCCCGCGGGGACGACGCCAGGCACGCGGTTTTCTCGCCCGCACTGAGGGCACTTCACCAGTCTTCCGGCGAACTCGTCCTTCAGCTCGTACGATGTCCCGCACTGACAGGCGACGCGGACGGCCACGGGAGCCTCCGTTCGGGATCGTTCCAAATGTATGCCTTGACATCGGGACCGTCACGGGGAGATTCGGCTCGCCCCGCAAGGAGACCGCGATGCGTCCCTGCTTCGCCCTGTTGGCCACGCTCGCCGTCGCGACGACTGCCCCGGCGCAGGCGCCCCCCCTCCGGCCCGCCCCGCCCGCGGCCCCGGTCCTCATCAAGGCCGGCCGGCTGATCGACGGTCGATCCGATGCGCCGCAAGCGGGCGTCGGCATCCTGATCGAGGGAGACCGCATCAAGGCGGTGGGCCCGCTGGCCCAGGTGCAGGGGCAGGCGAAGGGCGCGCGCGTGATCGACCTCGCGCAGATGACGGTGCTGCCCGGATTCATCGATACGCACACGCACCTGCTGCTTCAGGGCGACCCCACGGCGGAGTCCTACAACGAGCAGCTGCTGTATGAGTCGACGCCGTACCGCGCGATTCTCGCCGCCCGGAATGCGAGAATCGCCCTCGAGCACGGGTTTACGGCCATCCGCGACCTCGAGACCGAGGGCGCGATGTACGCCGACGTGGATGTGAAGCGCGCGGTGGATCGGGGCGAGATTCCCGGGCCGCGCATTTTCGCGTCGACCCGTGCGATGGCGCCCACCGGGATGTACCCGATCGTCTCCGACAACTGGGAGCTGGAGCTGCCGCACGGAGTCCAGCCGGTGGACGGCGTGGAGGGCGCGCGACTGGCGGTGCGCCAGCAGGTGGCCCACGGCGCCGACTGGATCAAGTTCTACGCCGATCGCCGCTACTACTTCGGGCCCGCCCCGGACTCGGTGCTCCATAGCTGGGTCAACTTCACCGATGACGAGGCGCGCGCCCTCGTGGACGAGGCGCACCGGCTGGGTCGGAAGGTGGCGGCCCACGCGATCGGCTCGGACGGGATCGCGGCGGCGCTCCGCGCGGGCGTCAACACGATCGAGCACGGCGACGGGATGACGGACTCCCTGCTCGACGTCCTCGTCGCGAAGGGCGTCTACTGGGTGCCGACCGTGACGGTGGCCTACTACGTCGCGGGACCGCGCGGCGGCGCGTGGGGACCGATGGTGGAGCACCAGCACCGCGCGTTCACCCGGGGGCTCAGGAAAGGCGTCCGGATCGTGTTAGGAACGGACGTCGGGGGATTCCCCTGGACCGAGCTCAATCAGGCGAAAGAGTTCGAGTATTACGTGCAGTACGGGATGACCCCGATGCAGGCGATCAAGTCGGGCACGTCGCTCGCGGCGGAGCTGCTGGGGCAACGGGACCTGGGTGTGGTCGCAGCCGGGGCCTACGCGGACCTGGTCGCGGTGGCAGGGGACCCCGTGAAGGATGTCGCGGAACTGTCGCGCGTTCGATTCGTTATGAAGGGCGGGGTCACTTATCTTTCGCCATAGTGCGGCGCGCGCTCGGGACTAGCCTTGCTCTGTTGTTCGGCGCCGTCGGGACGGTCGTGGGGCAGTTCGCTCCACCCGGCACCGGCGGCGTCGCGGCGTTGGCGGGCGCGCTCAAGCAGCTCGGTGCGAACAAGCGGGTCCTGATGATCGGCGCCCACCCCGACGACGAGTACTCGGACCTCGTCGCCCTGTTCGCCCGGGGGATGGGCGCGCAGGTGGCCTACCTGTCGCTCAGCCGCGGCGAAGGAGGGCAGAACCTCATCGGTCCCGAGCTCGGCCCCGAGCTCGGCATCATCCGCTCGGAAGAGCTGCTCGCCGCCCGGCGCATCGACGGCGCCCGCCAGTTCTTCACGCGCGCCTACGACTTCGGGTATTCCAAGACGCTGGACGAATCGCTGCGGCTCTGGCCCCGCGATTCCGTGCTCAAGGATGTGCTCGACGTCGTGCGCCGGTTCCGTCCCCAGATCATCGTGTCCGTGTTCTCCGGAACCTCGCGCGACGGGCACGGCCAGCACCAGGTGGCCGGCCTGGTCGCGCGCCAGGCGTTCGAGGCGCTGCGTGACTCGAGCTGGGGACCGGTGAAGCTGTACCGCTCCCTGTACTTCGATACCGCCAGCGCCACGCTGCGGCTCGATGCGGGAGTGCTCGACCCCGTGGAGGGTCGATCTTACCACCAGATCGCCATGGCGGGCCGGAGCCAGCACCGCTCGCAGGACCAAGGCCAGCTCGAGGAACCGGGGCCGAGGATCGGTCGGCTGGCGTTCATCGAGTGGCGGGATCGAGGGCGCGGGACGAAAGATGGCGACGGTCTGTTCGCCGATGTGGACACCCTGCTTCCGGGGAAAGCCCGCTACGCCGGGCTGATCGATTCGGCCCGCGCGCAGCTCAACTCCACGCGACCCGATGTGATCGCTGCGTTGCTCGGGCGCGCCCTGCGTGAGCTCGGCGCCGCGGATTCCGGGCAGCAGGCGATTCTCCAGGAGGCCCTCGCCGCGGCGGCGGGCGTCGTGATCGACGGCTTCGCGGACGACGGCATCCTGATTCCCGGTGAGCGCGTCCAGCTGGAAACGAGCGTCTGGAACGCCGGGGAAGCGGCCGTGACGCTCGACGGGATCGAGGTGGGGGCGCCAGCCGGGTGGAAGGTCGAGCGGCTCGACCCCGTGAGTTCCTCCGTGCCGACGGGGAGTCTCGCGACGCGTCGCTTCGCCGTCACCGTGGCGGCCGATGCGCCACGGTCGCAGGCCTACTTCCTGCGACGACCGCTGACGGGCGCCCTGTACGACTGGACCGGGGTGCCGGCCGCGTGGCGGGGGTTGCCGTTCGAGCCTCCGCCCGTGCAGATGACCGTCCGGCTCACGATCGCCGGCCAGCCCCTGTCGCTGTCTCGCGACGTGGTGTACCGCTATCGAGATCAACGCATCGGTGAGGTGCGGCGCCCGCTGTTCGTGACCCGACCGTTCGACGTCGCCGTGACCCCGGAGCTCGTCGTCTGGCCGGTGGATGGTGCCGCCGGCGGCCTCCGGCACTTCACGATCACGGTGACCAATCGCATGCGCGGGCCTGCCGTCGCCCAGATCGCGGTGACGACGCCCCCGGGCTGGACGACCCTCCGGCCGGACAGCCTCTCGTTCGAGCGAGAGGACGAAGCGAAGAGCCTGGCCATCACCGTCGCGCCGCCCGCGGCCGTCCGGCCCGGTGTGTACCAGCTCAAGGCGGCCGTGCTCGGAGGAGCCGGCCAGCGGAGCGACGGGGCGCTCGTGCTTATCGACTACCCCCATATCCGGCCGCGGGCGGTGGTTCACACCTCGACCGCCGAGCTCCGCGCGGTGCGCATCTCGCTACCGGCCCTGACACGCGTCGGCTACGTGCGGGGCGCGTCTGATCGGGTGCCCGAGGCGCTGCAGGCGGTCGGTGTCCCGATCGAGCTCCTCGGTCCCGACACGCTCGCCCGCGGAGATCTTTCCCGCTACGACGCGATCGTGATCGGAAGCCGGGCGTACGAGACCGAGCCCGCCCTCGTCGCGAGCAACGGGCGACTGTTGGACTACGTCCGCGGGGGCGGCCTCGTGATCGTCCAGTACCAGCAATACCCGTTTGTGAATGGCGGCTTCGCGCCATATCACCTCTCGATCGCGCGCCCGCACGACCGCGTGACCGACGAGACCGCGGGCGTGACGGTGCTGGACGCCGCGAGCCGCGCGTTCCACGTGCCGAACGAAATCGGGCCCGACGATTGGCGGGGCTGGGTGCAGGAGCGCGGACTGTATTTCGCGCACGATTGGGATCCCGCGTATACGCCCCTGCTGGAGATGCACGACCCCGGCGAGCCGCCGCTCCAGGGTGCGGTCCTGGAGGCCGCGGTCGGCAAGGGCACGTACGTGTACACGGGGCTGAGCTTTTTCCGGCAGCTGCCGGCGGGTGTCCCAGGCGGGTATCGCCTCTTCGCGAATCTCCTGGCGTTGGGCCGAAAATAGAATGCGGAACGCGGAACGTGGAACGCGGAACAGACCGTGCAGGTGTCGCGCCCTGACGCCGGCGCCAGGGATCGAACCTGATCAATCTGTTCCGCGTTCCGCGTTCCCCGTTTCGCGTGTGTTGCTCGGCGCCACCGTGCTCGCTCTTCTCGTCGCCGCCTGCCAGCGCGACGGTCGCACGCCGCTCGTGATCTATTCCCCTCACGGCCGCGATCTCCTCACCCTGCTCGAGCGTCGCTTCGAGCAGCTCCACCCCGATGTCGACGTGCGGTGGCTCGACATGGGCTCGCAGGAGGTGTACGACCGGCTGCGCTCGGAGCGCGCCAACCCCCAGGCGGACGTGTGGTTCGGCGGTCCCGCGACGATCTTCGCCCGCGGTGTGCGCGACTCGTTGCTCGAGGCGTTCCGGCCGAATTGGGCGGAGGCCATCGCAGCGCACGGCCGCGGGCCGGGCGATCGGTATTTCGCCGCCTACGAAACGCCCGCGGTGATCGTGTACGCGGAACAGGCGGTGAAGCCCGACGAGGCCCCCCGGGACTGGGACGACCTGCTCGATCCCCGGTGGAAGGGCAAGATCCTGATCCGCGACCCGCTCGCCTCCGGCACCATGCGGGCCGTGTGGGGGATGATCATCGAGCGCGGTCTTCGGCAGACCCACGACACGGCCGCCGGGTTCCAGTGGCTGCGGCGGCTCGACGCCCAGACGAAGGAATACGTGCTGAACGGCCCGCTCCTCGATCAGAAGATCGTGCGGCAGGAAGGGCTGGTGACGATTTGGGACCTGCCCGACATTCTGCTCAGCCGGCGCGACGGGCTGCCGCTGGGCTACGTGTTCCCGCGGAGCGGCACGCCGGTGATCGAAGACGCGATCGGCGTAGTGCGGAACGCGCGTCACCGCGTTCCGGCGCGGGCGTTCGTCGAATACGTGGGCAGCGTCGCGGCGCAGCTCGCGGCAAGCCGCGACGCCTACCGGTTGCCGGCGCGGCTCGATCTCCCCGTGGACTCGCTGCCGCCGTGGGCGCGCGAGGTCCGGCGCGTGATGAACGTCGCCGCCGTGGACTGGGACCTGCTCGCCGAGCGGGGGGCGGACTGGATGCGCTACTGGGATCAGACGGTGCGGGCCCACGGGCGATGAGCGCGTTCGTCACCCTGGAGGGAGTGCGCAAACAGTGGTCGCACACCGTGACCGTCGGGCCGCTGTCGCTCGAGATCCCGCGCGGCGAGATCCTCGTCCTGCTCGGCCCCTCGGGCAGCGGCAAGACCACGGTGCTGCGCTTGCTGGGAGGGTTCGAGGCTCCCGACACCGGTCGGATCGTCGTCGCGGGTGAGGACGTCACCGCGGTGCCCCCGGCGCGGCGGCGCTGCGGGATGGTGTTCCAGCATTACGCGCTGTTCCCGCACCTCGATGTCGGCGAGAATGTCGCGTTTGGGCTCACCGGGCGGGGGATGCGGGACGCGGGACGGGTGGCGGCGAAGGTGGCGGAGGTCCTCGGGCTCGTCGGGCTCGAGGGGTTCCAGAAGCGGCGCGTGCAGGAGCTCTCGGGAGGGCAGCAGCAGCGCGTGGCGCTGGCGCGGGCGCTCGCGCCCGAGCCGCGGGTGCTGCTCTTGGACGAGCCGCTGTCGAACCTGGACCCGAGCCTGCGGGAGCGCACGCGGCGCGAGCTGCGGGCGCTCATCAAACGGGTCGGGATCACGACCCTCTTCGTGACGCACGAGCAGGAAGAGGCATTCGATCTGGGCGACCGAGTGGCGGTGCTCCAGGCCGGGCGCCTCGAGCAGCTCGCCACGGCGGACGAGCTGTACGAGCATCCGACGAGCCTGTTCGTCGCGACGTTCGTCGGTCGGGCCAACGTACTCCGGGGAAAGACGGCCCAGGTCCTCGGAGCGGGCCCGGGTCAGGTGCTCGTGGTCCGGCCCGAGCGGCTGACGCTGGCGGATGCCGGCGTACCGGGTGTCGTGCGGGAGCGGCGCTACACGGGCGCCGCCGCCTTCTACCTGGTCGAGACCGAGCCGGGCGATCGGGTCGAGGTTCTGGCCAGGCCGGAGGCCGCGCGGGTAGGTGACCGCGTGTACCTCGAGGCGGTGCGGGTGCTGACGTTTCCGGAGGAGCACGCGTGACCCCCCCTCCCCGGCTGGGCCTCGCGGCTCGTGCGGCGTTCACCCTGTTGCTCGCGTGGCTCGTGCTGTATCCGATCGTGATCGTCGTGCATGATGCCGCGGAATCGGACGCGCTCGCGGCGTTCGTGTCGCGTCCCGGCGAGTGGCGGGTCTTGTGGGCCAGCGTCTGGATCGCGGTGGCGAGCGTTGCGCTCGCCGCCGCGATCGGGGTGCCGCTCGCGTTTCTGTTCGAATGGCTCGAGTTCCCGGGCAGGAAGACCCTCGGCTCGCTCATCGCCCTGCCCGCCGTGTTGCCGCCGTTCGTCGGCGTGATCGCGTTCCTGTTTCTGTACGGTGAGTCCGGGTTTGTGGCCCGCGCGATCCAGCGGCTGCTCGGCCTGGCCCAGCCGCCCTGGCGGCTCCAGGGGGCCGGGGCGATTCTGCTGGTGCACGCCTACTCGATGTACGTGTACTTCTACCTGTTCACTCGCGCCGGCCTCGCGAAGCTCGACGCCTCGATGCTCGAGGCGGCCCAAGCGCTCGGCGCCGGGCGATGGGCGTTGCTGCGCCGGGTGACGCTGCCGTTGCTGCGCCCCTCGCTCGCCGGGGCGGCGTTGCTCGTGTTCATGACCGCCGTCGGCTCGTTCAGCGCCCCGTACGTGTTCGGCGGCGGATTTCGGGTCATGACCACGCAGATCGTCGCCACCAAGCTCAACGGCGAGCTGCCCCTCGCCATGGTCGAGACCGTCGCGCTCGCGCTGGTGGCGATCCTGGGTTTCGCCCTGCTCCGCCGCACGGAGGGCGACGACATTCTCACGGCGCTCGGGAAAGGGACGGCGCCGCGGCGCCGGCCGATTCGCCGGGCCGGCGTCCGCACCTTCGCCACGACGGCGGGCTGGGTGTTCGCGGTGGTCCTCCTGCTGCCGCACTTGACGCTCGTGCTCGTCTCGCTCGTCCCCTACGGCAGCTGGACCACCGAGACCCTGCCACCGGTCCTCTCGCTCGTGAACTACCGGAGGCTGTTCAGCGAGGCGGAGCGGCTGCGCCCGCTGGCGAATTCGGTGTGGATGGCGACGGCGAGCACCTTCGCGGCGGTGGTGCTGGCGCTCGTCGCCGGCGTGCTCGTCGGGCGGCGGCGGCCGTGGCAGTTCCGCGGTCCCATCGAAGCGCTCCTCGCGCTGCCGTGGGCCCTCCCCGGAACGGTGTTCGCCCTCGCGCTGGTGACGACGTTCAGCAAGCACGACCCGCTCGCCCTCCGCTGGGTGCTCGTGGGGACGACGGTGCTGTTGCCGCTCGGATACCTGGTGCGCAACCTCCCGGTGACCGGACGCGCCGTCCTGGCCGGGTACCGGCAGCTCGACCCGGCGCTCGACGAGGCGGCGGCGAGCCTGGGTGCCGGCCGCTGGGCCACGTTCCGCCGGGTGACGCTGCCGCTCCTCAGGCCGGCGCTCGCGGCAGGCGGGAGCCTCGCGTTTGTCGCGGCGCTCGGCGACTTCGTGACCTCCATCGTGCTCTACACGCCCGACAATCGGCCGATCGCGATCGAGATCATGTCGAGCCTCCGTGTGTCGGAGCTGGGCGTGGCGGCGGGGTTCGGCGTGATCCTGA
>QHUK01000033.1 GCA_003222085.1 Gemmatimonadota bacterium
AGCCGGTACCCCTCGGTGACGGGTACGCTGCGGTAGTCCACCTGGAGCGCGTAGGCGTCCGAGAGCCCGGAGTACGCGAGCGCGTATCCGGGATCGAGGTCGATCGCCTGCTTGAAGAAGGCAATCGACTCGAGCACGCCTTCCTGGCTGCGCTTGTTCCAACAGTATCGGCCCTTCAGGTAGAGCGAGTAGGCCTCGAGGTTGTGCGTATAGCGCTGCGGCGTGGGATCCGCGATGTCGGCCAGGAAAGTGGTGCGCAGCGTGCTCACGATGGTCCGGGAGATCTCGTCCTGAACGGCGAACACGTCGTCCAGCGTACGATCGTAGCGCTCCGACCAGAGGTTGCGCCCGTCGTCGGCCGCGGAGAGCTGCGCCGTGATGCGCAGCCGATCACCCGACTTCCGCACCGTCCCCTCGAGCACGGCCGAGACGCCGAGCAGGGCGCCGATGGCGCGGATGTCCTGCGGCTTTCCCTTGAGGGCAAACGCGGACGTGCGCGAGGCGATCCGCAGGCCGTCGACCTTGGTGAGCGCGTTGATCAGCTCGTCGCTGATGCCGTCGCTCAGGTACTCATTCTCGGGATCGGCGCTGGCGTTCACGAACGGCAGCACGGCGATGGAGCGCGTCTTGCCGACGACCGACGCAACGGCCCCGGGCCGCGTTTCCTCGAGCGCCGTCATGAACGCCGCCACACTCGCGAACCGGTCCGCCGGGTCCTTGGCGAGCGCGCGGGCGAGCGCCTGCTCGACGGCCGCGGGCGCGTCGGGGCGGCGGGCGCGGAGCGGCTGGGGTGGCTCGCTCAGGTGTTTCGCGACGATGGCGCGGGCGCTGGCTCCGGAAAATGGCGGCGCCCCGGCCAGCATCTCGTAGATGACGCAGGCGAAGGCGTACACGTCGCACCGCCCGTCCACCTCGCGATCGCCCGCCGCCTGCTCGGGACTCATGTACTCGGGCGTCCCGATGGCGAGCCCCACCTCGGTGACGTGCTCTCCGCCGGCCTGGCAGATGGCGCGGGCGATCCCGAAGTCCGCGATGATGGCGTGCCCGTCGGCGAGGAGCACGTTCTCGGGTTTCACGTCCCGATGGACGAACCCCTCCCGGTGGGCGTAGTCGAGCCCCGCGCCCAGCTCCCGCGCGATGCCCAGCGCGTCCTTGAGCGCCAACCGCTGCTCGCGCACCAGACGCTGCCGCAACGATTCTCCGCGCACATATGGCATCACGTAATAGAGGGATCCCGCCGCCTGGCCGGAGTCGATGAGCGGGAGGACGTGGGGATGGGTGAGCCGTGCCGCGATCGTGATCTCCCGCAGGAACCGCTCGGCGCCGATCGCGGCCGCGACGTCCGGCCGCAGCACCTTGATCGCGACCTGGCGGCTGTGCCGGAGGTCTTCGGCGACGTAGACGGTCGCCATGCCGCCGCGCCCCAGTACGCGGTCGATTGCATAACGATCGGCGAGGGCTGCCGACACGTCTTGCCGCACGCGCTCCATGCGAGGAAAGCTACCCCCGAAGCAGGCGCGATGTGTGCCGCCGGTTGCGTGATCGTTGGATCCTGGCTGTGGCCGGGGTCCTCGTGGTGGCGGCGAGTCGCTTGCGCCGCACGGCCGCGGGGAACTGAGCGCCCCCTACTCTGGTAGCTCCCTGTCATGGTGCGACCGATCGACACCTCGCTCGAGCAGCGCTTGCCCCTCAGCACCGACGTCGCTCTCCAGCGGCGATTCATGGTGGTGAAGGAGCCGCTGCCCGGCAACGTGAGATTCGGGCTGTTGCTCGAGGTGGTCGACAAGCTCGCCGAAGAGGTGGCGCTGCACCATGCGCGGCGCACCGACGCGCGCGCGTACGTGGTGACGGCCGCGATCGAAAAGGTGGTGCTGCGCACGCCCGGGGACGTGCACCGGGACATCGAGCTCAAGGCGCGCCTCAATTGGGTGGGGAAGAGCTCCATGGAGGTGGGGATCCGGGTCGAGCAACCGGGCGTCGCGCCCACGCACGTGGCATCGTGCTACTTCACGATGGTGGCGCGCGTGGGCGAGGGCGACGATGCGCGGAGCGTCCCGGTCGACCCGCTCGAATACGGGGAGGAGATCGAGGCGCGCCGCCGGGACAAGGCGATCCGGCGACAGGAGGCCTACCGTCGCCGCCAGAGCTCGCCCCCGAAGGCCCCGACGCGTGAGGAGTTCGAGCTGCTCGCGCGGCTCCACGCGGCTCAGGAGCAGCCGGGTTTTTCAGGCCGACTAGCCGGGCGACTCACGAGCATGTCGTGGGAGCGGATGTACCCCGAGCTCGAGAACGTGCCGAGCAAGGTGTTCGGCGGGTACCTCGTGCGGCGCGCCTACGAGCTGGCGACCATCCAGGCGGAGGAGCTTGCACCCAACCGGCCAGTGATCGTGCGGGTCAACCGCATCAACTTCCTCCAGCCCGTGCGGATCGGGGACAAGCTCAAGCTTGCGAGCCGGGTGGTCTACACCGGTCGTACCTCGGTCACCGTCGAAGTGACGATCGAGCGGATCAGCTGGGATCGGGTGACCCGGGCTCTGTGCAACACCTGCGTGTTCACGTTCGTGAACGTGGATGAACGGATGCGGGCGCAGCCGGTCGCACCCGTGTACCCGACGACCTACGCCGAGGACGCACGCTACCTCGAGGTGTACCGATGGCACCAACGGCTCAAGACGCGGCGGGCTGCGCCAGCGGGAGGCGAGACACGGAGGGAGCGGCCGTATGCCCAGTGGCCCACGCCGATGCCCGAGCCGTGACGATCCGCCATGTCGTCCTCGGCATCCTGATTCCCGCGGCCCTCGTCAGAGCGAGGGGGGCCGGGGCCCAGGAAGCGCCGTGTGTGTCCCAGCGGGCCGGGAGCGTGCCTGCGACATACGCTGGCGTAGTGGCACGAGAGCGCACGCTCGTGTGCGAGCGGCTCGCGACCCATATCCCCGGCGTGCAAGTGGCTGTCGCGGTGAATGGTAAGCTCGTGTGGTCGGAGGGGTTCGGGTACGCGGACGCCGAGCGCCAGAAGCCCGTGACTCGCGAGACGCAGTTTCGCATCGGGAGCGTATCGAAGCCGCTCACGGCCACCGCCGTCGCCTTGCTGTACGAGCAGGGGAAGCTCGATCTCGACGCGCCCGTTCAGCGCTACGTGCCGTCGTTCCCCGACAAGGGCTACCCCGTCACCACTCGCCTGCTCGCCGGCCATCTCGCAGGCATCAGGCATTACAAGGATCGGGAATTCTTCCTGAACCGGCGCTTCGCCACGGTGCTCGACGGACTCACGATCTTCCAGGACGATTCGCTCTTGTTCCCGCCCGGCACGCGATTCTCCTACTCGAGCTACGGCTGGAATCTCGTCTCGGCGGTGGTGGAAGCCGCGTCGGGAGACGACTTCTTGCACCACATGGCAGCGCACGTGTTTCGTCCCCTGGGCCTGAGCCACACGGCGCCCGACCGCAGCGACAGTCTCATTCCGGGCCGTACTCAGTTCTACGATCGCGACAGCGCCGGGAGCTACCGCGTCGCGCCGGCGGTCGACAACAGCTACAAGTGGGCGGGAGGCGGGTTCGTGTCCACGGCCGAGGATCTGGTGAAGTTCGGATCGGCGCTGCTCGAGCCGGGGCTCCTGAAGCGTGAGACGCTGGACCTGCTGTTCACGTCGCAGCGCACCAGCGCGGGTCAGTCGACGGGGTATGGGATCGGGTGGTTCCTGAGGACCGACAGCCTGGGGCATCGCTGGGCGTTCCACGGCGGGGGCGCCGTCGGCGGAACGGCGGTGTTCGGCCTGGATCGCGATTCCCGTCTGGTCGTCGCGATCCTCACGAATCTGTCGGACGCGCCGCTCGACCCGGCTCGGGAGATCCAAGCGGCATTCGACCGGTAGGCGGCATCTCGGTCCCCCTGAAGAAATCGAAGGCCGTTCGACAGCGGGAGGAGCGGCTCCGTCGCCCACCCCTTCGCGGCTCAAGCCGCGGCTCGGCGCCTACCGCTGAAGCGGCAGAGCCGATGTCACGTTTACAGCCCACGTCAGTTCACTGACACGTGCCGAGTCGCGGGTTCACCCGCGGACTCGTGGAGGACGGCGGATCAGGATGCGCTTCGTAGGTCGCGGGAGTCGTTGATGGAACGCGACCGGGCCCGCTCCTCGCGCGCGGCTAAAGCCGCGGCTCGGCGCGTACCGCTGAAGCGGCAGAGCCCGACGCTCGGACGTTCCGTCGGTGGTACCAGTAGTACCCGCCGATCGCCAGCAGCACCAACAGCGCGATCGCAATCACGGAGCGATAGTCGCCCCGCGACACACCGGCGCCGATCAGGACGCTCGCGAGCAGCGCCGGGGACCGTGCCAGGCCCGACAACACCACGAACTCGAAGAGGCTCATCCCCGAGAACCCCGCCGCGTAGCACAAGATGTCCTTCGGCAGGCCGGGGAGGAGGAACAGCAGGAACATCGCTGATTTGCTCCTGGCGCTCGCGAGCGAGCGGTCGAGCCTGGCGAGCGTGTCCCGCGAGACGAGCCGCTCCAGCGCCGGCCGACCCACCACCCGGGCGAACCAGAAGTTGAAGGCAGAGCCGAGGGTGACGCCGATGGCGGAGTAGAAAAATCCCCGCCAGGGTCCGAAGACGTAGCCCGCCGCCAGGGACGTGATCTCGCCGGGGATGACGGCGATCGCGACCTGCAGGAACTGCACGGCGATGCACAGGAGCGCCCCGGTCGCGCCGCCTCCGCGCAGCAAGGCGATCAGGTGCTCCCTGCTCGAGATACGGTGCAGCACGCCCGTGTGCCACAGCACCCCGCCCCCGATCACGAGCAGCAAGATCAGACCGACGGGAACGAGCCTTGTCCGTCTCATGGTGCGGAATCTTAGCCAGCCGACGTCGCGCAGGCTTCCGGCCGGCACACGTTTCGACGCTCCGTCGCCCCGTTTGACACCGGTCGGATCGGCAGGTATGTCCCGAAGGGTGACTCCATGGTCTTGCTTCACGTTCCAGGAGGTCGTATGGCGCATCAGTCTCGCGTGGCCCGGTGGGCTTCGTCCACGGCGACCCTCGCCCTGCTCACGACACAGACGGCCGTGGGGCAGGCGCCGCCTCAAGCATCACTAGCTGCACCGCCAGTGGCGCCGATACGCGCTGTCCAGGACGACTACTACGGAACCACCGTGGTCGACCCGTACCGCTACATGGAGGACCTCCAGAATCCCGAGGTGCAAACATGGCTCAAGGCACAAAACGATTACACTCGTGCCGCGCTGACCCGCATTCCCGGACGCAACGACCTGCTCGCACGGATCCGGCAACTGGACGAAGCGGCGACCGCCAGAGTGTTTGACGTGCGGCGCCTCCCGGGCGGGCGCTATATGTATCAGAAGCGCCTGGCAACCGAAGACGTGGCGAAGCTGTATGTGCGTGAGGGGCTCACGGGCGATGAGAAGGTGCTCGTGGACCCCGTGAAGCTCAGCGCACCGGGCGAAGCCGCCCACGTCATCAACTACTATGGAGCCTCGTTCGACGGGGCCTACGTCGCCTACGGCGCGTCACCGGGCGGCTCAGAGGACGCGGTGATCCACGTGATCGAGACCGCCACGGGACACGAGACCGGCGAAACGATGGATCGAGGATGGTTCGGCAACCCATCGTGGCTACCGGACCACCGCTCCTTCTTCCACAATCGCATGCAGAAGATGGATCCGGGCATGCCGCCGACGGAGCGCGAGTTGAAGAGCAAGGTCTACGTGCACGTGGTGGGGACAGACCCCGATTCCGACCCGTTGGTGTTCGGTTATGAAGTCTCCCCGCGCGTCAAGATCGAGCCGGCGGACATCCCGTTCATTGTGACTTACCCGGGTTCGCCCTACGCCTTCGGCGTTGTTGCTCACGGCGTGCAGAACGAGATCACGCTGTACATGGCGCCCCTCACCTCCGTGGGAAAGCCGGATACCCCCTGGCAGAAGGTGTGCGACGTGGAGGACGACGTCGTCGATTTCACTCCTCGGGGCGACGACATCTATTTGCTGACGCACAAAGACGCGTCGCGATTCAAAGTCGTCCGCACCAGCCTGACCCATCCCGACCCGGCCCAAGCGGAAGTCGTCGTGCCTCCGGGCGATGCCGTAATACAAGGAATCACTCTCGCGCAGGATGCCCTGTACGTGCAGGTCCTCGACGGGGGCGTCGGCCGGCTGCTCCGGGTTCCCTTTGTGGGCTCGGGGATCGGCACTCCGGAGCGGGTGCCGCTGCCGTTCGACGGCGCGGTGTGGGTGGCCGCCGCCGATCGTCGGCTGTCCGGCATCTTCCTGGGTCTCACGTCGTGGACCAAGGCATCCAGGATCCTCGTATACGACGTCGCGAGCCACCGGGTGAGCGACACGGGGCTGCAGCCTCGCGGACCGTTCGATGATCCTCGGGACGTGGAGTTCGAGGAGGTGAAGGCCAAGAGTTACGACGGAACGCTGGTGCCGCTCTCCATCGTGCATCGGCGCGGAGTGGCGCTCGACGGATCACACCCGACGCTGCTCTACGGGTACGGCGCCTACGGGATCACGCTCGACCCCTTTTTCGACCCCAAGTGGCTGGCATGGATCGAGCGGGGCGGCGTGTACGCCGTGGCGCACGTCCGCGGCGGCGGCGAGTACGGGGAGGACTGGCACGTGGCCGGCAAATTACTGACCAAGCCGAATACCTGGCGGGACTTCATTGCGTGCGGCGAGTATCTGATCGAGCACAAGTACACGGCGGTGGCGCGGCTCGCGGGGGACGGTGGCAGCGCCGGTGGCATCACGATCGGGCGCGGCATCACGGACCGGCCGGATCTGTTCGCCGCCGCGCTCGACGAAGTCGGCATGTCGGACGTCGTTCGGGTGGAGCTGTCTCCGAACGGGCCACCCAACATTCCGGAGTTCGGCAGCACGAAGACGCCCGACGGATTCAAGGGTGTGTACGAAATGAGCGCGTATCATCACGTCACGGATGGCACTGCCTATCCCGCGGTGTTGCTCACGACCGGCATCAACGATCCCCGCGTTACGCCGTGGCAGCCCGCGAAGCTGGCGGCGCGTCTGCAGGCCGCGACCTCCAGCGGCAAGCCCATACTGCTGCGGGTGGACTATGAAGCGGGGCACGGCATCGGGTCCACCAAGAGCCAGCGGCAGGAGCTGCTCGCGGATCAGTGGAGCTTCCTCTTGTGGCAGTTCGGTGCGGCAGGATTCCAGCCCCGGGCCTCACCCGCAGTCCCTTGACGCCGGCGGTCTCCGTTTCGTCCCGTCAGCTCCCGAGCATCATCAAAGCGCCCTCGTGCTCGAGCAGCCAGCGCTTGCGATCCAGCCCCCCGCCGAAGCCCGTGAGCGCCCCGTTCGCTCCGACGACGCGATGGCAGGGGACGATGATGGGGATCGGATTTTTCCCGTTGGCGGCGCCCACGGCGCGGGTGAGGCGCACGTCGCCCAAGCGGCGCGCCAGGTCGCTATAGCTCCGGGTGGTCCCGTACGGGATGGTGCGCAGGACATCCCACACGCGCCGCTGAAACGCCGTGCCGGGCGCGTCCAGGGGGATGTCGAAGGTCGTGGGGGTCCTGCTGAAGTACTGCGCGAGCTGCTCGCAGGCTCGGGCGAGAAGACCACTCGCCGGTCCGCGCCCGTCCCCCCGACCGGCCGGGACTTTCCCTGTTCCCGGGAACCACACGCCGGTGAGCCCGGCGTCGGACGCGGTGATCACGAGCTCGCCGATCGGGCTCGCAAACCGGACCGCTGCCATCCCTAGTCCCCCTTCCAGGCGCCGAGCAGGCGTCTGAGCAGCACGAGCTGTCCCAGGTGATAGGAGGTGTGGTCGGCGAGGACGAGCGCTTCGCGCAGCGGCGTTTGTCCTGTGCCGTGCGGGATGCGGGCGAAGAGATCCGTGGCCGGGTCGCGCACGAGTCGCTGCATGGCCCGGCGGTCGCGCTCCACCTGGGCGACGCTCTTGTCCCACGCGGCGGCGTCCGGTGGCGCGTCGCTCGCGGGCCAGTAGCCCGCCGGCCACTCCGGCGAGACGTGGCTCGCGCTCTTCGTGAACTCCACGATATCCCACTGTGAGATGCGAATGTGCTCGAGGAGGCGCCAGGGCGTGAAGGGCTGGCCGGAGGGCTTCACGCCCCGGAGCTGGGCCGGCAGGTCGGCGATCGCGTCCGCGAACGTGACGTGGGCGTGACCCCCCTCGAGCAGCTCGACGAGGTGGTCCCGGAGCGAGCGGTGGGGATCGGTGCCGCGAGGGTTGCGCTTGACCGCCAAGGGGGCCCCGAGTCAGCCCGCGTCGTGCTTGCGCCGCTTGTCCCGGTACAGCGCGCGGTCGGCCCGGTCGAGCAGACCGGCCACCGAGCTCAGCGTGCTCGCCTTGTGCGTCGCGAAGCCGAGGCTGATCGACACCTGATACGGTCGTGCCGCGCGGCGGTTGAAGTCGCGCACCTGTCGCTTCAATCGCTCGGCGAGGACGCCGGCGCTGTCGGTTGCCGCGTGGCGCACCAGCACGGCGTATTCGTCGCCGCCGATCCGGGCCACCAGATCCGAGTCGCGAAACGTCCGCCGCAGCAGGGCGGCGGTGTCGCGCAGCGCACGATCACCGACCGCGTGACCGGCGGTGTCGTTCACGCCCTTGAGATCGTCCAGGTCGGCGAACGCCACCAGCAGCGTCTCGTTGCCGCGGCGCGCGAGGCGGAGATCCCGGGTCGCGAGCGTCAGGAAGCCGCGGCGGTTGTACAGACCCGTCAAATCGTCCACGAGGGCGAGGTCCAGGAGCGCGGCGTGAAGCCGGTTCCGCTCGATCGCGAGACGGAGGGCGTGGGCGAGGACGGGACCGTCGACTTCACTCTTCACAAGGAAGTCCTGCGCCCCGGCCCGCACGGCTTCGAGGCCGTTGCGTTCATCCCCGGCGTTCGAGAGAAAGAGGAACGGTACCGCCGGCGCCAGCGCACGGAGCTCCGTGAAGGTCGCGAAGCCGCGACGGGCGGAAAGCGACATGGCAAGGAGCACGACGTCGATTCCGCCCCGCGCCAGCCGCCCGAGCGACGCCTGCGGCGCCGCCGTTGCCACGCCGAACCCCTCCGGAGCGGCATCGGCCAGGAGGTCGCGCACGCGCCGGGCTTCGTCCTCCTGGTCGCTCACCACCAGCACGACGACCTTATCGCCGTGCGCGACCACCTGGCGCCGGCCGGTGGGCTGGCGTCGATCGCCGGCCCCGCGTCGCTGGGCTTGCTCCCGCCGCTCCTCGTCGAGCGAGATGACTTCCACGCGGCGCTCGCCCAGCCGACGCTCGCTGTCACTGCGGCGAGGCGGTAGGACCCGCCGGTCGACGCTATGGTGCTCCCGTGCTACCATGCCCGTGCCTTGGTGGCCGGTGCATGGAAGATGGGGGCAAATCCCCCCCCAACACAATCGACCTTACAGCTTCTCGATATCGCCCGTCACAGCGCCGTCTTTGTGGTATGAGCGTGACGGAATGTCGATGCTCCAAGTATCCACCCCAAATCCGGCCGGCCCGTTATCGCACCCTTTCACGGTGTACGCCACGTAGGTGTCGACGGTCAGCCCTTCCTTGAGGTGGCCCACGGCGTCGAACTCGGCGCCGTGGCTCGGGTCGATGCAGAAGCTCGAGCTCGAACGGAACCCCGTGAACGACGTCCCCGGCTCGGTCGGACCGGTGATCAGGGTGGCACTGGTGCTCGGTTCCGCGCCGAGAAACAAACCGGTGATGCGCGCCTGCATGGACTGGACGTCGAAGCCGAAGGTCTGGATATCGGTGCCCGACCCGATGAAGCCGACCCCTCTCAGCTCTCCGTTCTCAGGCGGCGGCGTGCCCCACGCCTCGACCTTGGGACTCGCTGGGTTCTGTGAATCGTTACAGGCAATGGCGGCGACGAGCAGGGCGACAGCCGCTGCCGACGCGCTCCTGCCACAGGTGCGGACCATAGGGCTCTCTCCTGGAGGTGCGTGTACCCGGACCACCGCAGCAAAAGCCGGACCGACTCTGGCGCGCCCGCGAAGGCCGCGTTCGCCGCTCCGGCGCTGCGCGGGCGCAGCGCTCACTGCGGCATCGGTACGTCGTGGCGGCGGGTCGTCATCGCGGAGAGGGCGCGTGGCCCGCGCGCAGCACGCGACGCTCGCGCACGGAGCCCGCACAGCGCAGATTCGGAGCCATGGCCACCGAACGCAAGAATCGCCGAGAGAAGGCCGACCGGCGCGGCGGTGCCGATCGCCGGAAGAAACAGGCACCCGTTGAGCTCGAGCGCCGGAAGGGCAGCGAGCGTCGCACCGGGCTCGCGCGGCGCCTGGAGCTGCAAACCGCCGGCGACCAGATCCACGCGGCGGTCGGCCTGCTCACCTACGCCCTGGATCAGAGCATCATACTCCTCGACGAGGATCGGTGGCTGCTGCAGACGGCGGTCGCGCGGTTGCGGCTGGCGCTCGAGCAGCTGGGCGAGGAGACGGACGACCGCTAGCGACGGAGAATCGTGGTAGTATCGAGCGTCCCGACCCTGACGGTGTCCGAATGCCGCCTCGCCCTTACATCCTGAACGAGCTCACGTGGAATGACGTGCGCGACGGGCGCTACGAGGTCGCGGTGCTGCCATGGGGCGCGTGCGAGCCGCACAACCGCCACCTGCCGTACTCGACCGACAACGTCGAGACCGAGCGGATCGCGGGGCTCGCGGCGCGCATCGCGTGGGAGCGGGGCGCGCGGGTCGTGGTGCTGCCGGTCGTGCCCTTCGGGGTGAACACCGGCCAGCTCGATCTCCCGCTGTGCATCAACATGAACCCGAGCACGCAGGCGCTGGTACTGCGCGACGTGGCGACGGCGCTGGCGGGCCAGGGCGTGCCCAAGCTCGTGATTCTGAACGGGCACGGCGGCAACGACTTCCGCCAGATGATCCGTGAGCTCCAGCCGGCGGTGTCGCTGTTTCTGTGCACCGTCAACTGGTACCAGGTGGTGGATCCGAAGCCGTTTTTCACCGATCTGGGGGACCATGCGGGAGAGCTCGAGACGAGCGTCATGCTTCATCTCGCGCCCGAGCTGGTGCGCCCACTGTCGGAGGCGGGCCCTGGCACGGCGCGGCGGTTCACGGTCGCGGGCCTGCGAGAAGGCTGGGCCTGGGCGCCGCGACAGTGGCGCCAGGTGACGGAGGACACGGGCGTCGGGAACCCCGCGGCCGCGACGACCGAGAAGGGCCGCCGGTACGTGGACGTGTTGAGCGACAAGATCGCGGGCTTCCTGGTGGAGCTGGCCGAGGCCGATACGGGGAAGATGTACGAGTAGCGCGGCCTCCGAGGGCGCGGATTCACCGCACCCTCACTCGATATCCCCCCTCCCCGTCGTCCAACCCCCACTCCGCCACCAACCCGCGCAGCTCGCCCTGCAGCAGCGTTTTCACCAGGCCCCGCAGCACAGGCCCACCGGCCGAGCCCTTCCCCTTGCCCGTGACGATCTGCACGACCGCACGGGCCTTCCTGCGCCGCCAGCTCTCGAGGAACGCGCGCACCGCGGACCGCGCCTCAATCGCGCCGAAGCCGTGCAGGTCGAGCTCGGCCTCGGCCCGCGCGTCGAGCAGCGGGTCACGCGCATCGAACGCGGGATGGCGCCCTCTGGTTCGCTTGCTCATGCTCCCCGGCGGCTAGGCTTGAGGGAGCTCGAGCAGCCGTCGGACCTGCGCGAGCAGCTCGCTCGCGGTCCACGGCTTGGTGACGAACGCCACGCCGGGATCCTGCCCGACGGTCTTGCGGAAGTTCGGCGCGGGAAAACCGCTCATGAACAACACCCGCACGCCGCGCGACTCGCCGCGGATGACCTCGTACATGTCGAACCCGCTGAGCTTCGGCATCACGACGTCGGTGATCACAAGCGGAAGGTCCGCGCGGTGGGCGCGGAAGGCGTCGAGTCCCTGCTGGCCGTCGACGGCCGTGACCACCCGGTAGCCGACCTTCGACAGGAGCTGCTGCGCGGCCACGCGCATCGTTTGGTCGTCCTCCACCAGCAGGATCGTTTCCGTCCCGCCGGGCAGGCCCTCGTCGGCCGCGGCCTCGAGGTCCGACGTCCCCTGATCGCGGAGCGCGGGGAAGTACACCTTGGCCGTAGTCCCCTGCCCGACCTCGCTGTAGATGTGGAGGTATCCCCGGTGCTGTTTCACGAGGCCGTAGGCCATGGACATGCCGAGGCCGGTGCCGACTCCCACGGGCTTGGTGGTGAAGAACGGCTCGAACACTCGTGCCAGCGTCTGCGCGTCCATCCCGACGCCGGTGTCGCTCAGCGCGACGCTCACGTAGGATCCGGGCTCGACCCAGGCGTGGAGCGGCCGATCCGCCGCGCCGAGCCGCGCGCGCCGGACTTCGACGTGCAGCGTGCCGGCCTTCGGCATCGCGTCCCGGGCGTTGGTCACGAGGTGCAGCAGGATCTGCTTCACGGCCGCGGGATCGGCCTCGACCACGCCCCCTTCCTCGTCCGCCTCGAACTGCACCTCGATGTTGGCCGGGAGCCCACGGCGCAGGACGTCGAGCGCGTCGCGCACGAACTCGGCGAGGATCAGCGGCTGCAGGTCGAGCACCCGGTGGCGGCTGAAGCCCAGGAGCCGCTGCACCAGCTCGGCGCCGCGCTGCGCCGTGTCCTTCAACGCGTCGAGGTCGCGGTTCGCAGGCAGCGCCTTGGCCAGCGCGGCGGTGCGCCCCAGGATGGCGGTGAGGAGCTCGTTGAACTGCTGCGCGATGGCGCCCGTCAGCCGGCCGATGGTCTCCATCTTCTCGGCCTGCTTCAATGCCCGCTCGCGCGCGAGCTGCGCGGCGACGTCGTCGGCGGTCATCGCTCCCTTATATTCCGGAGCGTCGGCGGCGTCAAGCTATTGCCGCCGCTTCGATCCGAGCAGCGAATGCCTCACGACGCTCTCCGGCGCCGTGGTTCCGGGCCGCAGCGTGAAGACCGCCTTCCGCTTCAACCCGAGATCGACCTCGACCACGAGATGGCTCCGGTCGCGGGCCATCCGCCACGCGCGGGACGCCCTCTGCCCCCCGCCCGTCACGGCTCGCGCGGCAGCGACCACCTCCACCGGCGGGTCGGCGATCGCCGCCAGCTGCGCGCAGGTCGCACAGCGGCGGGACTGCGGCGCCAGGTCGGCAGTGCACACCTGCCGGCCGCAATGGCCGCACGTGCCGCGGTGCTGCGCGCACGCGTGCTTGCCGCACACGGGACACTCCTCGACCTCATCGGACGCGAAGAATGCCATTGCCTCCACGGCGCAGCCGGCCCGGTGCCGCGCGCAGACGAGGCGGCGCGACTTGTCGGTGCGGCGCAGATGCTGTGAGCAATGCACCTGCCCATCCACCGCGCAGATCGCCTGATGGGCGGTGCACACCGACTTGCCGCAGCTCGCGCACTGCGTCACCTCGTCCACGCCCACCGGCTCGTTGCTCCCGCCCTCGCAGTACGTGAGGCAGGCCGCGCACAGACGCCGGCTCCCCTTCGGCGCGCCCGCGCCACTCTGCTCCGCGTGCCGGTTACACACGACCCGGCCGCAGCTGCCGCACGGCGCGAGACACGCGGTGCAGGCCGTGTGCCCGTCTTCGGCGCAGACCCCCGCGTGGGCCGTGCAGTGCTCGAGCCGGCACGCCGGGCAGACGCGCACGTGCTCATCACACGCCGGCTGCTCGTCCACGCGACAGTGTGCAATGCCGTGGTCGGCGCAGAAGTCCTCGGCGCAGACGGAGCAGTGCGACGAGCAGGCCTCGCAGCCGCAGTGGTCGTGCCGGCAGATCACCAGGGCCGCCGGCGGGCGGCCGCAGTGCGGACACGCGAGCACCCAGGCTGACCCGCCACTGAGCGACCGCTGCGCGCTGAACGGCGCCCGCCGCCCGTGCGGCGACTCGAGCTGCCACTCAGCCCGCTGCGTCAGCACGGCGGCCTCGATGAGCTGCAAGGGATGCACCACGGCCTGCACCTGGCTGCGCCGAATCTCTTCGGTCCGGCGACGCTCGGCGAGCGCCGTGACGGTTGCGATGGCCTCCGGGTCGGTCTGCTCCTTGAGGATCGACTCGAAGTACCGGTCTAAGCGGCCGAGCTCGGCCGCGAGCGCTTGCTCGGCCGCGGCGCGCCGCGCGGCGACCCGCTCGGCCGACTTCTCCTGGAGATGGCCCAACAGCAGGCGGAGCAAGTCGGCGGGCTCCCGCGCCGGGACGGACGCCGCCGTGGCCGCTACCGACGGATCCGCGGGCTCGATCCGACCTGCCTCCAGGTCCTCGAACACGGCCGCCAGGTCGTCATCCACTTTGGTGCCGGCCGACAGGTCGTACAGGTCGCTTTCGACCACCGTCTCCTCGACGCCGGCACCGGCGCGCAGCACGACCCGCGCCACGAGCCGCCCCACCAGATGCACGGCCACCCGCGACGCGCTGCGCCGGGCCGTGCCGTCCCGCACGGGAATGGTCAGCTCGACATTCTCCGGATCGGTCGCGACGCCCGGCGCGATCAGGCCCAGGGAGAGCCGGGCGGCACGCCCGCGGATCGCTTCGATCAGCTGGGAGAGCAACGGGCTCCCCAGGACCGCGATTTCGGCGTGGGGGTCGCGCTCGAGCGCGTCGAGCGAGAACGCCACGCGCAAGCGCTCGCGGTCCCGGAAGAACGGGCGCTCGCCCGGAGGTAGCTTCAGCTCGGCGTGGTCAGGGCCGAGGGCCGTTTGCTTCACCTTCGCGAGCCCGCAGTACCGCTCGAGCAGCGGCCGGATGCGCGCGTCGGCGAGCGGATCGGCGTCGGCGACCGACGAGTCACGGGCGCGGCTCGGCCCTACCGCTGAAGCGGCGACGGCCGACCCGTTTACGGGCAGACGCCGAGCCGCGGGTTTACGCGCGCTCTTCGGGCGACGCTTGCGCTGGGTCGTGCGCTGCGGCGTTCGGCGTTTCACGCGTCGGCCTCGATGTCCACGAGCGCGAGGGGAAGGCGGTCTCCCTGGGCGACCAGCGTGATCGTGCGTCCGGAGCTGGTCAGGCCGGTGAGGCGCACCAGCTCTCCGTATTCGGGATGACTGCCCGCCGGTTGCTGCGTCGTGACGCCCTCCCCTGCGATCGGCTCGATCGACTCGAGCGCTTCGAGCACTTCCGTCACGTGCACGCGGAGCTTGTGACGCTTCGCGTCCCAGCCTGCGGCCTTGACCACGTGGCTCGTGCCGAGTCCCAGGCGCAGGCGGCCGGGGACCGACAGCGTCGCGAACCGGCGCTCGAGCCGCATGGCGTTGTCGTCGGGGGCTATGGCCGAGTTGAGCTGCTCCTGCTCCTTGCCGACCGCGCTGCTCTTCTCAATGTCGGCGCCGATCGCTTCTACCCGGCGTGCGAAATCCTCCTCGCTCTCGGCGGCGAGCCATTCCTTGGCCAGCCGACCTTCGAACTCCTGCGCGCCGCCGAACTCGCCCAGGATCAGGTCGAGCTCGCCCACGACCAGCTCGAACAGCTTGATCTTCCGGTCGAGCAGCTGGAGGATGTACGACTCGATAGTGCCCGCCGCGGCGAGATTCACGATGTGGACTTCGCGCTTCTGCCCGATGCGGTGCAGCCGTCCGATGCGCTGCTCCACCACCATCGGGTTCCAGGGCAGGTCGTAGTTCACGAGCACGTTGCAGAACTGGAGGTTACGTCCTTCGCTGCCGGCGCGGGTGGCGATCAGCACGCTGCGCTCGTCCTCGTGAAAGGCGCGGATGCGCTTGTCCCGATCGGCGGTCGAGTGCGCGCCCCAATAGACAATGGGCTGGCGGCCGAGCTTCTTCACGCGCTCCTCGATCAGCTGAATCGTCGGGCGGTGGTCGCTGAAGACCACGAGGCGGTCGGGCGTCTCTTTCAACAGCTTGGTCAACACGTCCAGCTTGGCGTGCGTCTTGATCCCCCCGGCCCGTTTGGCGAGCTGCTTCGCGATCCCGCGGTACTCGGGGCTGATACGCTCGCTCTCGGCCAAGTGCGCGAGCGATTCGGCGAGCGCCCGAGCGGACGAGCAGAGCCGCTGGCGCAGATGTATCACCGCGAGCTGCAGGGTCCCCTTCCGCGTCGGCTTCCCCTCTTCCTCTGCGGCCGGCCGGATGAAGCCTTCCCGATAGAGCCGGCGGAGGAACTCCGTGGTGCGCGCGTACAGGTCCGATTCGGCGCGCGTCAGCTTGACTTCCGGGTGCCGCGGCCGGCGCGGCGGCAGGTCCAGGTCGTCCACGACGCTCGAGCGCCGAGTGCGGATCATCACCTCGTGCGTGAGCGCGCGCAGGGCCTCGGGATCACGTGGCTGGCGGTGGTCGCCCGAGACGAGGTGCTCGCTCTTGAACTCCTGCCACGTGCCGAGCTGGCCCGGCCGGAGCAGCGTGATGAGATTGTACAGCTCGCGCAGGTCGTTCTGGAGCGGCGTAGCGGTGAGCAGGAGGATGAAGTCCCGCTCGATTTTCTCAATGAACTGGTAGGTCGCGCCGCGGTGACTCTTTACCTTGTGCGCCTCGTCCACGATCACCAGGTCCCAGCGGTGCCGCAGGATCTCCTCGGCGTGGCGGCGTGAGCGCGCGCGGTCGTGCGAGATGATCGCCTTCGTGATCCGCTGCCAGTCGTCGGGATCGGTCGGCGTGTCGAAGCGCTCGAAGAACTTCTCCTCGAGCTCCCCCTGCCACTGGCCCACGAGCGAGGCGGGGGTGAGGATCAAGGCGCGGCGGGCGAGCCCGCGGATCGCGAGCTCCTTGTAGATGAGGCTCGCCTCGATCGTCTTGCCCAGGCCCACCTCGTCGGCGAGGATGGCGCGGCCGCCCATGTCGCGCAGCACGCGCTGGGCCACGTCGATCTGGTGGGGCAGCTCCTTGATCGCGTTGGCGTCGAGGGTGATCAGCCGGTCGAAGCCGGGAACCAGGGCGATCCGCTCCGCCTCGCGCCGCAGCTCGTACCAGGCGCGCTCGGCCGGCGGCTCTTTGAGCGCGTCGACGAACAGCTTCAGGGAGCGTTCGTCGACCGCCCAGGAGTCGTCGGGCGAAGGCAGAGGATTGGGTAGTGTCACGCCGTAGCTCGAGAGTCGGGGGACCCAATATAGGGAATCAGGGGCGCCGGATGCCTCCCCCCAGGGTGATCCCCGGGCTTGCGCCCGGGGTACGTAGCGAGGTGACTCCCCTGTCGGCAAGGAAACGAAATCTGATCGCGCGCCTGGTGGTGGTCGGGGTGAGTTGGCTGCTCCTCGTGCCGGCCGTGGGGAGGGGGCAGGCGTGCGCCGATCCCCACTATCGCTGGAGCGAGAAGGTCGACACCACGCTCGAGACGCGCCCGGTCACGCCGGTGGACATCGCGCGGATCCTGGCGGCGTGGGCGCCCCTGGGCCTCACGAGCAAGGACTGGTGCGCCCCGCGCGCCGGCCGCGAGGACAGCGTGTTCACCGTGGTCGGCTGGGTCCGACGCCTGAAGCTGCACGAGGCCGACGGCGACTGGCACATCGAGCTCACCCAAGCCCCTGCCACGCCCGTCACTTCCTGCCTCATCGTCGAGATTCCCGCGGAGCGCTACGGCGTGGTGTACGGCCAGGCTCGCGCGGCGCTCGCGGCCCTCGTGGACACCACGCGACTCGGTCCCCGCGGCGATCTCGATCCGCCGGTGCGGGTACGGTTCGCCGGTGCCGCCTTCTTCGACGGTTTCCATCAGCAACCGGCGGCCGATGGTACTGCTCGCGTCGTCCAGCACGGACGCTGCAACTCGTCGTTGCGCGCTCTGTGGGAGCTGCATCCGGTCTACAGCGTCACGCCGCCGGGCTAGTGCCGTTCCAACTCGATTCTCCAAACGTGCCGAGAGCAGGTGTGCCGACCGACGACCGCTCCGGGCATGCACCGACTTGGCGCGAATCGTTGGAACGGCACTAGCCGTTTTTTGTTGAAGCGGTTACTGTCTCCCCGGCGAGATGTCCCCCTCAACGCGCTACATCATTCAGGTGGACCGGCCCGGCGAGCGGGTCGACATGGCGACGATCCGCGCCCTGCTCGACGGGGTTGGCGTCGCGGTGGACCCGGACTACGGCCCGGTCGCGATCAATCCCAAGCTCGGTCGCTACGTGGTCCGCGGCGTCGCCTCGCCCGACGCGCGCGAGCGGGCCGAGCAGATTCCCGGCGTCCGCTTCTTCGCGGACGCTATGCAGGAGCCCGCGTCCTGACACGCGGGCGTCGCCTCCTCGCCTGCGGCTTCAACCCCAACGCTTTGACCGCCGCCGCCGCATCGATCACCCCGTAGCCCAAGTCGTAGTCCCAGCCCTTGCCCCCGAGGTCCCGGGCGGTTCGCTGCAAGAGGCCCTTGAGCTGCGCCGGCGCCAGTCGATCGGTGGCTAAGCGCTGGCGGAGCGCGGCTGCCACCCCCGCGGCGACCGGACTGGCGGCAGAGGTGCCGCCGTCGGCGGGGTAGATGCCCGATCCCTTGAAGTGACTGAAGGCGGCGAGGTCAGGCTTCCGGGAGTAGAGCGCGCCGGGCCCCTGCGACGAGTAGCCCAAGCGCCGGTCGGTGACGGTGACGGCGGCCACGGTGAACACGTCGGGATGAGAGTTCGCGCCGTGGATCGAGGCGCCGGGTCCGGTATCGCCGGTGCCGCACCTCCCATCGGGGCAGTCTGCGCCACAGTTCCCCGCCGCGAAGAAGACGTCCGCACCCGCCGCGACGAGTGCCCCCGTGATCTGGTTGAACGGATGGTCGGGATTGGCGCTGTAGTTCTCCGGTGAGCCGATCGGGGCGTCGCTCGCGCGGTCGAACAACCCCCAGCTGTTGTTGACGACCCATTTCCCCGGCGCGGCGTTCACCCGTTCCACGAGGCCCGCGAACGCGGCGATGGCGTCCGAGAGAAACGCGGCCCACGTCCCCGCCTGTGACGTGAGCAGCGCGTAGTCGAGGATCTGCGCGTCCGGAGCCGCGATCCGAACGTCGTACGCCACCATGGTGCCGTGGCCCGGCGCGCTCGAGCCCGGCACGTAGCCGGGCGTCGGCGCCCAGCCACCGGCCACGGGAATGCGCGAGCCGTCGATCCCCGTGTCGACGACGGCGACGTGGACGCCGTCGCCCCTCAGCCCCGCCCGGCGAAGCGCTGGGACGCCGAGCCCGCGGGCCACGTCGGCGCTGGCGCCGATCGCGGCATCACCGCAATAGGCGGAGGGGAACGTAGTCACGACAGGGTCGGCGAACACACCCACGATGTCGGGCTGGCGGTCGCGCCGCAGCCGCTCGATCGCGTCCTGGTCGTCCACTTCGACCCGCAGGGCATACGTGGCCGCCGGTCCGACGCCACGATAGTTGAAGCCGCTCGCGGCGGGGGGATCGTCCCCACCACCGATGCGGCGCCGCACCTGGACCGGGTGGTAGGCCTCGTCGAACCGCACGCCCAAGACCTTGACCCTGCCCTCGAGCAGTGGCCCGGCCGGCCCAAACGAGCGCTTACGCCATCCCTCTTCGAGCGGTTCGTGGCTGCGGATCAAGACGATGCAACGCGACATAGGCGCCTCTCATCCTTCTTTTGGATTGATCAGGGCTACGACGAGCGTGTACAGGATGAGGAGGAGCGACCCGTACAGCTGCTGACCGGGAACGTGCTGGAACGGCCCACCCAGGGCGAACACCCACACGGCGAACGCACCGGTCGAGATGATCGCCTGCGTTGCGGGCGGCCGTCGCCCGGGCGACGCGGCTTGCTTCCACGTCCACCAGGCCGTGAGGATGAGACCGATGGCAAACGCGACCCAGAGTATCGGTTGCCGGGGGAGGTCGCGCGCGCTCGAGACGAGGCCCGTGACGGCGACCCAGGCGCTCACGATGTCCGCAGGGATGTACTTGACCACCTTGTCGAAATAGGTGTCGATCTCCCCCGGGGGGATGGGGGGCGGCGGGACGCCCGCGGCAGCCTGGGCCTTCGGCCAGACCACTCTGATTCGGCGGCTCATTCGGCCTCCTCATTGGTAGTCCGGGCGCATTGGTATATACCCCCATGGCCGTCGCCCGGTGTTCCGGGATCCGCCGACCGCGACCTCCCGTGGCGGTGTAATACGCCGTCATGACACCGCGCGTCGTGCGACCCGGGATCCTGGTGGTGAGCACCCTCATCGCCTGTCACCGCGACCAGCCGCGGCAAGCTGACCCGAGCGGCGCTGCCCTTTCGCTTGCCGCCGCACCGCAGGACACCGCGTTCCCCGGCACGACCGCGCCGATTCACCGAGCACGACCGATCCGGCCGGGCGTCCCGCCGGCGCTGCTCCGCGCGGTCGAGACCAGCTCGGGCCCCGGCTACGATCGGGTCGTGTTCGAATTTGCGAGCGACAGCGTGCCGGGCTACCACGTGGCATACATGACCGCGCCGGTCCGCCGCTGCGGCTCGGGAAATCCGGTGGCGCTCGCGGGTGCCGGCCGGCTCGTGGTGCGCTTCGAGCCCGCCCGGGCGCACGATGAGCGGGGCAATCCGAGCCCCGCGGAGCGGGAGCGCGCGACAGGGCTTCCCGCACTCAAGGACATAAAGCTCGTGTGCGACTTCGAGGGACAGGTGGAGTGGGCATTGGGAGTCGCGGCCGCCGCGCCCTACCGGGTGTCTGAGACCACGGCGCCGGCGCGGTTGGTGGTGGACATACGGCGCCGCCCGTGACGGCGTGGCCCAAGCCAGCCCTCGTCGTTCTCGTCGCCGCCTGCCACGGAGCGCCCGTCGAGCCTTGCCCCTCGCCGCGCGCGGCGGGGATCGCGGCGCAGCAGGCGGCGCCGGTCGCGCGCCCCTCGCCGTTCGACTCCGTGTTCGCCGCCGCCGGCGCCGAGTTCCACGTGCCGCCCGCGCTGCTCGCTGGCGTCGGCTGGGCGGAGACGCGCTGGCAGATGGTCCAAGGCGCGGAGGAGTTCCCGGGTCGGCCCGCGGCGTTCGGCGTGATGGCGTTGCGAGGAGCCGCATTGGAGCGGGGCGCGTCGCTCGCGGGCGTGACGCCCGAGGAAGCGCGGCGCGACGCCGTGGCGAACATCCGGGCCGCCGCAGCGGTGCTCGACGCGTACGCGAGCGAGGCTGGAGCAGCGCGCGAGCGCATCGAGCAATGGTCCGCAGTGATCGCCCGCTATGGCGAGATCGGCATCCCCGCGGCCCAGGCCGCCTACCTAGGCCAGGTGGATCGCGGGGTAGCACTCGCCGGCGGGCGGCCCGGTCTGGCGGTCGGCTCCGCGGCGCAGGCCGCCTGCCCGTCCCCCGATACCGCCGCCCTGGACTACCCGCAGGCGATATGGCGTCCGTCTCCCAATTTCGACCAACGGCCGACCGACGCGACAGGAGCGCTCCACATGGTGATCATCCATACCTGCGAGAGCAACTACGCGGGCTGCTGGAGCTGGCTCGTGAATTCCGTCTCGCAGGCGAGCGCGCATTACGTCGTGGACGAGGACGGCGCCGAGGTCTCCCAGCTCGTGCGCGAGCGCGACCGGGCGTGGCACATCGCGGCGCTGTACGACTGCACGCTGAACCGGCGCCACGACTGCTGGCGGAACGACGTGCAGAGCAACGATTTCACGGTGGGGATCGAGCATGCGGGCTTCGCCTCGCAGGCCTCCTTCCCCGCAGCCCAGCTCGACCGGTCGGCGGCGCTCGTATGCGACGTGACGCGGGACCGCGGGATCCCGCGCGACTGGCAGCACATTGTCGGCCACGGGCAGCTGCAACCCGCGAACCGCACCGACCCGGGACCCAACTGGCCGTGGATCGCGTACCTGCACCGGGTGCAGGCCTGGTGCGGTGAGGTCATCGTGGACGACTCGGCGCAGTTCAACGACGCGGCCGTCGCCACGGTATCCGTCCCGGCCACCTGGACCGCCACCGACACGACGCCGGATTACTATGGCGGCGGCTACCGCTGGGCGCCCACGCAGCCAGCAGCGACGGACGCGGCGGTGTTCTCGTTCCTGGTGACGGCGGCGGGCTCCCGGACGCTCGACGCGCGCTGGACCAGCGGCACGAACCGCTCACCGCAGGCGAAGTACGCAGTGATCACGTCCGCAGGGGTGACGCTCGCGACCGTGGCCGTGGATCAGCGGATCGGCGGAGGGAGCTGGCACGCGCTCGGGACCTGGACGCTCCCAGCCGGGTGGAATCGGGTCGCGCTCCTGCGCCGCGACGCGAGCGGCGCGGTGGTCGTGGCGGACGCGGTGCGGGTGCGGGAGTAGGGCCGATCCGAAGTCAGCTCCCCGCCGAAGAGCCCGCGAGGATGTCGCACCGGATCGGAGCGGCTGGCGCCGAGTGGGTGAGCGCGCCGATGGAGATCAGCCGGGCACCAGCTTCCGCGTAGGCGCGCGCCCCCTCGGGCGTGATCCCCCCCGACGCCTGAATCGTGACGCCCGGGCCCGCGCGCCGCACCCACCGGGCGACGCGCTCCGGTGTCTGGTTGTCGGCGAGGATATGGCGCACGCCGGCGGCGAGCGCCTCCTCGAGCTGCGCGTCGCTCTCCACCTCGACGACGACGGGCGCGTCGGGCGGCGCCCCCGCGAGCGCCGCGGCGAGGCCGCCCGGCCCACCGAGCGTCCAGTGATTGTCCTTCCAGAGGACGGCTTCGGCCAGCGAGCGACGGTTGGCGACTCCGCCCCCCACCGTCACCGCGTAGCTCTCGAGCGCGCGCAGCCCGGGAGTGGTCTTGCGCGTGTGGGTGATGCGGGCGCCGGTCCCGGCCACCGCCTCGACCGCCCGACGCGTCAGCGTCGCGACGCCCGAGAGGCGCTGCAGGAAATTGAGGGCGACCCGCTCGCCGGCGAGCAGCGTCGCAGCAGTCGCCTGCACCCGTGCGAGGATTGCGTCGGGTCCTGCCCACCCCCCCTCGGCGCACACCACGGCGACCCGCGCGCCGGGGTCGAGCACCGCGTACACGTGCCCGACGAGCGGTAACCCGGCCACGACGAAGCGTCCTTCGGCGACGAACGCCGCGCATGCGGGCCGCTCCCCAGCCAGGCCCAGGAGCCGGGTCGTCACGTCCTCGGTGGGCCGGTCTTCTTCCAGGGCCAGCCGCACCTCCGCGAGGCCGAGCGGCTCAGCCAATCGCCAGCATCCGGTCGATTGCGCGGCGGGCGCGCCCGGCGACTCCCGAGGGAACGGTGACCTCGTGCTTCAGGTCGCGGAGCGAATCGCGGAGCTTCTCGAGCGTGATCAGCTTCATGAAGCGGCACTCCGCCGTCTCCGCCAGCGCATGAAACTCCTTGGCGGGATTCTCGCGGCGCAGCCGGTGCAGCACCCCGGTCTCGGTCGCCACCACGAAGCGTCGCGCCGGCGAGCTGCGCGCCCGTTGCATCATCTGCTCGGTCGAAACGATGTGGGTGCGGCCGGCGGCCACGTCACCGTCCGCCGCGGCATAGTACATCGCGCTCGTGACACAGCCGCACTCGGGATGCACCAGGAGCTCCGCATCCGGATGCTCGCGGCGCTTGACCTCGATGTCCCCGGGCCCGAGCGCCGCGTGCACGTGACACTCCCCCATCCAGACGTCGAGCGGGCGCCCCGTGAGGCGCCGGACGTGAGCCCCGAGGAAGAAATCCGGCACGAACAGGACGGGGAGATCGGGGGGCAGTGCCTGGACGACCGCAACGGCGTTCCCCGACGTACAGCAGTAGTCCGCCTCGGCCTTCACCGCCGCGCTGCAGTTCACGTATGCGACCACCAGCCCATCGGGATGGGTGGCGCGCCAGGCCCGCACGTCCTCGGGCCGGATCGTGTCGGCGAGCGAGCACCCCGCGTTCAGGTCGGGGATCAGCACCCGCTTCTCCGGGTTCGCGATGGCCGCCGTCTCGGCCATGAAGTGTACGCCGCAGATGACGAGCACCGGGGCGTCGAGCTCGGTCGCGCGTCGTGCCATCTTGAGCGAGTCGGCGACCACGTCCGCCACGTCCTGCACCTCAGGCCGCTGATAGTTGTGCGCCAGGATGGCCGCCCCACGCTCGGCCTTGAGCGAGCGGATCTCCGCCGCGAGCTCGGTCATGACACGGTCGCTCACGCCGTCACCCTCCTCCGCCGCGGATAGTCCAACCGCACGTGGCCGCCGCGCGTCTCGCGCCGGCGACGGGCCGCTGCGACGATGAGCTGCGCCACAAGGATCTGGTTCCGCGTGCGCCACGCTTCGCGCGGCGCCGCGGCGGCGAGCTCATCGAGCACACGGCCGGCCCGCACGAGCGACGCCTCGCTGCGCTCGACGCCCACGTCGGCGGTCATCACCCGCCGCAGCTCCCGGCGCAGGTCCCCGTGCGCTTCGTCCACGCTCCCGGCGAGCCGCGTCCAGGCCGCCCCGCTGATCGGCACCCCCTGCCAGCGGCTCCCGCCCGCGAGCGCACGCGCCGCGCGATCGGCGAACACCAATCCCTCGAGCAGCGAGTTCGAAGCGAGACGGTTGGCGCCGTGCACGCCGGTACAGGCCACCTCCCCCACGGCCCAGAGCCCCTGACGGGTCGAGCGTCCCGCGAGATCTGTCGCGACCCCACCCATGGCGTAATGCATCGCCGGCGCCACGGGGAGCACGTCGCGGGTGGGGTCGAGACCATGGCGCTCGAGCACCGCCGCGACCGCGGGGAAGCGCTCGGCGAAGGCGCGCACGCGCCGCGCGTCGAGCCAGGCCCCTCCCGACTGGTCCGCCACGGCGACCGCGCGCGCCACAACGTGTCGCGGTGCGAGCTCCGCGCGCGGGTCCAGGTCGCGCAGGAACCGCTCTCCGCGGCGATCCACCAGGACCGCGCCCGCGCCGCGCACGGCTTCCGAAACGAGCGGGGCGGGGTTTACGCCCGAGAGCTTCAGGGCGGTGGGATGGAACTGCAGGAACTCGAGGTCGCGCAACGCGGCCCCGCCGCGGTGTGCCAGCGCCCAGCCGTCACCCGTGGCGACGAGCGGGTTGGTGGTAACGGCGTACAGCTGCCCCACGCCCCCCGTCGCGAGCACGACCGCCGGCGCCGACAGCGTGACGACCGAGCCGTCTCGTTGCACGGCAACCACGCCTGCGACCCGATCACCGGCGAGCACCAGGTCGGCGACCTCGGTCTGCTCGCGGATCTCGATGAGCGGGTGGTTCGAGACGATCCGCGCCAGGCACCGCACGAGCATCGCGCCGGTGCGGTCGCCGCCGGCGTGCAGAATGCGAGGCCGGCTGTGTGCGGCCTCGAGCCCAAAGGACAGTCGCCCGTCGGGGGCGCGGTCGAACCTCGCACCGAGCGCCACGAGCTGGCGGATGCGCTCGGGCCCCTCGGTGGTGAGGATGCGGACCGCTTCCGGAGCGGCGAGTCCGTCGCCCGCCGCCTGCGTGTCCGCGGCATGCAGCGCCGGGCTGTCGCCCGGGCCGAGGGCCGCCGCGATCCCGCCTTGCGCCCACGCGCTCGCACTGTCCGCGAGGCTGCGCTTCGTGACCAGCAAACTGGCGCACCCTTCCGCGGCCAGGCGCCAGGCGGTCCACAGACCGGCCAGGCCGGAGCCGACGATTACAGGGCGAGCAGTGCCCGCCACGCTCACAAGGTCGTCGAGGAGCCCCGAATGCTATTGCAGGACATGCCACGCTCCCATTGGTAGAGAGAACCGCCGCTGGGGGGCCGTTTGGGCAACGCCTCGGTCCACCGAAGGTGATGGACCGCTCCCAGTGCGGGGCGCAGATGTCGATGCGCCACTTGAATAGTAACTCATTTCTTGGCGGGTGCGAGCGGACCCATGGACCGCGATGGCCCGATGCGTCGCGCCTCGATGTGCAGCCAGTTCGCTGTCCACGTCTTGCCGCCGTCCGTCGAGCGGTCTCCCGACCAGGAGAAACGATCCGGGAGGATGTCGTAATACCGGGTGCGCCACAGCGACGGGTTTGCTGTTCCCACGCCGAACCGCTGGTCGATGTGCATCTCGGCGCCCGGTGCCCAGATTCTGCAGCCCGTTGCCGGGCTCGGTCGAGACGAGCTCCCATTGATCGAGGTTGGCGTTGTACGCGCGCAGGGTGTTCGTCACGTACCACGTTTGGCCGCTGTCACCCACGACGCGATACTCATCGAGGATTTGTGCGCCCTCGGCGAGGCGCACCGCGCTCCAGTAACCGCGACCCGTCCCGAACTCGCGACTCGCCGAAGTGAACTCCCAATCCCCGAGCAGGTAATCGAAAGTCACCCCGATGGGCATCGTAGGACGCCTTCAACTCCTGCCTGGTTCGCTGGTGGACGGCCTGCGCCGTGAGGGGTGGTGCAACGAGCATGATCGAGGCGAGCAGGGGTCCGGCAGAGAGCGAGACAACGGTGTGGCGCATGATGACCTCGGTCCGGGAAGGGGGGATAACGCTCACGCCCACACCAACCTGCACGCCCGGCTGGCACGCTGCAACCGCGACTGGTGATGCAGGTCACATCAGTGTGACCGCGCGCACGGTATCCTCACCGCCCCTTGCCGGAAGAGTCGTTGAACGGGCAAGGGGACGGACACTGCGCCCGCCAGACCCACAATTCCCTGGAGGTCACATGAAGGGCATGCCCCCCCGCACCGCCCTCGCGCTGGCAGTGATCACAGCCTGCCTCGCGGGCGGTGCGTTCGCTCAGCACCCGCAGCAGCCGCAGCTCCGCCATGGGTTCTGGTTCAGTGGCGGTCTTGGGTACGGCTCACTCGGGTGCAAGGACTGTGGCAGCCGTGAGGGCGCACTGAGCGGCAACATCTCGCTCGGCGGGACCCTGAGTCAGAAAGTCCTGCTCGGCGTTTCGACCAACGGATGGACCAAGTCGGAAAACGGCTCGACGCTCACGGTCGGCTCGCTGACCGCGGCGATTCGCTTCTACCCGTCGCCGACGGGCGGCTTCTTCCTGACCGGTGGTCTCGGTCTGGGGACGGTGAGCGCCGGCGTCGCGGGTTTCGGCAGCGCCAGTGAAACGGGCGTGGCGGCACTGCTCGGCTTGGGGTACGACATCCGAGTCAGCAACAGCGTCAGTCTCAGCCCTTACTGGAACGGGTTCGCGCTCAGCTACTCGGGCGGCGACGCCAACGTCGGCCAGATCGGCCTGGGAATCACGGTGCACTAACGGCCGGGGCTGTTCGCAGAGAGACGTGGTGCGCGCCGGATTCCAACAGGTCCGGCGCGCTCTGTTTGCGGGGATGCCGCTACATCGCTGCGGCGCCGTCGTACACACGCCGGAACTCGATCGAGCGGCCTCGTCCGCCCTCGAACTTGACGATCACGTACAGCTGCTTCCCGTCCTGGGAGCGGAGATAGTCCTCGGTGACCTTCCCGCCTCCCGACACCTTGCGCTCGACGACGAAATCGTTTCCCTGCCAGCGGCCCTTGATCTCGATGTCCCCGCCTCCCTCTACCTTCTGGGTGACCTTCCGGCCGTCGTTGTAGAGGACCAACGCCGCGCCGGTATCCGACCGGACCGCGACGCTCGAGTCCGTTTCGGCGATGGTGACTGCGGGGGGCGCCTCGAACACGAGCTGCATCGTCTGGTGCATCCGCTGACGCTGCTCCTCGCTCATCCCTCCCCGCGTGCCGCCCCCGCCCCCGCCTCCCCCTCCCCGCCCGCGGCCGAAGCCCCCGCGCCCCCCCAAACCGCCACGCCCCCCACCCCCACCCATTCCAGGGTACCCGCCGCCGGAGCGGCCCCCACGCGACTCGTCCCCGGTCGAGTCGCGGCCCTGGAGCATGTTCCGAGGGTTGTCGCTCTCTGCGGCGTTGAATGTCCACCGGCCGGAGAGATCCGGGTGCTGGGCCTGCAACGGGGTCGCGGCGGCGATCAGCAAGACGGCAGTCGTCAGTCTCATAGTGCGGGTCCTCCGGGTTTAAGAAGCAGATCCTTGACAGCCTCGCTCACTCCGCGAAACAAAAAAGAGAAACCACGCGATGACCTCTCTCTTTTTTCTCAAGGCGCCCCCGCGGCTTGTCATCCTGAACGAGCGCGCGGGACGCGCGCGAAGCGAAGGATCTGTTGTTGGGTTTCAGCCGGCGGGTCATTCGGCCCGTCGGCGTCGTGAACGTCGTGGAGCACCGCCCGGGCCACGCGACGCACCGGCTCCTCGTACCGGTCGACCAGCGTCCCGAAGGCGGCTCGATCGCCCGCAAGCGTGCGTACCACCAGGGCGACGTCGTCTTCACAACCGGGGATCATGCCCTCGGCGGCCGGTCCGGTCATGAGCGATATACGAACGGGACTGGGCGGAGGTTGACCGACGGGCCGCAGTCAGCGGCGGCGGAGTGACGCTCGCATGTCCCGGTCAGCGACCAGGAAGTGGCCGAGGATTCACTTCGGAACTGGCGCGGGGGAGGGCGTGCTCGTGGTCGAGAAGATGCGGCAAGCGTGGACGGCCGCACTCGCCGTCAGCGTCCTGTGGGCGAGTACCCTGACGTTTCCGATCATGGGCCTGGTGTATTGTCTGACGATCGTTGCGCTCGACCGCATCGAGCACTGGCGCCGGGGCAGAGACCCGTGAACGACTATTGCTTGTAGAGCGCGGGGAATTGCTCCTGCAACCGTTTTAGCTTCGGCAGGTCGTTGAAGACGATATACGGCTGGTCGGGGTGGCGCGCGAGATAGTTCTGGTGATACGCCTCGGCGGTATAGAAGTGCTCGAACGGCGCCACCTGGGTGACGATCGGACCGGAGAAGACCCGGGCCTTGGTCAGCTGATCGATGTACGCCTGCGCGGCCTCCTTCTGGACTACGTTCGTGTAGAAGATCGCCGACCGGTACTGGCTCCCCACGTCCGGGCCCTGGCGGTTCAATTGGGTCGGATCGTGCGCCACGGAAAAGAAGACCCGCAACAGGTCGGCGTACGTAAGCTGCGACGGATCGTAAGTGATCTGCACCGACTCGGCATGTCCGGTCGTGCCGGTGCTCACGACCTCGTACGCCGCAGTGGTCGCGCCTCCTCCTGAGTAGCCCGAGACCACTGTCTTGACGCCCCGGACGTGCTTGAACACCGCGTCCACACCCCAGAAGCATCCGCCCGCGAAGACGGCGATCTGATCCCCCTTGGTCGCCGGGATTTGTGCCTGCGCTCCGTTCCCTGCCAGGAGGCCGGCTGTCCAGACGAGAACAAGGTGGCCGATAAGCCTGCGGAATCGGTGCATGCCGAAACCTAATGCGCTGCGCCCGCTATGGAACGGTGCGCCGGGCGCAGGTACATTGGTCGTCGTGGAGCCAACCTCCGTGTCGCCGTTCAGCGCCTGGGAAAACTTCTACGTGATCATCGGCTCCTCCGCCGCGGCGCTGACGGGTCTGCAATTCGTGGTGGTCGTCCTCGGCGCCGAGGCGCGCTCGATCGGCCCGGAGGTGGGCGCCTTCGGCACGCCCACGGTCATCCACTTCTGCGCCGCGCTGCTCGTGTCGGCGATCCTGAGCGTGCCGTGGCGCGCGGTCTCGAACGCCGGGCTCGCGCTGGGCGCCGTGGGTGTGGCGGGCATCGTGTACATGGCGGTCGTCATCCGGCGGGCGCGGAGGCAGATGAAGTACGTGCCGGTGCTGGAAGACTGGCTGTGGCACTGCGCCTTTCCGCTCGTCGCCTATGTGACGCTGCTGGTGGCGGCGCTCGTGCTGTGGCGCGATCCCCCCCGCTCGCTCTTGGTCATTGGCGCGACGGCGTTGTTCCTGCTGTTCATCGGCATTCACAACGCCTGGGATGCCGTCACCTACATCGCCACGCAGCAGCCGCAGCACGACGAGAGCGCGCCGGACCGGACGAAGGGTCGGTCTCGGAATTGACGACTCCGTGATGCCCTGAGAGGAGTATGAGAACCCTCTCATAAGGCGCGCGCGCTAGATGCTCGAGGCGCAGCACGTCCTCGGCGCCGTGGAGGGATGGCGCGCCGTCTACACACTCACCAACCAGGTCGCGGGCAACGCGGTCGCCGTCTTCAATCGGGCCGCCGACGGCACTCTGAGCGCGGCCGGCACGATCGCGACGGGTGGAACGGGAACCGGCGGCAGCCTGGGCTCGCAGGGCGCGGTCGCGCTGAGCGACGACGGGCGCCGGCTGTTCGCGGTGAACGCCGGCTCGAACGACGTCTCCGTGTTCGACGTCGGCCCGACAGGGCTGTCGCTCGCGAGCCAGACGGCGTCCGGCGGCACGCTGCCGATCAGCCTCACCGCGCACGGGAGCCTGCTCTACGTGCTGAACGCCGGCGGCGCCGGCAATATCAGCGGGTTCTCCGTCGGCGCGACCGGCGGGCTCACGCCGATCGCGGGCTCCACCCAGCCGCTCTCCGGCACCAACGTGGGACCGGCGCAGGTGTCGTTCAGCCCCGACGGCCGCCGCCTCGTCGTCACCGAGAAGAACACCAATCTGCTCGATGTGTACGCCGTGGACGCGAACGGCGCGGCAAGCGGACGCGCGTCGGTGGCGTCGGCCGGTGGGACGCCGTTCGGGTTCGCCTTCGGCCACCGCAACGACGTCTTCGTGTCGGAAGCCACGGGCTCGGCCTCGTCCTATGTGCTGGACGCCGGAAATCTCTCGCTCGTGAGCGGCGCGGTGCTCACGCACCGGGGCGCGCCCTGCTGGGCCGTCGTGACCGACGATGGGCGCTTCGGCTACACCGGCAATGGCAGCGGCTCGGTTTCGGCCTTCGGCATCGCGCCAAGCGGCGCGATCAGGCTGGTCGATGCGGACGGGGCGACCGCCGTTGTGAGTGGCGGGGTGAACGATATCGCCCTGAGCGGGAACAGCCGGTACCTGTACGTGCTGGGGACCGGCGCCACTCCGGCGATCTACGCGTTTCGCCTCGAGGCGGACGGGCACCTCAACCCGCTGGGGCCGATCGGGGAACTTCCCGCCGGCACGCGGGGACTCGCGGCGCGGTAGACACGCCGTCCTTGCCCCGCGAGTGAACTCGCGGCTCGGCCCTGCCCGTACACGGGCTGGATCCACGCCGCTGTCAGCGGCAGGGCCGAGTCGCGGCTTCAGCCGCGGACTCGCGCCGCCAGGCGACTCAGCGCCGCCAGGCTGCGCTCCACATCAGAGCTGGCTCAGCCCACCGTCTGCCACGAGCTCGGCGCCGACAAAGAACGTGGACTCATCGGAGGCCAGGAACACCGCCGCGTGCGCGATCTCGCGCGGATCACCGAAGCGCTTGAGAGGCACATTTTGTCGCACGCGCGCGTCGAACTCCTGGCGCGCCTCCGGGGTGAGACCGAGCCGGTCCAAGATGGGCGTGGTGATCGGCCCGGGACTGATCACGTTGACGCGAATTCCCCGATCCGCGAGGTCGGCTGAGAGCGTGCGCGCCAGGGACCGCACGGCGGCCTTGCTCGCGGCATAGACGCTGCTGGCGGGCATGCCCAGCATTCCCGCGATCGAGCTGTTGAGAATGATGGATGCGCCGCGCGCGAGGAGGGGCAGCGCCTTCTGGATCGTAAAGTAGGCGCCCTTGACGTTCGTGTCGAAGATCCGGTCGAAGTGCTGCTCCGCCGCCTCGGCGAATGGGACGAACTCGGCGATGCCGGCATTCACGAACAACACATCGAGCCGGCCGAACTGACCGCGTATCTCGTCCATGACATGGTCGAGGTGTCCCGCGACGGTGACGTCCGCTCGAACGGCGACGAGCTGATCGGCCGCCGCGAGCTCGCCGAGCTGCGACCTGGCCGACCGCAGCGTGCTCGGATCGCGCCCGGTAATGACCACGCTCGCACCGGCCTTGAGAAACTCCTCGGCGGTGGCGAGGCCGATGCCGCTGTTGCCGCCCGTGATCAGGGCGACCTTGCCGGCGAGGCGGCGCGCCACCGGCGCGGGCGCGGTGGACGGGGATCTCAGCGATGTGGCATGAGCGGTCATGGTGGTCCTCCGGGGTATCCGTTGTGGTTCAATAATCATTGAACAAGGGAGGAACGCCGGACGCTGTCAAAAGGTTCAACGAGTCTTGAACAAGGAGCAGCCGTGGCTAGGTTTCACACGTGCCGAAGCCCTTGCACCACCCCAAACGCAGCCAGATTGCCCTGTCGGCTGTGCTCGAGGCCTTGAGCGACCCGATCCGGCGGGTGATCGTGCAGCGGCTCTCGCACAACGGCGAACGCAGCTGTTCGGCGTTCCTATCCTACGCGTCCAAGACGAATCTCAGCTATCACTTGGCGCGCCTGCGGACCGCGGGACTCGTACGGATCCGTCCCGAGGGCACGTGCCGCATGCTGTCGCTCCGGGCGGACGACGTGGAAGCCCGGTTTCCGGGGTTGCTCCGGGCGGTGCTTGCGAGCGCGGGGGTCGAGGGAGCCCGACCCGCGCGGCGAACGAGGAGTTCGAGGGGGTCATCGTCATGATGCCGCGGCCACGCAGCCCCTCCGCGAACCGCGCCGCGTGGCGGCACGTGCGCTCGATCAGGTCGGCGAGTCCGTGCCGCCCTCCATGACCTGTCCTTAACAGGGTCCTGGGGAACAGCATCTCGGCCTCGACGTTCCCATCCTAAAGGGATGGGCCCGGCACAACACAACGCTGTAAACGTAGGGGCGCAGCAAGCTGCGCCCCTACATCGATCATAGCCGGGCCCACGCTTGAGCGTGGGAATCACCGTGCAACGGAGCCCGGTGGTGGTTCTTCCGGGCGCTGATAGCGACCCGATTTACGAAGCGAGCGGGGGGTCGCCCCCGGGCAGCCACATCGTGAACGTGCTGCCCGACCCGAGGGTACTCTCGACCGTGATCTGGCCGCCTTGCAGCTCGGCAAGCAGGCGCGCGATCGCGAGGCCGAGCCCGCTCCCCCCCAGGTCCCGGCTGCGCGACTGATCGACGCGGAAGAAGCGGTCGAAGATCCGCTCCACATGCTCGGGCGCGATGCCCTGCCCCGTGTCTCGCACACTCACGCCCACCCTCGTCCCGTTGGTCTCGAGCGCGAACGTAATGCTGCCGCTGGCCGTGTAGCGGACGGCGTTGGAGGCGAGGTTCAAGAGGATGTGGCGCGTCCGACCGGCGTCGCCCAGGGCCCACCGCCGCGCGGACGGCGTCGCCGACACCACGAGATCTTTCCCGACGGCCATCGCTTCCGTGATCTCCCGCACCTCGTCCACCACCGCCGTGAGGTCGAAGGGCGCGTGCGCGAAGGCCAGCTGCCGGTTCTCGCCCCGGGCAATGAGCAGCAGCTCTTCCACGAGCTTCGCCGTCTGGTCGAGGACGCGCTCCATCGCCCCGAGCGCTTCGCGCGTCTCCGCCTCGGTCCGGCCCTCGGCGGCCGCCCACTGCACCTGGGCGCGCAGGTGAGTGAGCGGCGTGCGCAGCTCGTGACTCGCGTCGGCCGTGAACGCCTGAAGTGCGCGATGCGCGCGCTCGACGCGCTCGAGCATGCGGTTGACCGAGTCCGCGAGCTCCGTCACTTCCGCCTGGCCCGTCGGGCTCGTGAGTCGGGTGCCCAGCTCCGCGGGACCGATGGCGCGGGTCTCGGCGGCGACGCGCTCGAGCGGGCGCAGCGCGCCGGCCACCGCCTGGCGAGCGCCCCGCGCCACGGCGAACCCCGCGGCGGGGAGGAGCAGCGCCGCCGCGGCCGCGAGCGCGCCCAGCGCGACGAGGTACGATTCCCGGCTCGCCACGACGTAGATGTCGAACGCGCCGGCCGCACGATGCAGCACGCGGAAGCGCCAGCGCGACCGCTGGGCGATCGCCGCGAGCACGGCACGACGCACGTCGTCCGGCGAGGCGCTCGCCGGCAGGCCCTCGAGCCGCCTGGCAGGCATATCGGGCGACACGAAGTAGACCTCCTGCTGCCCGCCGGCGCCGGTGGTGGTGCGGGTGATCACCACCTGGCCCCCCATGGCCACGAGCCGGTCCGCGAGCGCCGACGGCATGACGCCCCCGGGCTCGGCTGTCGAGTCGCGGTAGGCGCCCAGCAGCGACTGGGTCAGGTCGGCGGAATGCTCGAGCGAGCGCCGCAACGCCATCTCCGCCGCCGCGGCGAACAGCGCGACCACGAGCAGCGCGTAACCCGCGAGACCGGTCCAGGCCACCCGTGCGAACCGGCGCGTGAGGACCCCACCCAGCCGGCGCTCGTTCACGTGGCCGTGTCTGTTTCGAGCCGGTACCCGACGCCGCGGACCGTTCGGATCGGCGCCATTCGGCCTCCGAAGCTCAGCTTCTTGCGGAGGTAGTTGACGTACACGTCCACGACGTTCGTCTCGGGATCGAACTGGTAGTTCCACACCGCTTCGGCGATCCGGGAGCGAGACACCGAGCGGCCGGCATTGCGCATCAGAAACTCGAGCAGGGCGAACTCGCGCGGGCTCAGGTCCACCACGCGCTCGCCCTGCGAGACGCGGCGCGTGAGCGGGTCGAGCACCAGATCGCCCACCTTGAGCGTGGCGTCCTGGTGCCGCAGGTCGGCGCGGCGAATCAGCGCGTGGACGCGAGCGAGCAGTTCCGCCAGATCGAACGGCTTGGTGAGGTAGTCGTCCGCGCCGCCTTCGAGGCCCTTCACCCGCGCCTCGAGCTCGTCGCGGGCGGTGAGCAGGAGGACCGGCGTGAAGACGCCCCGCGCCCTGAGCTCCGACACCACACTGAAGCCGTCCCGCCCCGGCAGCATCACGTCGAGTACGATGCAGCCGTATGTCCCGCCCAGGGCGCGCTCGAGGGCGCGGTCGCCGGTGTCGGCTTCGGTGACGCCGTAGCCTTCTTCGCGGAAGGCCTTGCTCAGGAAGCGCCGCAGCTCGCGGTCGTCCTCGACGAGGAGTATCTGCACGAGAACCAAACCTACGACGGGCAGCCGCCAAGCTCCACCGTCGACGACGACGACGTGAGGTGTCAGAGCGGGCGCGTCACGGCGTGGCGTTCCCGATCACGGCTTCCAGATCCTGGGGGGCCCGCTTGCGACACTCCTTCTTCAAGTCGTCCATGTCCGCCGCGAGGAACTCTCCCAGAAAGGAGTCCGCGGTGATCTCGAACGCCGGCAGCTCCTTCTTGGCGGAGGTGTTGGAATACAGGGCAATCACGGCGCGCTGATCGAACCTGTAGAAGGAGTAGGTCGGGTAGCGACCGAACAACCATACGTGAGCGGGCTTGCCGAAGTCGCGCGCCAGCCGCGCGAAATAGCGGTAGGCATCCGCCACCAGCGCCGGGATCAAGGGACCGTCCTCGAAATGCCTGCCCAGGGAGAAGAGGAGCTCGTGGTTCTCGAGATCGGGGAGAAACGCCTCGAGCGTGGTGCCGGCGCGACCGAGGAATGCCTTGATGGCCGCGTCGTGATTCTCGCGCCAGCGGCGGGAATGGATGAAGTAGAGGGCCATCGTGGCCGCAGACGCTATGAGATCGTCAAAGCGCTGCACGAACCCCGCGAAGGGAGCTACGCGGACGATGCCGAACGGGGGTTCCGGCGTGGCGCTCATCGGCTCGATGCTACCCGAGGTGGGACCGGGGAGCAAGAACGCATGTGGGCCGGGTGAGAAAGCTCTAAGAATGAGAGCGGACGCTTCCCGCGCACCCGGCTCTCCTCTAGGTTCAGACCATGAACCTCCTGTTCGCTCTCGTGCTCGCCGTGACGACGGCGCCGCTCGACACGGCAACCTTCGCGGGCGGCTGCTTCTGGTCCATGGAGCGGGCCTTCGACCAAGTCGCCGGCGTCGTCGCCGTGACCGTGGGTTATACGGGCGGCACCATGCCGCATCCGTCGTACGAGCAGGTGTCCACGGGCCAGACGGGACACCTCGAGTCGGTGCAGGTGGTGTACGATCCCCGAAGAATCGCGTACGAGCGGCTGGTGGACGCGTTCTGGCACGACATCGACCCGACCCAGGCCGACGGCCAGTTTTGCGACCACGGCCCGGAGTACCACACGGCGATCTTTTATCGCGACTCCACCGAATACCGCGTGGCCGCGGCCTCACGCCGGGCGCTCGAGCGGCGCTTCGAGAAGCCGATCGTCACCGCGATCGTCCCGGCGACCGCGTTCTACCCGGCGGAGCCGTATCACCAGCACTACTACCGCAAGAATCCGGTGAGGTACGGCATGTATCGCGTGGCGTGCGGCCGCGACCGGCGCTTGCGGGAGATCTGGGGCGTCGCAGCCCCGTCGAGGGAGGTACAATCGAGCATGCACGACACCAAGCCGAGCGACGCCGAGTTGCGGCGGTCGCTGACCCAGTTGCAGTACCAGGTCACCCAGCACGAGGCGACCGAGCCACCGTTCCACAACGACTATTGGGACAACCACCGGGCCGGCATCTACGTGGACGTCGTCTCCGGGGAGCCGCTGTTCAGCTCGCTCGACAAATTCGAGTCGGGCACCGGGTGGCCGAGCTTCACGAAGCCGCTCGAGGACGCGAACGTCCGCGAGAAGTCCGACCGGTCGCTCTTGATGACGCGGACCGAGGTGCGGTCGGCCCATGCCGATTCGCACCTGGGTCACGTGTTCGACGACGGCCCGGCACCGACGGGGATGCGCTACTGCATCAACTCGGCGGCGCTGCGCTTCATTCCGGTCGAGCGCCTGCAAGCGGAGGGGTACGAGCGCTACCTGTCGCTGTTCCAGACCGCACAGCGCTGATCCCGTCTCCGTGATCCCCGGGCTCGCGCCCGGGGTCAGGCTGGCACCCATTCACTCTCCGTGATCCCCGGGCTCGCGCCCGGGGTCCGTGGGACCACGTCGGTGGGGACGGCCTAGATTCCATGCATGGCCTTCGACCCCCTCCCCCAGCAGTGCCTCGCGATTGAAGCGCCGCTCGGCCCGGTGCTCGTGGTCGCGGGACCCGGCGCGGGGAAGACGTTCTGCCTCATCGCCCGGATCAATTACCTGATCGACGCCCTCCACGTGGCGCCCGAGCGCATCTGCGCGGTCACGTTCACGAATCGAGCGGCCGAAGAGATTGCCATCCGGCTGAAGCACACGCTGGGGGAGCGTGCCGAGCCCATCACGCGAGGCACGATCCACGCGCTCTGCCTGGCGCTGCTGCGCGAGCACGCCGAGGCCGCGGGCCTGCGGAAGGGCTTCGGGGTGGCCGACGAGCAATACCAGAAGGCCATCCTTGGCCGGCTGCACGTGCCGCAGGAGCAGCGGGGCTCGCTCTTGAACCGGTTCAGCCGGCACCGCGTCCAGAAGCGGGATTACGAGCTGACGGCTGACGACGCGCGCCTGTATCGCGAGTACGCCGCCTGGCTCGCGCACCGCAACATGCTGGACTTCGACGACCTCGTCAGCAAGGCCGAGGAGCTCCTGCGCACCCACGGCGACATTGCCGATGCCGTCGCCGCACGCTGGGACTATCTGCTGGTGGACGAGTTCCAGGACGTGAACGCGGTCCAGTACGATCTCCTGAAGCGCCTGGCGGCGCCGCACGGCAACTTCTTCGCGGTCGGCGACGACGAGCAGTCGATCTTCACCTGGACGGGGGCGGACCCCTACGTCCTGGTGCGGTTCAGCCGCGAGTATGCGATCGACCGGCCCATCGTGCTCGACAAGAATTGCCGCTGCTCGCGCCAGATCTTCGAGACCGCCCGGCGGGTCCTGGCGCACAATCCACAGCTCTTCGAAAAGCAGCTCAGCGCCGATCAGGAGTCGGCGTACGACGTGGGCGCATTCGCCTTCCGCGACGAGGAGGAAGAGGCCTCGTGGCTGCTCGACGACATCCTCGCGGACCGCACGGCGGCCGGCTTGGAGTGGGGCGACTACGCGATTCTGTACCGACGGCACAAGCTCGGCGAGTACCTCGAGGGACGTCTCGTCCGAGCGGGGATTCCCTGCCGGCTGGCGCGCGGCCGCGCGCTGGTCGAGGACGACGTCATCAAGTACGTGATGGCCGCGCTGCGGATCGTGCGCGATCCCGGCGATCCCGTCGCGCTCGAGGCGTTCGCGCGCTGCGTGCTCTCGGCGCACTTCCTTCAGGAGGTCCTTGCCTCACCCCCGTTCCCCCTGGAGGCCGATTTCCTCGCGGCCATCCGCACGCTCGCCCGGCGGCGGCCGGCGCAGGACCCCGACACGAAGAAGCTGTGGCGGCTCGTGTTCCAGGTGGAGAACCTCCGCGCCCTGCCCCGCTCGCATCGCACGCTGGCGCCGCTCGTCGATGAGATCCTCTCGCAGAGCGTCGGGCCGTACCGGAACGCGTTGGAGGAGCGGCACGACGAGCTCACGGATCCCGCCGATAGCCCCGAGGCGGTGCGGCTCGCCGCGCGGCTCGCCGGCGCGATCGCGAGCGAGCGGGACATCGTGATCGAGCCGCAGGGGGGGTTGGAGATCGCATTGCGCGGGATGCTCGCCGCCGCAGGGGTGCGGCATGTGCCGTCCGCCGCCGCTGCGCGGCGGGAGGTTGGGGAGGTTGGGGAGGTTGTGATCGGGGCACAGGATGGCGGCCCACACGGGCTCGCGCTCACGTTGTTCAAGGCCCTCCAAAACCTCCACTCCCTCGACATCCTCGATACCCTCTCCCGCTACGTCACGTTCGACCTGGAGACGACCGACAAGGACGTGGAGGTTTGCGAGGTTGTGGAGATTGGGGCGGTGCGCGTGGTGGGCGGCGACATCGTGGACCGGTTTCATACGCTGGTGCAGCCCTACCGCCCGATCACGCCCGGCGCCACCAAGGTGCACGGCTACACCGATGCGGATGTGCGGGATGCGCGATCGTTTGCCGAGGTGTGGCCCGAGTTCCGCGCCTTCATCGGCGACGACGTCCTCATCGCGCACAACGGCCAGCATTTCGACATTCCCGTGCTGCGCCGGCTCGCGGCCGGACGGGACGGCGTGGACAGCCTCGTGCTCTACGACACGCTACCGCTCGTTCGCTCACTCTCCCGCGACAGCGCCAAGCTGGAAGACCTCGCGCTGCGGTTCGGCATCGACGCCGGCCGGGCGCATCACGCGTTGGACGATGCGGTCACGCTGGCCCGGGTCTATCGCGAGCTCGAGCGCCAGCGGGGTATCCGGGCGCGCAAGGCGGTGCTAGTTAACCTGCTTGACTACCTGGGACTTGCCTTCGCGTTGGAGCAGGGAGCGGGGAGCAGGGAGCAGGACATGTTGTTCAAGCTCGCGAAGTTCTATACGCTGGGTCGATACAGCGACGCGCTGGCGTTCTACGAGATGGAGCGCGGGCGCACCGGGGCAGCCACCACGCCTCCCGTCGACGAGGTGATCCGGCGGCTCGGCGGGCGCGCGCTCATGACGCGCCTGCGGGCCGAGCCCGACCCCGCTCAGCGCTATCCCGCGGCGGTCGCCCGCCTGCGCGCATTGATCGATGGCGACCCTGCCTCGACTCTCTCCGACAGCATCGATCGCCTGCTCGAGCGGGTCGCGCTCTCCACGTCGGAGGGCATCGAAGTCGCGCCCGATCGCATCAACCTGCTCACGCTGCATTCGACCAAGGGGTTGGAGTTTTCGCGCGTGTACATCGTGGGAGTGGAGGATTACCAGATTCCCGGGCTGCGCGAGACGAAGGAGAATCGGCAGGCGGAGATCGAGGAGGCGCGCCGCCTCCTGTACGTGGGGATGACGCGGGCGCGCGAGCGACTGGTGCTCACCCGGGTCGAGCGGCGGTTCGGGATGGAGGCGGGGGGCAGCGGGTTCCTCGACGAGATGGGGTTGACAGCCGGGACTGATGTGGGCGCTGGCTCCTTCCCGGGCGCCCGCCCATTATAGAGGCTCCGCTCCCTTCGGAGCCCCCGTTGGCCGATTCGGTTGCCCGCCTAAGGCTCGCGCTCGCGGACCGCTACACGATCGAGCGCGAGCTGGGCCGCGGGGGCATGGCCACCGTCTACCGCGCGAGCGACGTGAGGCACCACCGCACGGTCGCGATCAAGGTGCTCCTCCCTGAGGTGGCGTCGCAGCTCGGACCCGACCGATTCTTGCGAGAAGTCGAGATCGCCGCGAGTCTGAATCATCCGCACATCCTCCCGCTGTACGACTCCGGTGGCGCCGAGGGGTTCCTCTTTTACGTTATGCCCCACGTCGAGGGCGAGTCGCTGCGCGACAAGCTCGAGCGCGAGAAGCAGCTCTCGGTTGAGGAGGCCCTCGGCATCACGCGGCAGGTCGCTTCCGCGCTCGGCTACGCGCACGCCCGTAACGTGATCCATCGGGACATAAAGCCCGAGAACATCCTGCTGCACGAAGGCGAGGCGATGGTCACCGACTTCGGAATCGCACTCGCAGTGAGCGCCGCGGCGCATGAACGTCTGACGCAGACGGGGATGACCGTGGGGACGCCGGCCTACATGAGTCCCGAGCAGGCCACGAGCGAACGAGGCTTGGATGGTCGCAGCGACGTGTACAGTCTTGGCTGTGTGTTGTATGAGATGCTCGCCGGCGAGCCCCCGTTCACCGGACCAACGGCGCAAGCGGTGATCACCAAGTGCTTGGTCGATCCCGTGCCGGCGGTGCGACGGCTGCGCCCCGCCGTGCCGCCGGGCGTCGAGCACGCGTTGACGAAGGCGCTCGCCAAGGTCCCGGCCGACCGATGGGCGTCGCCGAACGCGTTCGCCGAGGCGCTCACCGCACCGGCCTCCGCCCGGGCGCCGTCCGTCGCGGTCCTGCCGTTCCTCAATCTCAGCGCGGACCCGGAGAACGAGTACTTCGCCGACGGGATCACGGAAGACGTCATCGCCCATCTATCGAAGATCCGTGCCCTCAAGGTGATCTCACGCACGTCGGTGATGGCGTTCAAGCAGCGCGAGCAGAGCTTGAAGGAGATCGGGGCGAGACTCGAGGCCGCGACACTGCTCGAAGGCAGCGTGCGGCGGGTCGGCGATCGGGTGCGGATCGTGGCGCAGCTCATCGACGCGCAAGCCGACCGACACCTCTGGGCGGAGACGTATGACCGTCAGCTCACGGATGTGTTCGCCATCCAGACGGACGTGGCGTTGCACATCGCGGCCGCGCTCGAAGCCGAGCTGTCTCCCGATGAGAAGTCCCGGCTGCACAAGGAGCCCACCGGCGATCTGCTGGCCTATCAGCTCTATCTTCAGGGCCGGCATTGTTACTTCAGGTATACCGAGGAAGGCGGTCGCAAGGGGATCGAGTACTTCGAGCAGGCGATCGCCAAAGACCCCGATTACGCCCTCGCGTACGCGGCCCTGGCCATGGTCTATACGGAGCTCGGGGAGGCCGGGGCGATGCGGCCGGACGAGGCGTACGCCCGAGCCAAAGCAGCCAGCGCGACGGCGCTGGCCCTCGACCCCGAGCTCGGCGAAGCGCATTGCATGCTCGCCTTCATCAAGGCGGTGTGCGACTTCGACTGGGTGGGCGCCGAGCAGGAGTTCAAGCGGGCGCTGGAGCTGACGCCCAACAGTGCCGACACGTACGACCTCTACGGCCGCATGTGTTTGGCGGTGGAGCGGAACGACGACGCACTCGCGATGGAGCGACGCGCCCAGGAACTGGACCCGCTGGCCCATCGGGCGGACGTCGCGCGGGCGCTGCTCCGGGCGGGACGGTACGATGAGGCGTTGCAAGCGGCCACCCGCGCGCTCGCGCTCGATCCCCATTACGCTCGCGGGCATGCGACGCTCGGGTGGGCGTATCTGAAGAAGGGGATCGTCGCACCGGGCCTGGCGGAATTGGAGACCGCCGTGTCCCTCTCTCCAGGCGATACGCTGTGGCTGGCACAGCTCGGCCAGGCGTACGGAATCGCGGGTAACCTCGAGAAAGCCCGCGAGGTGTTGCGGCAGCTCGAAGAGCTGTCCCGCCAGAGATTCGTCTCACCGTATCACATGGCGGTCGTCTATACCGGTCTCGGCGAGCAGGAACGGGCGATCGATTGGCTCGAGCGAGCCTACGAGGGGCGATCAGGGCCTGTCTACAGCATCAAGGGGTCGTTCCTGTTCACGGCACTTCGCGCGCACCCGAGATTCGTCGCGCTCCTCAAAAAGATGAACCTGTCGCGGGAACTTCCCCAGGATAAGGTTCATTAATGAAGCATGACCGCGTATGGCGCTCACTTCCGCCTGATAGCCCGGGGGCTGGCCGATTACCTGGCCGGCATCGACCCCAGCGCCGTGGGGCTGGTTGGAGCACTGCTCATACTGATCCGTAGCCGAGGGCGGCCTTAGTCTAGGCCCAGGATCCGCTTCACCGCCAGCTTCAGCTCTCCTGCCGTCACGGGGTCGCGCCAGTGGGGGCCCCCGCCGTGGTCCGGCGTCCCGAAGACCGTGATGCGCGCCAGCAGGCCGTGGTGCCGCGCTTCGACGTCCGCCAGCATGGAATCCACCTCGTGTCGCACCGTCGCTTCCGGTGAGCGGGTGTAGATCACGAAGCGCGTATCCAGATCGGCGAAGTAGCGGAGGAACACCTTCAGCGGCGGTCGCGGATCATCGGCGTCCGAGCCACGGAAGGTGGAGTAGTGCATGATGATCAGGTCGGGATGGAAGCTCACGACCTCGTCGTAGCGGTGCCACCCCGGACCTCCTGATTCCTTCTGTCGCACGATCGGCAAGTCGGCCAGGATGTCGCTGATCACGTCCGCATTCGTGCCGCTCGCCCGGATCGTCTCCTCATCGTACACGCGATCGGGGTGCGTCGAGTCCATCATGATGACGAGCGGACGATGGGCGGCGCGCCACGGGTGCCATGCCCAGAGAGCGGCGAAGCCGAGAGCGGCGGCGACGATCGCCGTGAGCGCGCGCCGGCTGCGTGACCGACCACGACCCGAGGGTGGGGCGACCTGCGCGGCCGTCGCCGACAGCGCTTCCGCGAAGGCGGCGGCGGAGGCGAACCGGTCGGCCGGCGCCTTTCCCAGCGCCTTGGCGAGCGCCGTCTCAACCGCCGCAGGGACGTCACTGCGGACGACGGTGAGCCGGGTCGGCGGCTCGGCGAGGATCTTCGCGATCACGGCGCGTGCGGTCGGGCCGGTGTGCGGCGGTTCTCCCGCCAGCATCTCGTACAGCACCGCCCCGAGCGAATAGACGTCACTGCGCGCATCCAGCTGGCGGTCGCCCGCGGCCTGCTCGGGACTCATGTACGCCGGCGTGCCCACGGACAGTCCCGTTGCGGTGAGCCGCTCGCCCGCCTCTTGAAGCACGGCGAGGGCGATCCCGAAGTCCGCCACCATCGCCTCGCCCTCGTGTAGCAGGATGTTCTCGGGCTTCACGTCGCGGTGGATCACCCCCTGGCGGTGCGCGTAATCGAGCGCGCTCGCTACCTGCTCGGTGATGCGCAGGGCCGCATCGAGCGGGAGCTGTTGCTCCCGCTCGAGCTTCGTCCTGAGCGACTCGCCGCGGACGTACGGGACGACGTAGAATAGGAAGCCATCGGCTTCGCCCGAGTCGATCAGGGTGAGGATGTGGGGATGGTCGAGCCGGGCGGTGATGGCGATCTCCCGGAGAAACCGCTCGGCACCGAGCGCGGCCGCGACCTCGGGTCGCAGCACCTTGAGCGCGACGGGCCGGTCATGCTTCAGATCGTGGGCCAGATGGACCGTGGCCATGCCGCCCCGACCCAGCTCCCGCTCGATGCGGTAGCGACCAGCCAGAGCCGCGGCGAGACGCGCATGGTCGGGAGCTACCACGGACCCGTCTTCCGATCCGGTGCCTGCTCCTCTAGCTGCAGCGCCGGCGCCCCCTGCCGCCCGAGTTGCTGATTGAGCGCCGGCAGCTCGGCGGCGAGCACCTGCCGCCAGCGGCGCACGGCACCCGCCACGCGCTCGCGCTGTGCGGTAAACACGGCCCGCGCCTGCTGGCTCGGCTCGCGATCGGCGCTCTCCACGGCGGTCTCGAGCCCGGCCAGCTCGTCGGCTGCGGCACCCGCCGCGCGCGAAAGGCTGTCGGTCAGGCGCTCGAGGGCGGTGAGCGAGCCCCGCGTCGCGCGATCGACCGAGCGGCCGGCGAGGACACGGACCTGGCCGCGCGCACTGCGCAGGCTGCCCGCGAGCGCGTGCTGCTCCGCCATCGCGTTCCAGATGTCGAGGCCGAGCCGCAGCTGGGCGACCAGCGCGGAGTCGGCGATGTGGACCCGCGGATCGAGCTCGACGCGCATGGTCCGCGTGTACGTTCGCTCCCCGACGCCGAGCCGGACTTCGTAAAGCCCCGGCAAGACGAGCGGCCCCTGCGGCTCCGCGACCGTTCCCTGACCGGCGATGGCGGCAATGCTGTAGCCGTAGCGCGCGGCGGGCGGCGGTGGGTAGCGCAGGTCCCACACGAAGCGGTTCAGCCCGACATTCCGCGTCGGCGGCTCGAAGCGCGGCAGCCATTCGTCGGCGATTTGCGGCGGCTCCGCGGGCGGCGTCGCGCGGTCGTCGCTCGAGAAGCGGCGCACCACGCCGCCACGCGCGTCGCGAACCTCCACGGTCACGGGACCCGGGGTTGCCGCTCGCAACAGATAGTCGATCACCGCGCCGGCCGGCGGGTTGGTCCCATGCGGCTCTTCGGGGGGCAGCGGTGTGTCGTTGCTGACGCTGCGGCGCAGGCGGACCGCCGGCGCCGGAGCAAAGAGATAGACGGGAGCGCGGAGGGCGGAGTCGTCCAGCTGATGCAGGGGCGTGACGTCGTCGAGCACCCAGAACGAGCGGCCATGCGTGGCCGCGATCAGGTCGCGGCCGTGGACCGCGAGGTCGCGCACCGATGCCACCGGCAGGTTGAGCTGCAACGACTGCCAGTGGTCGCCGTCGTCGAACGAGACGTACACGCCCGTCTCGGTGCCGGCGTACAGCAGCCCCCGGCGCTCGGGATCGGCTCGAACGGCCTGCACGTACGCCTGCGGCGCTATCCCTGAGTCGGCGCGCGTCCAATGCGTGCCGCCATCGCGGGTCCTATAGATGTAGGGCGCGAAGTCATCCACCCGGTGACGGTCCACGGCAGCGTACGCGACGGCCGTGTCGAAGGGCGACGCCTCGAGCAAACTGATGGTGCTCCAGGGCTCGAGGCCCTGGGGCGTCACGTTCTGCCAGTGCCGACCCGCGTCGCGAGTGCGGTGAATCAACCCGTCGTCCGTCCCGACCCACAGCAGGCCCGCGGCGCGCGGCGACGGAGCGATGGTGTACACCACGCCGTAGCCCCGCGCGGCGGCGTTCGCGACGGTGGTCGGGCCCGTGTCGGTCGCTGCCCGCCGGCCGTCGGCACCGGTCAAGTCGGGGCTGATCGACTCCCAGTGGAGGCCGCCGTCTCTGGTGCGCAGCACCATCTGGGCGCCGAGGTACAGGGCGTGCCGGTCGACGCGATCGAACACCAGCGGCGACGTCCACGTGAACCGGTATTTCCATCCCGGCAGCGGCTGCCCGAAAGTGGACACTGGCCAGGGTGAGATGTCCTGCGACTGGCCGGTGCGCCGGTCGAAGCGATGCACGCCGCCGTAGGTGTCTCCGCCGTAGACGACGTCGGGATCCAGCGGTTCGGGGGCGAGGTAGCCGCTCTCGCCCGCGCCCACGGGCGCCCAGTCTCGGAACGTGATCTCCCCGAAATCGCTCCGGCTGGCCACGCCGGCGGTGCCCGCGTCCTGCTGTGCGCCGTACACACGGTAGGGGAACGCGTCGTCCGTGACCACGTGGTAGAACTGCGCCGTGGGCTGGTTGTACCAGCTGCTCCAGGTGCGGCCGCCGTCGAGCGTGATCACCGTGCCCTGGTCGCTGCCCACGACCATGCGGGTCGGGCTCGTGGGATCGATCCACAGCTCATGGTAATCATCTCCACCGGGCTGTCCCTTGAGCACACCGAACGTCTTGCCGCCGTCGGTGGACTTGAGGAGCGCCACGTTGGGCACGTACACGACGTCGGGATTCTGGGGATCGACCGTGACGCGGCAGAAATACCAGTTGCGGTTCGTGAGCCGCGGATCGCTCCCCGCGAGCCGCCAGGACGCGCCGCCGTCGTCGGAGCGATACAGCCCTGCGTCCGTCTTGGCGCCGATCAGCGCATACACCCGGCCCCCGCGGCCGACCGCCAGTCCGATGCGGCCGACCGTGCCCGCCGGAAGACCGTGTCCGGTGAGCGGCGTCCACGTGACCCCGCCGTCCGTCGACTTGTACAGGCCGCTCCCGGGTCCTTCGTCCGGCGGATACTGCTCCCACGGCGTGCGGCGCGCCTGATAGAGCGCGGCGTACACCACCTGGGGATCGGCGGGATCCGCCGCCAGATCGATGGCGCCGGTATCAGGATCCTTGAAGAGCACCTTGGTCCACGTACGGCCACCGTCGGTGGAGCGGAACACGCCGCGCTCGCTGTTGGGGCCGTACGCGTGCCCCAGCGCCGCGACCAGCACGACGGCGGGATTCCGGGGGTCTACGAGCACTTTCCCGATGTGGCGCGTGTCGGCGAGGCCGAGCGATTGCCAGTGCGCGCCGCCGTCGGTGGACTTGTAGACCCCGGCACCATAGGTGATGTCCGAGCGGATCGATGCCTCGCCCGTCCCCACGTAGATCACGTTCGGGTCCGAGGGCGCGAGGGCGAGGGCGCCGATCGAGGCGATCGGCTGGTCGTCGAACAGCGGCTCCCAGGTGACGCCAGCATTCCGGGTGCGCCACACGCCCCCGTCCACGGCGCCGAAATAGAACGTCGTGGGGTCGCCGGGGACACCGGCGACCGCGAGCACGCGGCCGCCGCGGTGCGGGCCGACGAGGCGCCAGCGCAGCGCGCCGTACGCGCCGGGCGGAATCGTCTGGGCTCGGACAGGGAGCGCGGATTGCAGGGCGATGGCCAGCACGCCGAGTAGCACCGTGGGTCGGATTTGGGTCATGCATGGGAAGATGCGCCTCGCGATCAGGAGGCGCGAGCGGCTGCGGGGAACCCTTCGGCCAGCTGATTCATTAATGAACCATGGGCTTGAAACCGTCGCGCGATCGTGACCGTCTCGACACGTGGCCGCAGCCCTGCGGCATGTCTGTTTGAGCGTCCCCCAATCGTCTAATACCCAGGGGACCAGGCCTCACTTTTCCACAGAAGAAGGAGATCAGCGCCCATGAGCAGTCGTCTCTTCGTGAACAATCGCGGCTTGACGGGATCTGCCGTGCTGTTGGCAACCCTCGCCCTCACCGCCGGCAGCCTGGTAGCCTGGAAACGCGCCTCCGCCCGGAGAGCCGATGCGGCTGCCGCGCGTCAGCCCGAGCCCGTCGAATCGATAACCCTGGCGGTGGCCAAAGAGCGCCAGTATCGCCCGACCACCACGTCGGTCGGAACCATCCTCGCGCTCAACTCCATCACCCTGCGCAACGAGCTGCCGGGCACCGTGCGCCGGGTGGCGCTCGTCCCCGGGCAGGTCGTCGAAACCGGCGCCGTGCTGGTCTCTCTCGACGTCTCCGTGGAGGAGGCGGAGCTCCAGGCCGAGCAAGCCCAGGCGGACCTGGCGGCCACCACGCTCGCGCGCCTCGAAGTGCTGCGGGAGGCCAAGGCCACGTCCCAGGAGGAGGTGGATCAGGCGCGCGCGGCGCGCGATGTCGCGCTGGCACAGCTCGCGCGCACCCGCGCGATCATCGCCCGCAAGACGATTCGCGCTCCGTTCCGCGCCCGGGTGGGCATCTCCGATGTGCATCCCGGTCAATACCTGAACGAAGGCACAGAGCTCACTACGCTGCAGGGGGTCGACGCCGCGGTCAACGTGGACTTCACGGTGGCACAGGCGGTGGCGGCCGAGCTGCACCCGGGCGAGCCGGTCGCCGTGTTCGCGGCCAACGACGCTCGTCCGCTGTCGGCCCGAATCGTCGCGGTCGATGCGAAAATCGACCCGGCAACCCGCAACGCACTAGTGCGGGCCCGGATCCAGAGCCAGGCCCCGGCGCCCGGTGCCTCGGTGCGCGTCGAGGTCCCCACGGGACCCTCGACCACGGTCGTGGCGATTCCGGTGAGCGCCCTCCGCAAGGGGCCGGCCGGTGACCACGTCTTCCTGGTGGTCCCGGACTCGAGCGGGCGGAGCCGCGCGCACGTGCAGCCGGTGCAGAGCGGGCCGGTGCTCGACGACGAAGTCGTGATTTTGAGTGGTCTCACCCCGGGTCAGCAGGTCGCTACCTCGGGGTCCTTCAAGCTGCGCGAGGCTGTGCTGGTCGCGGCCGACTCAACTCGCTAATCGGAAACCGTTCATGCGCTCTTTTACCGATACGTTCATCAAGCATCCGGTCCTCGCGGTCGTCGTCAACCTGGTGATCGTGCTCGTGGGGTGGCGGGCGATCACGACGCTGCCGGTGCAGCAGTATCCGAGCATTCAGAGCTCGTCGGTGCTGATCACGACGGTGTACTACGGCGCCAGCGCGGAAACCGTCCGCGGCTTTCTCACGACGCCGATCGAGCGTGCCGTGTCGGCCATCTCGGGCGTCGATTACGTCGAATCCACCAGCCGCGCCGGGGTCTCGACCATCACGGTGCACCTGAAGCTGAACCACAACAGCACGGCGGCGCTGGCGGAGGTCACCGCGCGGCTGCAGCAGGTGCGCTCCGAGCTGCCCGCCGAGGCCGAGCCACCGGTGGTGGAGGTACAGCGCGCCGATCGGCCGTATGCGTCGTTCTATCTGAGCTTCACGTCCTCGGCGCGCGAGATTCCGGCGCTCACCGACTGGCTCACCCGCAACATGCAGCCCCAGCTTTCGACGCTGGCAGGGGTGCAGCGGGTAGACGTCGTCGGCGGGCGGCCCATCGCCATGCGGATCTGGATCGACCCCGACCGCCTGGCCGCGCTCAACCTGGCACCGGGCGACGTGCACGCGGCGCTGCAGCGCAACAACTACCTCGCCGCGGTGGGGCAGACCAAGGGCGACCTGGTGCAGGTCAACCTCCTGGCCAACACCGACCTCCGCACGACGGACGAGTTCAAGAACCTGGTCGTGGCCGAGCGCAACGGGGCGATCGTGCGGCTGTCCGACGTGGCCCGCGTCGAGCTCGGCGCCGAGGAGGCCGACTTCATCACCAAGTTCAGCGACAAAGAAGCGGTGTACATGGGCGTCTGGCCGCTGCCCGGAAGCAACGAGATCGAAGTGGCCAACCGGCTCCATGCTGAAATGGGCCGGATCCGGCCCACGCTGCCGAGCGACATCGATATGCAGATGGCCTACGACGCGACGGTGTTCATGACCGACGCATTGCAGGAGATCTCGAAAACCCTGGTCGAGACCATCCTGATCGTCGGCCTCGTGGTATTCCTGTTCATGGGGTCGATCCGGACCGCATTGGTGCCGCTGGTGGCAATGCCGGTGTCGCTGGTGGGCGCCGCGATCGTCATGTACGCCTTCGGCTTCAGCCTGAACCTCCTCACCATCCTCGCGATCGTGCTGTCGGTGGGATTGGTGGTGGACGACGCGATCGTCGTGGTGGAGAACGTCGAGCGACACGTGCGCGAGGGGAAGACGCGCATCCAGGCGGCGCTCGTCGGCGCCCGCGAGCTGGTCGGCCCCATCATCGCGATGACGATCACGCTCGCCGCGGTCTACACGCCCATCGGATTCCACGGCGGCCTCACCGGCTCGCTCTTCCTGGAGTTCGCGATCACTCTCGCCGCAGCGGTAGTCGTCTCGGGGCTGGTGGCGGTCACACTGTCCCCCGTGATGAGCTCGCGCTTCGTGAACGAGAAGGGCCGGGAAGGACGGCTCTCGAAGCTGGTGCACCGTGGCTTCGAATCGGTGCGCCGGCGGTACGAGCGGCTGCTCGACGGCGCGCTGGGGATGCGCTGGGCGATCGTCGCGGCCGCCGTGCTCGTCATGTTGGCGGCGGTGCCGCTGTATCAGAACTCGCGGCGGGAGTTGGCGCCCATCGAGGACCAGAGCCACATCAGCCTGTTCATGGCGGCTTCGCCCGACGCGTCGCTCGAGGCGACCAACAAGGCGTCGCTCCAGGTGGTGAAGGCCGTCACCTCCTTCCCCGAAGCCAAGTTCATGTGGTCGCTGACGGCCAACTGGGGCGGGTTTGGCGGGATGGTCGCGAAAAACTGGAAGGAACGGAAGCGGACCACGGAGCAGATGTACGGCCAGGTGTACTACGCGGTGTCGCAGGTGCCGGGATTGCAGGTGTTCCCCCGCCTCGACCCCCCGTTGCCGACGCCCGGCCAGTACGATGTGGAGCTGATTCTGGCCAGCGACGTGCCCCCGGACCAGATGCTGCAGACGGTGGGCGCCGTGCTGGGTGCCGGCTGGCAGAGCGGCAAGTTCCTGTACGTCGACACCGACTTGAAGATCGATCTGCCCGAGGCGCGAGTCGTGATCGATCGCGACCAGGTGGCCGACCTGGGGCTCGACCTCGCCAGCGTGGGCCGAGAGCTCGGCACGCTGCTGGGCGGCGCGTACGTCAACCGGTTTAACTATTACGACCGCAGCTACAAGGTCATTCCCCAGATCGGCAATGATCGCCGTACCACGGTGGGGCCGCTGCTCGATCTCAAGATCAAGACGCCGAGCGGTCGTCTCGTGCCGGTGTCGACCTTCACGCACATCGAGTCGAGCACCGCGCCGCGCACGCTGAATCGCTTCCAGCAGAGAAACGCGGTGCGGATCTTCGGAGGCGTGAAGCCCGGCGTCACCAAAGAAGAAGGGCTGCGCGTCTTGGAGAACGCCGCTAAGGCGGTGACGGGCCCCGGCGTCGGGCTCGACTACGCCGGCGAGTCACGGCAGGTCCGGCTCGAAGGCGCGGCGCTCACCGTGACCCTCGGGTTCGCCGTGATCCTCATCTATCTGGTGCTCGCGGCGCAGTTCAGGAGCTTCCGGGACCCGCTCATCGTGTTGATAGGCTCGGTGCCGCTCGCCATCTCCGGGGCGCTGGTGTTCAGCTACCTCGATTTCACCACCATCAACATCTACTCCCAGGTGGGGTTGATCACGCTGGTGGGACTGATCGCGAAAAACGGCATCCTGATCGTGCAGTTCGCCAATACGCTGCAGTCGCAGGGTATGGCGAAGCTCGCGGCGTTGCGCGAAGCATCGCTCACCCGGCTCCGGCCCGTGCTGATGACCTCGGCGGCCACCGTCTTCGGGCACCTGCCGCTGGTGTTCGCGACCGGGCCGGGATCGGCCGCGCGCAACAGCATCGGGACCGTGCTGGTGGCGGGCATGACGGTGGGGACGCTGTTCACCCTATTCGTGGTCCCCGTCTTCTACTCGTTCATCGCAGCCGAGCACCGTCCCGAAACGGAAGCGGAGAGTGAAAGTCTCGTTCTCGAACCTGCACGTGCAATGGTAGGGGAGGTGGCTCATGCGTAGCGCAATTCTCCTCGCGTTCGTTGCGCTCTACGGATGCGCCTCGGCCCCAGGGTACCGATCATCCTCGGTACGGTCGCCGGCCTCGTTCCGGGAGGATCCTCAGCCCCTGGCCACGTCTCCCGAGGATCACCCCCTGGCCCCCGCTCCCGAGGGTCCTCACCCCCTGTCCCCCTCTCCCTCCGGGAGAGGGGGGACGCAGGACAAGCCTGCTGTCTCGCCCAATTACTGGAACCAGCTGGGCGACACGACGTTGTCCCGCCTCGTCGACGAGGTGCTGCGCGCCAACCTAGACGTCCGATCGGCGCGCGCTCGGGTGAGCGCCGCCCGTTCGGACCGGGTGCGCACCGTGCTGGACTTGACGCCCTCCGCGACGGTTGCGGCCGGTTATTCCCGGCAACGGCTCTCCACCGCGAGCTTCCCCGGGGCGCTCGGCGTGTTCCCGGACCAGAACGTGTGGGACGCCGGCGTGAACGCCTCGTGGGACCTGGACGTGTTCGGCGGGATACGCCACACCGTCCAGGCGCGGGGCGCGTTGGCGGACGTGGCCGAGGCGAGCCTGCGCGATGTGCAGGTGGCCATGACGGCAGAGGTGGCCCGCGCGTACTTCGAGCTGCGGGGAGCACAGGAGCAGCTCGAGGTCGCCCGCCGCAACGCCGAGAACCAGCGCCACACGTTCGAGCTCACGCAGGAGCGCCTCGCGGCGGGGCGTGGCAGCGCATTCGATACCGAGCGGGCGCAGGCCCAGCTCAGCTCCACGCTGGCCTCGATTCCCGCTCGGGAGGCCCAGGTGGCGGCGGCGCAATACCGCATCGGGACGCTGGTGGGCCGGTCACCGACCGACGTAGCCCGGGAGCTCGAGCAGACCGGGCCGCTCCCGTCGCTACCGGAAGTGACCTCGATCGGGACGCCCGACGCGGTTGTCCGCTACCGGCCCGACGTGGCTGCGGCCGAGCGGTTCGCCGCCGCGCAGGGGGCGTTGGTCGGAGCGGCGAAGGCGAGCTACCTGCCGCGGCTCACCATCGGGGGGAGCGCGGGCTATGCCGCGCCCGAATTCAACTCCGTGGGCAACCAGGGGACGCTGCGCTACGTCGTGGGGCCGGTGATCACGTGGCCGGGCCTCAACCTGGGACGGGTGAAGGCGGAGGTGGACGCGGCGCAGGCACGGGAGGACGCCGCCCGCGCGCAGTACGGTCGCGCCGTCCTCGCCGCGACGGAGGACATCGAGACGAGCCTCGCCCGGTATCGCGCGGCCCGGCTCCAGGTGGAACGGCTCCAGGAGGCGAGTGCCGCGAGCGAGCGCGCGGCCGAGCTGGCGCGCCTCCGGTTCCGTGAGGGGATCACGGATTTTCTTCAGGTGCTGGATGCGGAGCGGACCGAGCTCGAGGCTCAGGATCGCCTGGCCCAAGGGCGCATCGACGCGGCCACGGCGTACGCGGCGTTGTACCGGGCGGTAGGCGGGGGGTAAGCAAGGGCGCCGCACAGGTCACATACAGCTCACCGAGAACGTGGTCGACGTCGCCCCGTTAGGGGGCACGGTGACCGTTCGAGGGTTCGGGGCGGCCACGGTGCAGGTCGCGCCGGCGTCGAGCTGGAGCGTGTAGTCGCCCGAGGGGATCGCCGAGAAGGTCGTTGTGGTGTTGGAGGCGATCGCTACACTGCCCGAGCCGGCCGGCCCCGAGAAGTTGAGCGTGTAGCTGGCGGGGATGTTCTGACCCGTCGTGGGCGTCGCGATCGTGAGATCGCCGGTCGTGGGCGTGACCGTGGCCGTGCAGCTCACGGTGAACGACACGTTCGCCGTTTGCCCGGCCTGCACCGTCGCGCTCTGGTTGTTGTTGCTCACCGTGCAGTTCGCCGGCTGCCCCGAGAGCGTCACCGTGTAGGTGGCCGGCGGCACACCGGTGAAAGTCGTACTCCCGTTGGGCGCCATCGGCTGACTCGCCGCTCCGGGCGCACCCGACACGGTGACTGTGTAGGGGCTCGTCGGGATGTTCGAGCCCGTGGTGGTGTTGCTGACCATCAGATTACCGGTGGTCGTGGTCGCCGCGCAGCTCACGGTGAAGCTGGTGGTCGCCGTCCCGCCGGCAGGCACGTTCGCGGTCTGGGGGTTGGCGCTCGTCACCGTGCAGTTGGCCGCCTGGCCTGAGAGCGTCACCTGGTAGCTCCCCGCCGGGATGTTGGCAAAGATCACGTTGCCGTTCGTCGCCATGGTCTGGCTCCCCGTCCCGGCCGAGCCGGATACGGTGACCGTGTAGCCGTCGGGGTCGAGGTTCGAGCCCGTCGTGGAATTGCTGACCGTCAGAGTACCGGTGGTCGTGGTCGCCGC
>QHUK01000070.1 GCA_003222085.1 Gemmatimonadota bacterium
GGCGGCGCACCTCGTCGCGCTCCGGCAGCTGCACGACGTACAGATGGTACACATGCCGGGCTCCGCTCCGTTCGGCCGGAAGGACGAGCTCCTCGCCCTGCAACCGCGCGCAGTACAGAGCAGCTATCCGCCGGCGCGCGTCGTTCCACGCCTCCAGTCGTTGCAACTTCGCGCTCAGCACGACCGCCTGCAGTGCGTCGAGCCGGGCGTTCCCTCCTTCACCTGTGACGTGGATGTAGCGCTCCCGCTGCCCATGGTCGCGCAGCACTCGGCAACGCTCGGCCACAGCCGCCGACCCGGTCGTGATGGCACCTGCCTCCCCCATGGCTCCGAGATTCTTGCCTGGGTAGAAGCTGAATGCCGCCGCGTCCCCGAACGTCCCGCAGGAACGCCCGTGATAACGCGCGCCGTGCGCCTGACACGCATCCTCCACCACCTTCAAACCGAATCGCCCCGCCAGCTCCAGCAACGGATCCCAATCCGCCGCCTGGCCGTACAGGTCCACGGGGACGAGGGCGGTGACCGGCCGACGGCGCCGCCGCTCGACCAGCGTTCCCCGCTCGACGGTGCAGTCGCGCTCGAGGTACCGCTGCAGCGCCTCCACGTCCATCGTGTAGGAGACCGGCTCGATGTCCACGAACGCCGGGCTCGCGCCGGCTTGCGTGATCGCTTCCACGGTGGCGATGAACGTGTGCGGCACCGTGACGACGAGGTCTCCCGGCCGCACCCCGACTGCCTGCAGCGCGATCCGCAGGGCGTCCGTCCCGCTCCCGACCCCGACGGCGTGGGAGGCGCCGCAGTAGGCCGCAAACCGGCGCTCGAACTCGGCTACAGCCGGGCCACCCACGAAAGCCGACCGCTCGATCAGATCGCGCCAACCCGCTTCGATCTCGGCGCGTACCTCCTCATGCATGCTGCGCAGATCGAGGAACGGGACGCTCATGACTCAGCCACAGCGGCTCTCGCGGCGGCGAGAATCCGTGCCGGCACGCCGGCGACGACCGCCCCCTCCGGGACGTCATTGGTGACTACCGCGCCGGCACCGACCACCGCGCCCTCGCCGATGGTGACTCCGGGCATGATGATCGCCCCGGTTCCAATGGCGGCGCGCCGCTTGACCAGAATCGGCTCGAGCGTCCAATCGGTGTCGCGCTTGAGTGCGCCGTCCTCCGTCGTCGCTGCGGGATAGCGGTCGTTCAGGAAATTGACGTTGTGCCCCACGAATACCTCGTCTTCGATCGTCACGCCCGCGCAGACGAATGTGTGGCTCTGGATCTTGCACCGCGCGCCGATCGTGACGCCCTTCTGAATTTCGACAAAGGTGCCGATGGAGGTCTCGTCGCCGATCTCGCAGCCGTACAGGTTGACGAACGCATGGAGGCGAACGTTCTTGCCCAGCGTGACGTCGGGAGCGATCCGCCGCGTGAGGGCGTCGCGCTCTTCGGGGGTCAGGGCCACGTTCAAGCGACGCCCACGACGGGCGCGCCCGCGACCCGCACGACGCCGCCCCCCTGTTCGATGGAGCGCTGGGCAGCCTCGAGGATCCGCACCACTCGCCAGCCGGCGCGGCCGTTCACGACCAGCTCAGCCTTGCCGTGGATGGTGTCGATCACGTTGTCGACTTCGATCGCCAGCGCTTCCCGCGTGTCGAGCTGCGGCGCGTGCATGTCGCCCGAGCGATAGGAGATCATCTGCTGGTACTCCTTCTCGACGCTCAAATCCGTCGCGATGGAGAAGCCCTTATCGTACACCTTGAGCTTCTCACTCGGCTCCATGTCGTCGTAGATCATCATCATCTTCGAGCCACCGAGAATGGTACGACGCACCTTCGCCGGCGCGAGCCAGTTGACGTGCACGTGCCCGATGAGCGAGCCCTGGTAGCGCACCGTCACGTACGCGATGTTCTCCGTCGGGCTGCCTCCGTGGGAGGCTCCCGTCGCGGAGACTGTGATCGGCTCGTGCCCGATCAGGTAGTCCATGATCGCCACGTCATGGGGCGCGAGATCCCAGACCACGTTCACGTCCGTCTGGAACAGGCCCAGGTTGATCCGCACTGAGTCGAAGTAATACAGATCCCCGATGCTGCCCGCGTCGATCAGCTGCTTCATCCGGCGGACCGCCCCCGTGAAGACGAAGGTGTGGTCCACGGCCAGCAGCAGACCCAGCCGCCCGGCGAGCTCGCACAGCTCCTCGGCGTCGCTGAGCCGCGTGGCGAGCGGCTTCATCACTAGCACGTGCTTGCCCGCTTCGAGTGCCGCCTTGGCGAGCTTATGGTGCGTGAACGAGGGAGTCGCGATGACCACGAGGTCGAGCTCACGCCCATGCAGCAGCTCGTCGGGGCGGTCCGTGATCATCGGGACACGGTACTGCCCGCCGAGCCGGACGGCGCGCTCGTAGCGCATGTCGCAGACGGCTTCGACCTGGCAGTGGGGATGACGCGCGAAGTTGCGTACCAGGTTCGGGCCCCAGTAGCCGCAGCCGATTACGCCGACACGGACAACACGCACGTTACCTCCCTCAGTATCGCGCTCAGGCGGCGCGGCCGGAATTCGACAGCACGACGGGAATCGTCTTGACCATGATTTGGAGGTCGAGCCACAGCGACCAGGCGCGGATGTAGACCAAGTCCAGCTCGCACATCTGCCGGTAGGTGAGCCGGTTCCGACCGGAGACCTGCCAGAGGCCGGTGATGCCGGGGCGCACCTGCAGCCGGTGAAACTGCCAGTGTTCGTACTGATCGAATTCGTACGCGAGTGGCGGCCGCGGGCCGACCAGGCTCATTTCGCCCCGGAGCACGTTGAACAGCTGCGGCAGCTCGTCCAGCGACGTGCGGCGCAGCCAGCGGCCCACGCGAGTGATCCGCTCGTCGTTCGTCAACTTGAAGACGGGCTCGCCCGCGGGACCGACCTGGGCCGCGCGCCCGTCTTCCCCCGACAGCATTTTCGTCACCAGCTCGCGATGCGCCGCGTCCGACACGCCGTCGTACATCGTGCGAAACTTCACCACACGGAAACGGCGGCCTCCCGAGCCGATCCGCTCCTGACCAAAGAACACGGGCCCGGGCGAATCGAGCTTGATCGCGACCGCCAGGATGGCCATGACGGGCGCGGTGACGATCAGGGCCAGTGACGCGCCCACCAGGTCCACCACGCGCTTCAAGAGCAACTGTTGTCCGTGCAGACTCGGTGCGATCAGCTGCATCACTGGCTGCCCCTGGTGCCACTCCAGCGCTGGATGGACCCCGGCCATCTCGACGGCGCGGGGCACCGACATCAGCTGGCACCCGGCCGCCAGGGCGGTGTCGACGACCTCCTGGAACTGTAGATCTGGCAGGTACCCGCAGATCACGACGGCCTGCGCGCCCGACGCGGCGAGCAAGAGGGCGAATTCGCCGACGTGTCCGAGCGCCCCCCGCGCCGGCGGGTCCTGCACATCGACGAAGCCGATCGTGCGGAACTCGCCGTCCGCGGCGAACGCGGCGCTCGCAGCCACCCGAGCGCACTCGGCGGCGGGTCCGATGAACAGCGTGTCCATGCCCGCGGGGGCCGGCGGCTTCAGGCGCGCCACCACGCGATCGATGGTCAGGCGCTCCGCGACGACCCCCGCCCACACCGCCAGGACCGTGACGAGATAATGCACCAGGACCGGGCCGAGGCCACGGGTCCAGACGGCCGTCCAGAGTGGCAACGCCGTGGCCAAGGCGCACGCCGCGAGCAGCCGGGCCGCGTCGCGTCGCCGATCGCCGGTCCCATAACTGCCGGTGACCAGCAAACCGAGGAACAGAGCTATCGCAAACTGCCAGCCGTTGAGGTAGCCACCGGGGAGAGCGGCGCTGAACGCGTCGCCCAGCGGATTGCCGGGGACCCCGCCCTCCCGTATCGATCGGATCGCGGCACGCAGGACGGCGAACGCCGTCATGTCCGCGGCCACGATGTCGCGCTCGTGAATTTCGGGCCGGGGGCCGAACCAAGTGACCCCCGCGGTTGCCGTGGTGGGCGGCGCCTGCTGTACTGGTTCCACGACTTTGGCCACCTCCCACGTGATGTCCGTCACACGATGCGCAAATGTGCGGAGGGGCCTCGACCGTGGTCGCCCCGACCCGCACGCCAGAGCGCCCGTACCCGGCAACGCCTAGTGTGCTACAGCGTTACTGGCGACTCCATGAAAACCACACGCAGTCAAGTAGCTCCCAAGCGACGCGTGGCGTTAGCCAATTCCTGCACTGCACAGACTGCACAGGGCCCACCACTAAGAAACCGAAACCCCGCGGGGAGGCGTAATATATCCGCGCCCGGCGCGGCCGCTAGGACCTTGCAAGGGCTGATGTTGTGAGGGTTGTCACAGAAGTGCAACAGGTGGAGAGCAGACTTCCCGCATATCCGGT
>QHUK01000061.1 GCA_003222085.1 Gemmatimonadota bacterium
ATGCCCGGTGTGTCACGCGGGACATCACGGACCGTGTCCAGGCCGAACAGGCGCTGGCGCAGTTCAAGGCGATGGTGGAGTCGGCCGACGACGCCGTCATCGGCAAGACATTGGAGGGAATCATCACCAGCTGGAACCCGGCGGCGACGCAGCTCTACGGATATGCCGCCGACGAAGTGATCGGGAAGCCGATCACCGTGCTCGCTCCCGCGGACCGCGTCGACGAGCTCGCCGGGATGCTCGAGCGCCTGCGGCGCGGGGAGCACATCGAGCACTACGACACGACACGGGTGCGCAAGGACGGCACGTCCGTAGAAGTGTCGATTACCGTCTCGCCCATCCTCGACTCCCAAGGCCGCCCGATCGGCGCCACGACGATCGCGCGCGACATCACGGCGCGCAAACGGGCCGAGCAACAGCTGCTGCACGAGGCGCTGCACGACGCGCTCACCGACTTGCCCAACCGCGCCTACTTCGTGGAGCGGGTGTCCCAAGCGCTGGGGCGCCTGCGGCGGGATCGCGATTACCGCTTCGCCGTCCTGTTCGTCGACTTGGACGGCTTCAAGGCGGTGAACGACCGCCTTGGCCACGCCGCCGGCGACCGCCTCCTGGCGGAGATCGCCGGACGGCTGCGCACCTGCGTGCGGCCTGGCGACGTCGTAGCGCGCCTTGGGGGCGACGAGTTCACGTTGCTGCTCGACGAGATCACCGGACTGGCCGACGGGGAGCGCGCCGCGCGGCGCATCCAGGACGCCCTCGCCGTGCCGGTTTCGCTCGCAGGCGGGGATATCGTCGCGACCGCGAGCATAGGCGTCGTCCTCAGCGGGTCCCAGTATGCGCATCCCGAGGACCTGCTGAACGACGCAGACCTCGCCATGTATCACGCCAAGCAGCAAGGGCGTGCGCGCTTCCAGGTGTTCGACATCGCCATGCGCGATTCGGCTCAGGCCCGGGTCAGCGTGGAGGCGGACCTGCGGAACGCCCTCGAGCGCCAGGAGTTACGCCTGGTGTTCCAGCCGATCGTGCAGCTCGAGACCGGCAGCGTGCATGCGTTCGAGGCGCTGCTGCGCTGGCATCGCCCGGAGCAGGGTGTGGTCCTCCCGCCCGAGTTCGTGCCACTGGCGGAGCAGACCGGTCTCATCCTGCCGATCGGCGCCTGGGTGCTCCACGAGGCATGCCGCTACGCGCGACGCTGGCAGGACGCGCTCCCGGCGTCCGCCCCCGTGCGCGTCAGCGTGAACCTTTCCGCCAAACAGCTCGGGCATCCCGGCATCGTGGACGAGGTGCGGACGGCCTTCCAGGACGCGGGACTCGCGCCCTCCTGCCTGGCCCTCGAGATCACGGAGAGCGTGCTCATGGCGAGCGTCGAGTCGTCGGCCGCCTTGCTCCTTGAGCTGCGGAAACTGGGCGTCGAGCTGCACATGGACGACTTCGGTACCGGCTACTCTTCGCTGAGCTACCTGCCGCGCTTACCGCTCCAGGGGATCAAGGTGGACCGCTCCTTCGTGCACCGCATCGGGGGCCGCCGCATCGACCTGGACATCGTGCGCTCGATCGTGGACCTGGCGAGGACCCTCAGCCTGGAGGTGATCGCGGAAGGCGTCGAGACCGTCGCGCAGCGTGAGCGCCTCATCGCGTTCGGATGCGGACTCGGGCAGGGCGACCTGTTCGCCAAGCCGCTGGAGCCGGCGGCCGCGAGCGCCCTCCTTGCCCAATCGGCACAGGCGGACCGCCGCACCGCCTGACGAGATCGCGCCCGGCCGTACCGGCTCAGGGCCGAGTGACGAAGGCCGCGAGCACCCTCGCCAGCCGCCCGGTGGCGTCCGCGTCCCAGCCGAGAAACAGGTGTGGCTCGATCAACTCCAGCTCCATGAGCATCAAGCGGCCGTCCCGCTCCACCCCATCTACGCGCGCGTACAACGGATGGCCAGGCAGCGCCGCCATGACTGCCGCAGCGTCCGCGACCAGCCTGGCCGGTGGCGCCATGGGGGCGGCCGTGCCGCCGAACTCCCACTGCACCCGGTAGTCCGCTGCCGCGGGCCGCTTCCGGACTGCGTGGCTGAACCGGCCGCCGAGGAAAATGATGGACCACTCGCCGGGGTCACGCACCTCGTCGATGAAGGGCTGCACCATCACGTCCCCCGCTCGCAGCAGCTCCTCGAGCCGGCTTTGATCGACGCCGGCCGTCGCGGCAGAAGTGCGCCACGTGTCGGTCGCGCTCGCCGAGACGGCGGGCTTCACGACCACGTCGCTCCAACGCTCGTCGCGCAACAGCCGGGCGAGGTCGACCCGCCTACCGCGCGCCAGCCACCGCGTCGGTACGATGGGGACGCCGCGCGCCGCCAGGTCGCGCAGGTAGCCCTTGTGGCTGTTCCACCGCAGCACCGCCGGCGCATTCCACACCGGCACGCCCGCGCGCTCGAGCCGGCTCACCCAGGCAAGGAACTCCTCCAGCCGATGGTGGTAGTCCCAGCAGGAGCGCACGAGGACGCCTTGGAACTCTTCCCAGCACACATCAGGGGAATCCCACACGGCGGGTACGGCCCCCAACCCGAGCTCGGCGAGGGCCGGGATCAGCAGGCGGTCGTCGTCGTTCAGCGTCGGGAGCTTGGCGCTCGTCGCGAGGGCGATGCGTTTCATCCGTCAAAGAACACCATATAATTGAATACTCGCACTCATCAGCTCTTGGAGGATGCTCATGCACAGGTTCGGCAAACTGAGCGCCGCGCTCACGCTTGGCGCCCTCGCGACTCTCCCACTCGCCGCTCAAAGCCCGACGGATCTGGCGGACGTCTGCAAGGTTCTCGGTGGCGCGAAGCTCGGTCAGTGGGCGTCGTTCAACGGCACGAGCGGCGGCTCCGGGGGAAAGATCCGTCTCGCCGTCGTCGGTTCGGAGCGCTCCGGTGACTCGACGCTGTACTGGTTCGAGGTGAGCTTCGCCGGAAAGGACCCCGGCAAGAGCGGGGTCGTGCAGATCCTCACCGGCAGCCTCGCCTCCGGACTGGAGTCGCCGCGCGCGCTCGTCTTCAAGGCGGGACCGCAGCCCGCCATGAAGATCTCCGGTGAGATGGTCGGAATGGTGGGGAAGCAGGGGAGAGACAACACCACCGCCTTCGACTGGGCCGGCCGGTGCAGCGGGGCGCATGTGGTGGGCTGGGAGTCGGTCACCGTGCCCGCCGGCACGTTCCGCGCGCTGCACGTGACGACAGACGATGGAGGCGAGGTGTGGGCGTCGCGGGAGGTCCCCTTCGGCCTCGTCAAGACGCACGGTAAGCAGGGCGACCTCGCCCTCACCGGCCGCGGCACAGACGCGAAATCCTCCATCACCGAGACGCCGCTCGAGATGCCCGCCCTGCCGATGCCGAAAAACTGAGGTTACGAAACGCAACCTGGGCGCCGTCGCGGCGCCCTTGCGGGGCTCGGCTTTTCTGTGCTTATGTGGGTGACTCCGTTCCACCCCCTTGAGGAGGCCGAACCCCGTGTCCGTACGCTCGTTGACCCGCGTCGTCGTCACCCTGCTCCTCCTTCCCGCCCGCCCCGCGCCCGCACAAGGCTTCGACTCCACCGTGTTCGCGGCACTCAAGTGGCGCGACATCGGGATTTACCGCGGCGGGCGCTCGGTCGCCGTGGCCGGCTCCGCCGCGCGGCCGGCCGAATACTGGATGGGCACGACGGGCGGCGGCGTTTTCAAAACGACGGACGGCGGTGACACCTGGGTGCCCGTGACGGACAAGTACTTCGGCGGCACCATCGGCGCGTTCGGCGTCTCCGAGTCCAATCCGGACGTCGTCTACGTCGGCACCGGCGAGTATCCGATCCGTGGCAATGTCTCCGCGGGCGACGGGGTCTGGAAAACGACTGACGGCGGCAAGACGTGGACCTCCCTCGGGCTCGCCGAGACGCAGCAGATCTCGCGCGTGCGCGTCCACCCGACCAATCCCGAGATCGTGTGGGTGGGCGCGCAGGGTCACGCGTACGGGCCGAACCCCGAGCGCGGCGTCTACAAGACGATCGACGGCGGCAAGACGTGGAACAAGGTGCTGTTCCGGAACGACTCGACCGGGATCTCCGACCTCGTGGTGGATCCCTCCAATCCCGACGTGCTGTACGCGGCGTTCTGGCAGGCGCAGCGCTACCCCTGGAAGCTCGTCTCCGGCGGGCCCGGCGGCGGGTTGTTCAAGTCCACGGACGGCGGCGAGCACTGGACCGAGATCACGCACAACCCGGGGTTGCCGGCGGGACTGCTGGGCAACATCGGCCTCGCGGTGTCGCCGGCCAAGCCCTCGCGCCTCTGGGCGTTGATCGAGGCCGATCAGGGCGGCCTGTACCGCTCGGACGACAGCGGAGCGACGTGGCGCTACATCAACGCCGAGCGGAAGCTGCGGCAGCGGCCCTGGTACTATTCGCGCGTCTTCGCCGATCCCAAGGACACGAACGTCGTGTACGCGCTGAACGTGCTGGCCTACAAGTCGACCGATGGGGGCGTGACCTTCAAGGTCCTACCCGATCCGCACGGCGACAACCACGACATGTGGATCGCCTCCAACGATCCACGGCGCATGATCGAAGGGAACGACGGCGGCGCGAACGTGTCGTTCAATGGCGGCAAGACGTGGAGCGACCAGGACTACGCCACCGCGCAGTTCTACCACGTTACGACGACGAACCATTTCCCCTACAAGGTGTGCGGTGCGCAGCAGGACAACAGCGGCGTGTGCGGGCCCAGCCGCTGGACGGCCGGGATCGATCGGGCTCAGTGGTACGACGTGGCGGGGGAAGCGGGACACGTGCAGGCGCGGCCCGACGATCCCGACATCACGTACGGCGGGGACAACTCCGGCTTCCTGGCGCGCGTCGATCACAAGACCGGCTTCTTTCGGGTCATCAACCCCTGGCCCGACAGTCCGGACGGGCATCCGGCCGGGGAAGGGAAGTACCGCTTCCAGTGGACGGCGCCGCTCCTGATCTCCCCGCACGACGCGCACGTGCTCTATTCCGGCGCGAACGTGCTGTTCCGCTCCGTGAACGAGGGGCAGAGCTGGACGCCGATCTCCCCCGATCTCACACGACACGATCCCGCGACGCTCGGCGTCTCGGGCGGGCCGATCACCCTCGACCAGACGACCGCCGAGTACTATGCCACGATTTTCGCCCTCGCCGAATCGCCGCGCGTGAAGGGGCTGATCTGGACGGGATCGGACGACGGGCTGATCCACCTGACACGCGACGGCGGAAAGACGTGGACCAATGTGACACCGGTCGACGTGGCGCCGTTCACGCGCATCTCGAGCATCGAAGCGTCACGCTTCGCGCCGGGCACCGCCTACCTGGCGGCCAACCGCTACCAGCTCGAGGACCGCGCGCCCTACATCTACCGGACCAGCGACTACGGCAAGACGTGGAGGAAGACGGTGAGCGGGATCCCCGCGACGGAGTTCGTGCGCGTCGTGCGGGAAGACCCGGTACGGCGCGGCCTCCTGTTCGCGGGCACCGAGCACGGGGTGTGGGTGTCGTTCGACGATGGCGCCCACTGGGAGTCGCTGCGCCGCAACCTGCCGATCGTCCCGGTGCACGACCTCGTGATCAAGGACGGCGACCTCGTCGCGGCGACCCACGGGCGCTCGTTCTGGATCCTGGACGACATCTCGCCGCTGCGCGAGCTGGTGCGGGCGACGCCGCGCGAAGCCGCGCATCTCTTCAAGCCGCGCGACGCCTACCGCGTCGACTGGTCGGGGGGCTTCTCGTTCCCGCCGAACGAGGCGCATCCGGTGGGGAAGAACCCACCCAACGGGGCGATGATCTATTACTGGCTGAAGGACAAGGACCAGCGGGTCACACTCGATATCCTCGACGCCGCCGGTCACGTCATCCGCAGCTTCACGAGCCGGCCGGACTCGCTCACCGCCGCGGACAGCGTCCGCGGCGACAGCGTGAAGCGCGCCCGGACGGACAGCCTCAAGCAGGCGGGCGTGACGGACAGCGTGAAGATCGACAGCATCGTCTCCGACACGCTCAAGGACGCCGACAAGCCCTGGCCTCAGCGTCCGCCGGCGTTGCCCCGCCCGCCCAACAAGGTGGGCCTGAACATGTTCGTGTGGAACATGAAATACCCAGACGCCACCGCCTTCTGGGGAATGATCGGCGTGGGGACGGACGGGCCCATGGCGCTGCCGGGGGCGTATCAGGTCCGCCTGCACGTGGGCGGCAGGTCGTACACGCAACGCTTCGCGCTCAAAGTCGATCCCCGCTCCAAAGTCACACCGGCGGAGCTGCGCGAGCAGTTCACGTTCCTGAAGCGGCTGCGCGACACCGTCAATGCGGCAACCACCGCGGTCATCACGATCCGCAACGTCCAGGCCCAGCTCGACGACCGGCTCCGAGCGGCGTCCGACACCGGGCACGTGGCTCCGCCCGCGCGGGCGCTGGCCGACCGCCTGGCGGCGATCGAAGGCGAGCTCTACCAGGTACACAACCGGTCGTTCCAGGACCCGTTGAACTTTCCCCCGAAGTTGGTCGAGCGGATCAGCGGGCTGAGCGGGATGGTGGGGGGCGTCGATGCCCGACCGCCCGCGCAGGCGTACGACGTATACCGGATGTTCGCCGCGGAGCTGCAGCGTCAGCTGCTGGCGTTGCGCACGGTCCTGGGTAGTGATCTTCAGGCGGTGAACGCGGCGCTCCGAACGGCCAATCAGTCGAGGATTGTGCCTCGCGCCGCCGAGCTGCGGCGGCCCCGGCCCGAGACGGCGCAATAGGTGCACACCACAGGGATGTCGTGCGCCCGTCTCAACAACAGATCCTTCGCTTCGGGCGCGTACCGCGCGCTCGCTCAGGATGACAAGTCGCGGAGCGCCTTGAGAAAATGGAAAAATAAAGAGGGAGTTCAACGCGGAGGTGGTTTCTCTCTTCTCTTTCCTCGCGGCGCGAGCGAGCCTGTCATCCTGAGCGCCGAAGGCGCGAAGGATCTGCTTTGGAGAGTCCTGCCATGACCCGACTCGGTTTGACGGCGGTCACGTGTTTGTTATTCGCCGTGAGCCACGCGTCCGCCCAGCAGCCCCCATCCGGCCGCTCGTTCCACGACCGCTACGCCGAGCTCGTCGCCAATCCGCGGCACCTGGGCGACAGTGCCCGCCTGAGCGAGCTCTTCCGGGTGAACTGGCAGTATGTGATGACCGAGTTCCCCGAATTCGCCACGTACGTCGGCTACCCGGGCCAGAACGCCCGTTGGACCGACAACTCGCTCCAGGCGATCGAGCGGCGCAAGCGGGAGCTCCAGGAGCCGCTCGCCGTCGTCAAGTCGGTCCGACGTGATCGCCTGTCTCCCCCGGATCGGCTCAACTACGACCTGTTCCGGCGCGGGCTCGAGGAGCGGATCGAGGGCACGCGCTTCAAGGACGAGTACCTCGCGATCACCCAGCTCGGCGGTGTGCAGCAGGACGTGGGCCAGCTGCTGGCCGTGATGCCCACCACGAGCGTCGGCGACTACGAGAACATGCTGGCGCGCCTGAACGGGGTCCCGCCGCTGGTCGATCAGACGATCGTGCTGCTCGGCAAGGGACTCGAGGCCGGGATCACGCCGCCGCGCGTGACGCTGCGCGATGTACCCGACCAGATCCGCGGGATCACGCCCGACGACCCGATGGCGAGCCCCCTGCTCCGGCCGTTCGCGGAGTTTCCCCCTGCGATCCCGGCGAGCGAGCGCGAGCGGCTCACGCGGGCGGCGCGCGACGCCTACACGCAGCGCGTGGCCCCGGCCTACCGGAAGTTGTACGACTACGTGACAGGGACTTACATCCCGAAAACGCGGGAGTCGATCGGGATGCGGGAGTTGCCGGACGGCCCCGCCTGGTACGGCTATCGGGTCCGACAATTCACGACCACGTCGCTCTCGCCCGATCAGATCCACGCGCTGGGCCTGCGCGAGGTGAAGCGCATCCGCGGATTGATGGACAGCGTGATCGCGTCGACCGGGTTCAAGGGGAGCTTTGCCGACTTCGCGCGGTTCCTCCGGACCGACCCGCAGTTCTTCTACGACGACTCGGCCAGCCTGGTGCGTGCCTATCGTGACATCGCGAAGCGCGCCGACCCCGGCCTGATCAAGCTGTTCGGCAGGCTGCCGCGCCTGCCGTACGGCGTGACGACGATCCCGTCCTTCATGGCCAAGTCCCAGACCACGGCCTACTACCAGGGCGGCTCGCTTCAGGCGGGGCGGCCGGGGTATTTCTTCGTCAATACGTACGACCTCAAGTCACGCCCCAAGTGGGAGATGGAGGCGCTGAGCCTGCACGAGTCGGTGCCCGGCCACCACCTCCAGATCGCGCTCGCCCAGGAGCTGGACGGTCTCCCCGAATTCCGGCGCTACGGCGGCTACACGGCGTTCGTCGAAGGTTGGGGGCTCTATGCCGAGGGGCTCGGGCCCGAGCTCGGCATGTATCAGGACCCGTACTCCAAGTTCGGCCAGCTCACCTACGAGATGTGGCGCGCGGTCCGCCTCGTGCTCGACACCGGGATCCACGCGATGGGGTGGACGCGCCAGCAGGCGATCGACTTCTTCAAGGACAATGCCCCCAAGGCGGAGCAGGACATCGTCGTCGAGGTGGACCGCTACATCGTGAACCCCGGCCAGGCGCTCGCCTACAAGATCGGACAGCTCAAGTTCCGCGAGCTGCGCGACTCGGCGGTCGCCGCCTTCGGCCCGCGGTTCGACATCCGCGCGTACCACGACGAGGTGCTGCGCAACGGCGCCCTGCCGCTCGACCTGCTGGAGCAGGACGTGCGGGAGTGGATCGCAAAGAAGCGCTAGCACTTGCCGAGAAGCAGATCCTGACAGGCTCGCGTGCTCCGCGAAACTGAATAGGGAAACTACGCTCCACCCTCTTTTTTTCTCAAGGCGCCCCGCGGCTTGTCATCCTGAGCGAGCGCGCGGTACGCGCGCGAAGCGAAGGATCTATTGTTCAGCGCGCCAGCCGCTGCGCCAGCTTGACCAGCTCCGGATCGGGTGGTGGCTTGGGCACGAGCGCGCGCTCGAGCGGCAGGGCGGAGATCACTCCCTTCACGAGCGCGGTGTAGACGCCGGACTTGCCGGCGGCGAGCAGGTCCACGGCCGCGGCGGCGGTGCGGCTCGCCAGCAAGCGGTCGAACGCGCCCGGTCCGCCGCCCCGCTGCACGTGGCCGAGGATCGTGGCCCGGAGCTCGAAGCCGATCCGGTCGCGATGGTTCGTGACGTAAGTGGCCAGCGCCGTCGCATTCCACTTCGCCCCTTCGGCCACGACGACCATGGCGTGCCGCTTGCCGCGGGCGTAGGCGTCCCGCAAGGCCGCGGCCACGGCGTCGGGATCGCTTTCCACTTCGGGGATGACGATCACATCGGCGCCGCCTGCGATCCCTACCATCAATGCCAGATACCCGTGCGAGCGTCCCATCACCTCGACCACGAAGGCGCGCTGGTGCGATGTCGCAGTCGTCTTCAGCCGGTCGATCGCCTCGAGCGCCGTATTGAGGGCGGTGTCCACACCGATGGTGATGTCGGCGCCGTTCAGATCGTTGTCGATGGTCGAGGCGACGCCGACCACGGGGAACCCCAGCTGCGACAGCGCGTGTGCGCCTGAGAGCGAGCCGTTGCCGCCGATCACGACGAGCCCCTCCACCCGGTTCTGCTCGAGCACCTGCATGGCGCACTTCCGTCCCTCGGGGGTGCGAAACTCGGCGCACCGCGCGCTGCCGAGCATGGTGCCGCCGACGTGGATGATGCTGGCGACGTCGCGGGGCCCGAGCGGCTGGAGCTTGCCCTCGATCAACCCGGTATAGCCCTGCCGGACGCCGATCACCTCGAGCCCGCCCGATACCCCCACGCGTACCACGGCCCGGAGGGCCGCGTTCATCCCGGGCGCGTCTCCCCCGCTTGTCAGCACGGCGATCCGCTTCATCGTTGAACAGTACTCTCCGTCAACAGGTGAGCCGCAGCCTTCCGAAGGCCGCGGCTGAAGCCGCGACTCGGCCCTGCCGCTGAAGCGGCGTCGCGGCCCGTTCACGGGCAGGGCCGAGCCGCGAGTTCACTCGCGACTCCTCACGGCGCGCATCTTCATGGCGCACATTTCTCCTGGATCCATCCCCCCGTGAACCCCGCCCGGCACAACCCGCGCACGATGTGCGCGTTGCCGCGCATGAGCCGCCAGATGAGCTCCGTGCGGTAGTTCTCGGCCATCGCGAGGATGGGCCCCTGGTCGATGCCCAGGTAATCGACGTCGAACCAGCCGCCGGCGCTCGTTTGCGTGAACGTGGGATTGAAGGCGTCGCGGAAGCCGTAGGTCGAGAACAGGTTGTCGCCGTAGGTCTGGCGCATCGCGTAGAGGGCGGGAATCGCGATCTCTGGCGCGAACGGGATCGACCCGCCCGCGGCGGTGGGGGCGATGGTGCCGTCGTCCGGGTTCTCGGTGAACGATGCCCCCCGCGCCCAGTAGCTGTGGAACTGGCGGCTGCGACCGTCGATCGTGAGCGTCAGGTCACCCGGGCCGTCCGAGGCAGTGAGTCCCCAGATGCGATCGGAGTAGCCGCGCCAGCCGGCGGGGTTGGCGTAGGCGTAGGCACGCTGGGCGTAGGTGGCGCGGCGCGAGTTCTCGAAGTAGTCGATCCCGCGGCCCTGCATGTAGGCGTCCCGGATACCTCGGAAGTCGATCCACACGTGCGAGTAGTGGTGTCCGAACAGCGGAGCGAACCCGACGTGCGTCTGCCCGTAGAACGTGCCCCACCGATACGCGCCGGTCCACCCGGTCCAGGCCTCGGGCGCCACGGGATGAGTGGGCGAGCCGAGCGCCAGGATGTAGAGGATCATCGCCTCGTTGTAGCCGCGCCAGTCGTAGCCGAGGAAACCGTTCTCCGGGTGCCATCCCAGGGCGACGAGCGGCGCGCGCGGTGCGGCCCATTGCCAGTCGGTGCGGCGGTAGATCGAATCGGCGAGCTGACGGATCTCGGTCTCGACCGGCTCCGTGCCGTCGAAATACGATTGGCAGGTGAGGACGCCGGCGAGCAGCAGGGCGGTGTCGATCGTCGAGAGCTCGACCTGCTGGAACCGCTTCCCCGTGGTCATGTCGAGGAAGTGATAGAAGAAGCCGTGGTAGCCGGTCGCGCCGGACGCCGAGGAGTCTTGGGTCGCGGTCCAGAAGAAGCGCAGCGTCGTGACGACACGTTGCCGGGCCTCGTCGCGCGTGATGTAGGTGCGCTCCACGCCGATCGGGTACACGGTGAGGGCGAACCCGACCGCCGCGATACTGGAGAAAGACGGTGTCGGGGCGCGGTCGGGCGTGAGGCCGTTACTCCTGTTGGTCAGGTCCCAGAAGTAGTGGAAGGTGCGCGACTGGACCGTGTCGAGGAACGCGGTGGCCACGGCTGGGTCGAGGGGGACCGGTGGGGGTGGGGGGCCCTCGGAGTGGTTCGAGACGCAGGTGGCGAATGCACCCGCCGCGTGCGTGGCCATGAGCCAACGACACACGGCGGGGCGAAGGAGGCGGCGGACGGGGGCGGCGCGCGCACCCACCCTAGTCAGAAGTCGACCTGGGTGCCGAGTTGCAGGCGCCTCCCGTCTGTGATCACACAGCCCGGCTTCCCGAAATCCTTGTTCGTGTTCGGCGGGGTTGGAATGAAGTTGTTGATGCACCCGAAGTTCTGGTAGTTGAACGCGTTGAACAGGTCGGCCGTGATACCCCACCGCGCGGCGCCCAGAGCGGGCAGGTCCTTGCGGACGTGTAGATCCACGTTTCGGTACGCCCAGGCGCCCGGGATGATGAAATTGAACTGCTCCGGAGTTCCCTCCCCGCGCCGCAGCACGTAGGTCCCGCTCGACGCGTCGCCGATGTCGAACGGCAGCCCCGACCCTAGGGTAATCAGGCCGCTGAACTGGATGCCGGCGATGTAGGGGACATCCGCGATCCAATTGAGGACCACGTTGTGCCGCTGGTCGTTCCCCGTGCGGAACCTGGGATAGTTGGCAGGATCCGGGAAGTCGAAGCTGAACAGATCGCCGCCGATCTTTGTGGCCTTCCCGAACGTCCACGCGAGTCCAGCGCCCCAGCCGGTGGCGCCCGTCCGCTCGTAGGGACGCTCGATCTTCACGTAGAGGGCGTCATACCAGGTCCGGATGTCGTCGTGGGAGATGAAGACCGGGCCGTAGGCAGGGACGGGCGACGCGAAGCAGTTAGGTGGCTGCTTGTCAGGGGTGGCGCCCGCGAGGTTGCCACATCCGTAGGTGAACCCGTGATAGCTGCGGACTCCCGTGTAGGTCGCTGACGCCGCCCATCGCCCTAAGACTCTGCGGATCCCGAGACTCCATTGGGTAGACCGCGGCGGTCGCGTGTTGTTGTCGACAAGAAAGATCTGCGGCCTACCGGCCGTGCCGCTCGCGATGAGCGAGTCGAGCGCCTTCCGTCTCATGAGCGAGGGATCCCACTTGATGAAGCCCGGCGGCGGCGTGCTGCTGTTGTCGAAGTCGAAGCGGTAGATGGGCCACTGGCGGCGGAATTTTTCGTCGAGCGCGTTGTTGTAGACATCCCGATCGTAAAACAGGCCGACACCGCCGAACACGGTTGTCTTGCCCTCGTCGTCTAGGGCGTAAGAAAACCCAAAGCGGGGCTGGAACGCCCCGGTGAAGGCCGGGCGTTGGGTGCCGTCCGTGAAATAGTGCGATGGGACGATGGTCGAGAGCGAGTCTCGGACGTTGGGAGGAGTGACGTAGTCGTTATTGAGCATGTCCGACTCATAATCCCACCGCACACCGAGGTTGAACGCAAGCCGTTGAGTCGGGTTCCAGTCGTCTTGGGCGTAGATCCCTATTTGCGTGTTGTGCGCGCTCATGTCCGGATTGCCGGCGCCGTATTCTGCGAAGTACGGGAACGCGAAGTTGTCGGACGAGCGGAAATGGAACACCGGGTTGCCGAGCTGCTGCTTCACGATGTGATAGCGGAGGAAATCCATGTTGGCGCCGAACTTCATCACATGCGAGCCACTCCACTGCAGCCCGGAGTAGGTAAAGTCGTTGCGGAGTGATAAGCGGTTCTGGGTGAAATCCTGGGGTGAGTCCCTGCCCCCGATGCGGCCCAGTCCCTCGTACTCCGAGGCGGGGAGATCGAAGTTGACGGGGTTCGGGTTGTACTTGTAGCGTTGGAAACTCGCGCTGGCTTCGTTGACCCAGACCTGCCCGCGGTATGTGTGCTTGAGGATGCCCATCCCCACATCGTTCTTGAAGTTCTCGGCGTTTTCGAAGCTCGCGCACTGGCAAGCGAAGATGTTGCCGAAGCCCCGAACATCTGTTTCGTGCCGGAAGTTGGCGCTCAACTCGAGGGACTGACGCGCGTTCGGGTCGTAGGTCAGCTTCCCAAAGAATAGGCTGGAGCGGAACGGGGAGGTGTGGATCTCGCCGTTTTGGGCCTTAAGGGGCGCGGGCCAGATCGTCGGGTCCCCGAGGAATTGGGTGCGCCCCTGGCGGTTCTGATAGTTTCCCTCGTAGGAGGCGAAGAGGAATAGCCGATCTCGCTGGATGGGGCCACCGAAGGTCGCGCCGGTGAGATAGCGGGAGAGGTCAGCCTTGGGCCGGCCCGCGGCTTTGTCGAAGTCGCTCCGGTCTACGAGACCCTGGCCCATGCCGGAGAAGAAGGCACTACCCTGCCAGTCGTTCGTTCCAGATCTGGTGGTGGCCGTGATGATCGCGCTAGATGCCTTCTGGTACTCCGCTTTGAAATTCTGCGTGATGATCCTGAACTCCTGGACCGCGTTGCGGGGGAAGGGGTTGCCGCGACTGTCTTGCTGCCCAGCGACGCCGCCCGGGAGCACGTCATTTTTGAAGCTCGCGCCATCGATGAAAACGTTGATGCCCTCTGCTCCTTGAGCGCCACTCGAGAACGTCTTGGATGTGCCGTCGAGTCGATCTAACGAGACCTGCGTTCCCGGGGCCAGCGCCGCTAGGTCGAGAAAGTTGCGGCTGGAAGAGGGAAGGTTATTGATCTGTTGTTGAGTCACGTTGGTGGCGACTTCAGACGTGCGTGTTTCTACACCGGCTGCCGCAACCACCGTCACGGCCTCTACCTGGATGGCTGACGCCGCGAGCTTGAAGTCCAAGGGGTACACCTCGCCGATCAACACGCGCACGTGAATCCTTTGAGGTGCCATACCGATCTGACGCGCGGTAACGTCATATTCGGCGGGCACGAGGCCGAGCATGGCGTAGAACCCGTTGCTCTGCGTAGCGACTTCACGCTGCGTCGACGTCAGAGGGTTCACCGCGACCACGCGGGCCCCCGCGATCGGCGTGCCGCCCGAGTCGGTCACGTACCCCCGGATGCTGCCGGTGCTGGTCTGCGACACGGCCGCCGGCGCGGCGATCACGACGAAGGACAGGCCGAGCAACAACCGCCGGCCGAGTTGCGCGAACGATGTGCGGCTCATGAGCCCGTCTCCTGTACACGTGTTTGCATCCCTTATCACGCGCACTCTGGGGTTTGTCAAGGTCGGTGAGAGCCGGATAGATTGGGGGCGCCGCCTTCCAATATTTCTCTTTTCTGAAACTGGATCCCGATGCGCCCCCATAGTGGTTTTCTCACCGCGTTGCCGGCCGCCCTGGCGCTCTGCATCGCCGGACCCGCGTTCGCACAGCGCTCCGCCGCCGAGCAGAAGATCGACTCCCTCCTCGCCCGCATGACCCTGGAGGAGAAGCTCGGCCAGCTCAACCAGCTTTCGGTGAACCAGCAGCCGACTCCCGAGCAGCTCGCGCTGGTTCGCAAGGGCCTGGTCGGCAGCTTCTTGAACCTCACCGGGGCCGCCGCGACGCGGGACGCGCAGCGCATCGCCGTCACGGAGTCGCGCCTCCGCATCCCGCTGATCTTCGGCCACGACGTCATCCACGGCTACCGCACCATCTTCCCGATTCCGCTCGGCGAAGCCGCCTCGTGGGACCCGGAAGCCGTCGAGGCGGCCGCTCGCGTCGCCGCCCGAGAGGCCGCGGCGGCCGGGGTGCACTGGACCTTCGCGCCCATGGTGGACATCGCCCGCGATCCCCGCTGGGGTCGCATCGCCGAAGGCTCAGGGGAGGATCCCTACCTGGGGTCGGCCATGGCCGCGGCGCGCGTGCGGGGCTTTCAGGGCGCCGATCCGCGCTCGCCGGACGCGGTGCTCGCTACCGTGAAACATTTTGCCGCCTATGGCGGCGCCGAGGGCGGCCGGGACTACAACACCGTCGATCTGTCCGAGCGCACGCTGCGC
>QHUK01000062.1 GCA_003222085.1 Gemmatimonadota bacterium
ATGAGGCGCGGGCGCAGGCGCACCCCCCACAACGGTGCCGTCCGCACCTTGTTCCGGGTGCGGCCGACACTGTCGATCGAAAACTCCCTCCACGTGACCTTGTAGACGGCCGGCCCATAGTGCTCCGGCATCGCCATGACGATCCCGTCGCCCGTGCCGACATTGTGCAGCAGGTAATCGCCGAAGGGGTGAAACGCCTTCTCGCCCAGCGCCGGCGGGATCGTGTCGGCGCCGCCGTTGATCGCGGTTCCGGCCGCAGCCGTGATCAGGGTGCGGACGTGACAGGTGGCGCAGCCGATCGCGTCGAACAATTCCGACCCCCGCCGCGCCGCCGGGGTCGCGGCCAGCACCGTGTCGCGGGCGGGTGCCTTGGTGGCCCGCAGGAAGCGGGTGAACCGGTCGATATCCGCAAGCCCGGAGGAGTCGCTCGTATTGTTCGGCTCGGATGCCGTATTGCACAGCGTGGTCACTTCATCGGGGAACAGCCGGCTGGTGATGCCCATCTCATTGAGGTAGGCATCGGCCGAGAACGAGAGCAGACTGGCGTGCTGATCCTTCCACCCGAACCGCCCGATGCGCGTCTCTCCCGGGGCTTCCAAGATGGGGACATAGAGCGCCTGACCGCGGATGGTGCCGCGCGTCGTCCGGCGTTGCGCGCGCGCGATCTCGATCAGCGTCTCGTCGGCGACGGCTTCCACTAACCCGTCGCCCAGCAGGTTGAGGGACGCGCGCGTCGTGCGAATCGTCTCCGTGTCGGTCACCCGCTCTTGAATCTCGGAGTCCGGGAACGCCGCGTTCGGACAGATGGCCCGATCGTTGACGAGGGTGCGACCGGAGATGACGACAGTCCCGCGCGCGATCGGGATGTCGGCGTTGCGGAACCGCCCGTCCGGTCCCAGATGGCCCACCCGCAATTCCGTGATCTGACTCGCTCCACCCGAGGTGGGGTTTTGATGGCACTCGCGGCAGGCCTGCGCGTTGTAGAGTGGTCCCAAGCCATCCGCGATTTCTTCCACCTCGTCGAATGCGTCCTGATCGGCTTGGTGGATGGAGTCATTGGCCGCGCCGTTGCTCCGGTTGTCGAATCCGGTGGACGCCTCCGCCGCGGTGCTCGGGACCGGGACCTGAATCGGTGGGGAAGGCGCACCCATGCCGCAGGCCGCCAGCGTGAACGTCACGACGGTGAGCCACAACGCGCGGCGCGAGAACCTGGTGCCAACCATGCGAACCTCACGAAACGAGGAGTCGAGAACGAACCTTCCCGGTACGGACGGGTCATGTAGCGGCGCAGCCGAAAATCAACGCCCTCCGATGACGCCTAACACGATACGCAACAGGACGAGCAGAAGCATCGGCCCCTCCCTGAGGACTGCATCCGCCCCCGGTGCCCCGAGTTGAAACCTAGGTCCTTCCCTAATTGACAGCCCCCCCAGGCGCGTTCAGGTTGCAGCCATGGAGCCAACCCGCGATGCCCTGCCGGGGGCGTGGGCCCGTTTGAAACAGGATGTGAGCTGCGGTCTCAGGCGGGGAGCCTGGTACCGCGTCGTGGGACTTACGCCGGAGGACGCCGTCCTCCAGGTGCCGCGGCGGGAGCGCGTGCGGGTCCCGTTGCGCTATCTGCAGACACTCTACTCCCGGCCACGCCACTGGACCGTCGTGCCGCGCCCGTCCCACGCCCAGGACCTGCCGGACCACTCGCGCTCCCGCTACGCAGTCTGCCCCGCTTGCCGCGCCCGCGCGCCGATCACGAGCGACTCCCTCGAAATGCGCTGCCCGAAGTGCGGGGGTGAGTTCGGGATCGCCTGGAATGAGGGGTATTTGGGCGTGGGGTGAGGCGCTGCCGGGCGGGAACTTCAGGGCGTCACCGGTGGTTGATATACCGTCACGGCTACGTGGCGAGATCCCTATGACGACCAGGAAGAGTGATGTCACGAAACGCCGCTCGCCGAGCGTGTGCCGGCATCCACAGCGCTACGAAACCGATTGGCTCGGCCGGACTTACATGGGCTGCCCGATCTGCAACCGCTGGAAGCGCATGAAGGCAAAGCCGGCGCCCGCCGACGGTAAGCGTCTGGCGGCGTGAATGATACAGGGGCCAGGAGATCCTTTCCTGGCCCCGTTTTGCTGTTCTCCCCTGTGCGTCTGTGCGTCTAGCCCCTGCCGTTCCTACTCTCCATACGGTATCCAGATGTTCTTGACCTGAGTCGCCTCTCTCAGGAATTCCCGCCCTTCGCCCTGCACGTTGTCATGCCAGTCCCGCGGGTGCCACTCGACCCACGTCCGCTTCATGTTTCCCGCGGACGCTCGCTCGACCTCGGCGCCGGCCGCCTGACGGCCGAAATACCACACCGCATCCACATCGTCGTGCTCCGCGAGCACCTTCGCGAGCGGGTCTTTGGCCCCAGTGACGATGTTGACCACACCGGCCGGCACGTCGGAGGCGTCGAGCACCGTGTACAGCTCCGCCGCGGCGAGCGGATGAGCCTCGGACGGGATCGCGATCACCGTGTTGCCCAGTGCGACGGCCGGGGCGACGAGCGACACGAACCCCAACAGCGGCTCCTCTTCGGGGCAGGCGATGCCGATCACGCCTACGGGTTCGTTCATGGCGAGTGTGACGCCTCTGATCGGGGTCTGGTGCACGGCGCCGTCGTACTTGTCGGCCCACGCGGCGTTGGAGAAGAGGCGCGCGATGCTTGCGTCCACCTCGCGGCGCCCATCGGCCACGTCGTGACCCGTCATGGCGGCGATCCGCTCGGCGAATTCGTCGGCACGCTGCACCAGGTTCTCGGCGAGATAATACAGGACCTGTCCGCGATTGTGGCCGCTCGCCTTCGCCCACCCGTCCGCGGCGTGCGCCGCTTCGACCGCGTTGCGGATGTCCTTGCGGTTCCCCTCCGCGACTAGGGCGAGCATCGCACCGGACGGGCCGAGGACCTTCCGGCTGTAGCCCTGATCGGGGCGGACCTGCGCGCCGCCGATGAAGAGTTTGTAGGTCCGGTCGATAGGCGGGATCGCTGCGGAACGCGGAGCGCGGAACGCGGAACGCGGAACAGAGCGCGGTCGTTTGTTCCGCGTTCCGACTTCCGCCTTCCGCGTTTCGGGTTTCACGTACTCCCACATCCCCTCTTTCCCGCCTTCTCGTCCAAACCCCGATTCCCGGTACCCCCCGAACCCCGAGGCCGCGTCGAACAGGTTGGTGCAGTTGACCCATACGACGCCCGCTTTGATCTTGGGCGCGACGTCGAGCGCGAGGTTGATGTTCTCGGTCCACACGCTCGCTGCGAGTCCGTACGGGGTGTTGTTGGCGAGCTCCACGGCCTCGGACGGCGTGCGGAACGTCATCGAGACGAGCACCGGCCCGAAGATCTCGACCTGGGCGATGGTGGCGGCGGGCGACACGTTCGTGAACAGCGTCGGCGGATAGAAGTAACCTTCCGTCGGGCATGCCCACGACGGCTGCCAGATGGTCGCGCCTTCCTCTACGCCCGTGTTCACCAGTGTGCGGATGCGCTCGAGCTGCACCGGCGCCACGATCGCGCCCATGTCGATCGCCTTGTCGAGCGGGGGGCCGACCCGCAGCTTTTCCATCCGGGCACGCAGCTTGGCGACCAGTCGCTCGGCGATCCCCTCGTGGACCAGGAGCCGCGACCCCGCGCAGCATACCTGTCCCTGGTTGAACCAGATCGCGTCCACGACGCCCTCGACGACGCTATCCAGGTCGGCGTCGTCGAACACGATGAACGGGCTCTTTCCGCCGAGCTCGAGGGAGAGCCTCTTCCCCGATCCCGCCGTGGCCTTGCGGATGAGGCGCCCCACCTCGGTCGAGCCGGTGAACGCGATCTTGTCGATGTCGCTGTGGTTCACGATCAGCTCGCCCGTCCGGCCGTCCCCCGTCACCACATTGAGCACGCCCGCCGGCAGCCCCGCCTCGTGCGCGATCTCGGCGAGGCATAGCGCCGTGAGCGGCGTGAACTCGGCCGGCTTCAGCACGACGGTGTTTCCGGCGGCGAGCGCCGGCGCGATTTTCCAGGCCACCATCAGCAGGGGGAAGTTCCAGGGGACGATCTGCCCGACCACGCCCACGGGCCCGTAGCCCGCGAACTCGGAGTGCGCAAGCTGCGCCCAGCCGGCATGGTGGGTCAGGTGACGGGCGACGAGCGGGATGTCCAAGTCCCGCGTCTCGCGGATCGACTTGCCGTTGTCGAGGCTCTCGAGCACCGCCAGCAGTCGCGAGTGCTTCTGCACGGCGCGCGCGAGTGCGTAGAGGTGGCGAGCGCGAGCGTGCCCCGACAACGCGGACCAGGCAGGAAAGGCCTTTCGTGCCGCGGCGACGGCGGCGTCCACGTCGGCTTCACCCGCTTGCGTGACCCGCGCTAGCCTCGCCGTCGTCGCCGGATTGATGACATCGAATCCGCCGCCCGACTTGCTCTTGATCCATCGTCCACCGACGAACAACCCGAAATCGCGTCCGTGTTGATCGAGCCACGCGAGCGCCGGCTTGTCGCTCTCAGGCGCCGGCCCGTACGCCATCGTCTCAAAAATCTCGCTCACCGTAGTCATGCAGGTCTCCTACTTACGCATCCCGCCTCCCGCCTCCCGTTCTTAGACCATGGGCTGGCGATGAGCCGCGGAGTACCGCCCGGTCACGAAGTGTTCGAGTTGACGCTCGATGTCAGTCAGCAGCGCTGACGCGCCGAGCCGGAACAGATTGGCTCGCAGCCAGCGCTCGCCCAGCTCTTCCTTCATGAGAATGAGCCAGTCCAGCGCCTGTTTGGCCTTGCGGATCCCACCCGCCGGCTTGAACCCGACGGCGTATCCGGTACGCTCGTGGTAGTCGCGGATCTGCCGCGTCATCACCACGCCGACAGGAAGGGTCGCGTTCACGGATTCCTTGCCGGTGGACGTCTTGATGAAATCGGCGCCGGCCATCATGGCGACCTGGCTGGCGCGCGCCACGTTCACGAGCGTCGCCAGGTCGCCCGTGCCGAGGATCACTTTCATGTGAGCACCGCCGCAGGCCTCCCGGAAGGCGCGCACCTCGTCGTACAGCGCCTCCCACGCTCCGGCCAATGCGTGCGCGCGCGTGATCACCACGTCGATCTCCTGGGCCCCTGCGGCGACCGACGCCTTGATCTCCTCGATCCGCTGGGGCAGGGGGTTCAACCCCGCCGGGAAACCAGTCGAGACCGCCGCGACGGGGATTCTGGACCCTTGCAACGCCTCGACGGCGACCGGGACGAAGGCGTGGTAGACGCACACCGCGCCCACCGTGATCCCGATGTCGGTCGCGCCGAGCGCTGCGAGCAGGTCAGGTCGCACGGGACTCTTCGCCTTGGCGCACAGGCGCAGCACGTTGGTCGGCGTGTCGTCGCCCTGGAGGGTAGTCAGGTCCATGCAGGTGATCGCGCGCAAGAGCCAGGCGGCCTGCCATTCTTTTTTGACGGTGCGTCGTGTGGGGATGGTGGCGGCGCGACGCTCCACGGCGCTGCGGTTGATTCGCAGGGCGCGAATGAGATCCAGGTCGAGAGGAGTCCCCGGATTGCGCTCGGGCTGGGTGAACACCCGCAGCGCCCGTTCGGGCGCGACTGCCGCCGGCATCGTGCCGGCGGCCGGTGTCGCGTACTCGTACCGCCGCTTCGTCTCCATGGCCGCCTCTAATCTACGACGGCTCTCTTTCCTTCGTCGTGTCCCGGTCGGCCTTGCGGTCCTTCCGAGGCCGCTCTTCGGGTGCCGGCCGGCGCTCCGGCTGCCGCGGCGCGACCTGTTCAGCCCCTGGTCGCTCCGACGGGGGTGCGTGCTTCTCTTTGGGCGCGGGTGCAGGCACGCGCGTTGGCGCGGGGCGCTCGGCCCGCGCCGCCGCCGGTCGCGACGGTCGCTCTGTGGGCTGCGGCTGCTCCTGCGGCCGCGCGCGCTCGGTGGGCTGTTGCCGCTCTCGGCGTGCCGGCCGGACGGGACGCTCGACTGGGGCGGATGCCGGGGGTGCCGCGTCATGTGGTGGCGGCGCCCGGCGGGCGGGCCGCGGCGGAGGGAGCCCTTCGCGGGCGGGCCGCAGCGCGGGGGCCGGGGCGAGGGCGGGAGCGGGTGCTGCCGGTCGCACGAAGGTTCCAGGGCTGGTGCTCGGCGTGCGCGCCCGCAGGGTGGCGATCGTCGCATCGTCCAGCGGACGGCCGGGTCGAGCGCGCAGCGCCTGCTCGCGCGCCGCGAACGGGACGGGCGGCGGCGGGGGCTGTCGCTGCACGACCACCTGTCGCGTCATGACGTACATGGGGGGCCGCCGTGTCTCGACGTCCGCGGGCTGCGCCAGCACGCTCCGTCGATCCGGTGCGACGCGGGCCGTGGCGCCGACCACGCGAGCCTCGTCGAGCCGGTCGCGCGGCACGACGATCACGCCCCGATTCACCGGGCGCGACTCCACGAACGTCTCGTGCGACACGACGGTCATCGCATCCGGCTCGCGGCGGTTCCGGTAGTTGATGTTCGTGACGTTGACGTTCGTCACGTTGATGTTGGTGACGTTCACGTTCGTCACGTTCACGTTGCGGATGTACCTGTTGCTCACGCGGTAGGCGGGCACGTACGGCTCTTCCGGCGCGAGCGGGAACCACGCCACCCCGCTGCCGCCGGCGATCGCCAGGCTCCAGTTCCTGCCGCCGACGAACACCACCAGGGCCGGCGCGTACACCGGTCGCGCCACCACGTGGCCCGGCACCCAAGCCCAGCCCCCGCCCACGTAGACCCAGCGGCCGTAGTGGAACGGCGCGCAGCCCCAGGGCGCGTCGTCGATCCACGTCCAGCCCCACGGCTCTACCCAGGCCCAGTGGCCGTAGCGATACGGCGCCCAGCCGGTGGCCACGCCGCGCGGCACCCACACCGCGCCGTAGTCCGGCGTCTCGCGCCAGTCGCCGTTGTCATCCAGGTCCTCGTAGCCGATCACGCCGCGCGACACGTAGCGGGCCGAGCGTGCGTCGTCCCAGCGGCGGTCTCGCGAGGCGCACCAGTCCTCCCAGTCGTCCGACCGGATCGCGTCGTGGACGTCGTACGTCGGGGAGTTGCCCGCCACGACGAGGGCCGTCTGTTCGCGGTGCACCGGGAGGGCGGATCCGGCGGCGGTCACCTCGGCTTCGCCGCTCCGCACGGTGACCGAGGTTGTGTCGCCGGTCGTATCGACGTCCACGCGGTAGACGCCCGAGCGGAGCAGTGACACGGCGCCACTCGGCGTGTCGATCTCGAGGCTCTCGTCGTCGCCCAGGTCGCGCACGCGCACGTTGAGCGACCCTTGCGACAGCCGCACCTGCGCGGTCCGGTCATCGAGTGCGAGAAATCCGAACGCGCTCAGCGGCGCCAGGCGGAATGCGGTGGAGCCGACGGTGATCTCGGCGCGCCCGTCGCTGTCGGTCCAGAGGTGGTCGCCGTTGTGCAGCGGATAGTTGACCGTTGCGTCGGTCCAGTCGTCTACGTCCCCGGGCCGGAAGGAGACCGCTCCGGTGACGAAGCTCAGGCGGCCGACCCGGCTGGGCGGATCCCGATCGGGCCGGTCAGCGTTGGGCCGGTCGCCTCCCTGCCACACGGGGATGACGGCGAGCAGCGATGCGGAGGTGAGCAGCGGGGCGATGCGCATCATGGGTCTCCTCCCGTTGACTTGCCGACGGACGCCTGGGCGCTCCTAGGATAAGGACCTGCGCCGCGGACACCAAGTCGGCCCCCCCGGACCTTTGCGGTAACATCGGGGAACGCGTGACTCATCGCCGGGTACGGCGGTCATCCTAGTATCCGCGCCCGGGCGTTCTGCATTCCCGGCGCCCCACCTGTCCTCCAGGCGGCATGGAACCGATCTCACCGACGCAGCGGCGGCTGCTCTGGACCGGGTGCGTCGTGGGCCTGCTCAGTTCCGTCGCCCTCATGATGTGGTACTGGCCTGGGGCCTTACCGCAGGACAGCTCGAGCGGCGTCTGGACCGCCCTGGCCCAGGACTTCGCCAAAGGCGTGTTCTACCGTCCCACCTACAGCGCCTTCGGGTTCGGCGGCACGCGGTACATGCCGCTCTTCTTCGTGGTGCACGGTGTCTTGATTCGCCTGGCGTTCGATCCGGTCACGGCGGGGGTCGTCTTGACAGTGCTGGGGATCGTGCTGTTCGATGCGGCTCTGTTCTTGACGCTGCGCGAGCTGGGCGTCGACTGGCCGGTCGCGGTCCCGCTCGCGCTCTTGCCCCACGCGGCGGTCTCGTTTCAGCTGCTCTCGCTTCAGGTCAAGGGCGATTTCCTGGCGGCGGCATTGAACCTCGGGGGCATCTGGTGCGGCCTCCGGTACGCCCGGCGCCGCGCGGCACCCTGGCTGGTCGCATGCGTGCTCTGCTGTCTCGGGGCATTTCTCACGAAACTCACGGCCGTCGCGGGGGCCGTCCTCATCTCCGGGTGGCTGTGGGAGCGGAAGGACAGGCGTGCAGCCGGTGCGGTCGGAGGCTCCCTCGCGCTCCTCGCGGCGCTGGCGCTCGGAGGTGTCTACTGGGCGAGTGACGGCCGAGCGCTCGCGTCGTTCCGCGCGGTGGCCACCGGCGGGATGCATCTGGGTTATGCGGTGGCCGCCCCGGTCTGGCTGCTGCTCGCGGCCGTGCAGGATCCTGTCTTTCTGCTGGTGGTGAGCGTGGCCGCTCTCTATTCGGTCGACGCGATCCGCCATAAGGCATGGACCGTCCCCGCGACGTATTTCTGGCTCGCGGCGGGCGTGACGGTAGTCATTTTCAGCTCGCCCGGGACCGACACGAACCATCTTCTCGATCTGCTCGCGGCGTCGGTGCTGGTATTCGGCGAGCGGTTGACACACGCGCCCCGCACCGCGAAGCTCGCGGTCGCACTCCCCGTCGTGTTCGCGGGGCTCATCGCGCTCACGTGGATACCGGGCATGATCTCGATCAAATCGCTGATCGAGAAGGGCGGGAAGCCCGAGCGCCGCTCGGTGGCGGTGATCGCGCGGCGGCTCGGCCCGGCAGCGCACGACCTGTTGAGCGAGAATCCGATTCTTCCGGTCGAGCTGGGCGAGCGCCCCCGCGTGCTCGATCCGTTCAACCTCCGGCTCCTGGCGAGCCAGCGCCCGGACATCGCGGCCGATTTCGGCGCGCGGATCGCCCGTGGGCAGTTCGGGGCGGTGGTACTCGTGGATCACACGGGCGCTGATCCGCAGCACGTCGCGGCGGCGCTGCGTGCCTGCCGAGGGAGCGAGGGCGATCGTTGCTACGGTGACCTGGTGTTCCCGCCGGGGTTCCTCGAGCTTCTGGAACAGCGCTACGCGCTGAGCTTCGTGGTGCATCCGTTCGTGGTGTACGAGCCGCGGACCTCGGCGACCGGGGTCGCCTTGGGTCCGAGGGCGGGCACTGGGCGGGGCGTCGGTGCGGTCCCGATTGGAACGGGGTTTTCGGGGCGCTAGATTGTTCCGAGCGTTCGCGCCCGTAGCTCAGGTGGATAGAGCAGCAGCCTTCTAAGCTGTTGGTCGGAGGTTCGAATCCTCCCGGGCGCACTGAGCTCCGAATCCACGAGCCTCGGAGAGGACATGCCCGCTCGGTCGCCGTCCAAGCCGCCGCCCCCGCCGCCCACGTTGTTCGAGTGGGCGGGTGGAATGCCCGCCATTGAGCGGTTGATGGACGCCTTTTATCGAAAGGTCCGCCAGGACCCCGTTCTCGCCCCCATCTTCGCTCGCATGAGCGACGAGCATCCGCGCCACGTGGCGCGCTTCGTCGCCGAGGTCCTGGGCGGGCCCAGGCTCTACACGAAAGAACACGGCGGGCATCCGCATATGATCTCCCGTCATCTCGACCGCCATCTCACCCAGCCCCAGCGCACCCAGTGGGTACGACTCCTGCTGGAAACCGCCGATGAGGTTGGGCTGCCAGACGACCCGGAGTTCCGGTCGGCATTGGTCGCGTATCTCGAGTGGGGCTCCCGCCTGGCGGTGCTGAACTCGCAGCCTGGTGCCACGGTGGATTCCAATGCGCCGATGCCCCACTGGGGGTGGGGCGTGCCCGGCGGGCCATACCGCGGTTAGCGCCGTGGAGCTGCGAGCGCTGAGCCCATCCGACGACGAGCTGCTCAGCTCGCTGGAGCAGCAAGACGACGTGTGGGAGTTTGTCGGCACCCTGCCGTTGCCCGACGAGGAGCATCCCCACCACCTGTTCGTGATCGTCGAAGGTGGGGCGAGCGTGGGTGTCGCCGGGCTCGTCCGATCGCCGGCATTCGGCGGAAACGATTTCGAGCTGCTCTGTGCGTTGAGATCCGAAGCACAAGGGCGGGGCCTGGCGAAGCAAGCGTGCGCGCTCGTCATGGCGTGGGGATTCGACACGCTCAAGCTCGAGCGGGTCATCGCGTCCATCGGTGATGGGAATGACGGGGCGCGCTCGATCGCGGCAAAGCTCGGCATGACCGCGTCGGGCAGTGGGCCGCGCGGGACGACGGTGTACGTGAAAGAGCGTGAGAAGCGCAAACGCGGGCCGAAGCGGAGTGGAAATCCCTAAGCTTGCTACGCCAATCTGCTGCGCCCCTGCAACACTTGCGCACCTTTGACGCCTGAACGACACTCGTTATACCCGAGTACACCGACGTGCTTCATGGCCAGCTCCGTGATGTACTCCGTCTTGATGGTCGACGACAACGCCGCGATGCGCGAGGCGTTGGCGCGCTCGCTCACGCGCCGCGGCTGCCGCGTCACCACCGCCGCGAGCGGCGTCGAAGGGTTGCAGGCGTTGAAGGAGCGATCCTTCGACATCGTGATCACCGACCTCAACATGCCGGAGCGCGGCGGACTGTGGCTGTGGCGTCAGGCGATCGTGCAGCGCCCGGAGCTGCGGGGTCGGTTCGTTCTGATCGCGTCGGAGCCGCTGCCGGAGCCGCGCAGCTTGTCGCTCTTCATGGAGACCGAGCGATTCATCTTGAAGCCCCTGTCGCTGGATACGCTGTGGCGTCTGGTAGAGGAAGTCTTGGAGAGTGCGCCGCGCAGTTCGCGCGGCTCGCGGGCCGAGCCACCGGAGAGTGCGGCTCGCGGCACGCCGTAGCCCGATCGGTCGACTAGCCGCGCGCCTCTAATCGATCCAGCGCAAACCGTAGTCGGAACATCGCCGCATCCAAATCCCGCAGGCTCTCTTCGTCGAGCGTGCCCGACTCGGCGACGTTGGTGAGGAGTTGCAGCGCGTTGCGGATGTGCTCGCCGGCGCTCTCGGGCGCGCGCCGCTCGGGTGGCGCGCGGCGCTCCACGCCGGACCGCCGCTCTTCCACGACCACGGTCACGACGCGACGACGGTCGGTGGGCCCGCGGCGCTCCGTCGTCAAGCGGCGATCGGCGCGCGACAGCTCCATAGCGGGCAATTTCGCATCGGCCGTTGGCGAGAGCTAGTAGCACTCTACTTGGGTGGGGGCAGGGCGGGGGGAGGGAGAGGGGCCGTATCTTCAATCACCAGACCCCCTTGACTCGGGTCGGACCACCGGGTTAGGATTGGCGTCTGCGCGCGAACTTTTTGCGCACGGCTCTTTGAGAACTGATGGTCGAGCGTGTGGAGTGCGGACCCGTTTGAACGGCGCGCGGTCAGACGCGCGTCGCGAGGGTTTGACTCTGACGTGAGAACGGACGACATACGAAACGCAGTCGTTCGCATGAGCTGTTCGGATTCTTCAATCATTGGAGAGTTTGATCCTGGCTCAGGACGAACGCTGGCGGCGTGCCTAACACATGCAAGTCGTACGGGACCGGGGGCAACTCCGGTTCAGTGGCAGATGGGTGCGTAACACGTGAGCAACTTGTCCGTCGGCGGGGGATAGCCGGCCCAACGGCCGGGTAATACCGCATCCGCTCGCTCGGGGGCATCCCTGAGCGAGGAAAGCAGCCGCAAGGTTGCGCCGGTGGAGAGGCTCGCGGCCTATCAGCTTGTTGGCGGGGTAATGGCCCACCAAGGCGACGACGGGTAGCTGGTCTGAGAGGATGGCCAGCCACATTGGGACTGAGACACGGCCCAGACTCCTACGGGAGGCAGCAGTGGGGAATATTGCGCAATGGCCGCAAGGCTGACGCAGCGACGCCGCGTGTGGGATGACGGCCTTCGGGTTGTAAACCACTGTCGGGAGGGACGAATACAGGGCGTCGAATAGGCGACCCTGGGTGACGGTACCTCCAAAGGAAGCACCGGCTAACTCCGTGCCAGCAGCCGCGGTAATACGGAGGGTGCGAGCGTTGTCCGGAATCACTGGGCGTAAAGGGCGCGTAGGTGGCTCGTTAAGTTGCCGGTGAAATCCCGGGGCTCAACTCCGGGGCTGCCGGTAAGACTGGCGGGCTCGAGCACGGTAGAGGCAGATGGAATTCCCGGTGTAGCGGTGGAATGCGTAGAGATCGGGAAGAACACCAGTGGCGAAGGCGTTCTGCTGGGCCGTTGCTGACACTGAGGCGCGACAGCGTGGGGAGCAAACAGGATTAGATACCCTGGTAGTCCACGCCGTAAACGATGGACACTAGGCGTCGGGGGGAGCGACCCCCTCGGTGCCGTCGCTAACGCAGTAAGTGTCCCGCCTGGGGAGTACGGCCGCAAGGCTGAAACTCAAAGGAATTGACGGGGGCCCGCACAAGCGGTGGAGCATGTGGTTTAATTCGAAGCAACGCGAAGAACCTTACCTGGGCTTGACATGCTGGTGTAAGCCGGTGGAAACATCGGCCCCTCTTCGGAGCGC
>QHUK01000034.1 GCA_003222085.1 Gemmatimonadota bacterium
CGGCGGCGCGTAATGCGATCCGCCGTCCGGCGCCGCCACCTTCGCCAGGCCCAGCTCACGGATGTCGCGGGACAGGGTCGCCTGAGTGACATCGAAGCCCTCGGCCTTGAGCAGCTCGCGCAGCTGCTCCTGGCTCGCCACCGTCTCCGACCGGACGATCTTCAGGATGGCCGCATGGCGTTGGGTCTTCATGGGGCCAGAATCTAGCCGTGAACTACCCGCCCGGCGACGAGGGTGAGGAGGGCGGTGGAGGGCGGTGGAGGGCGGTGGAGGATGGTGGAGGGAAACACCGCGAGGTCCCCTTGCTTCCCGACTTCCAACGAGCCGATCTCACGCTCCAACCCCAGTGCCCGAGCGCCCTCGATCGTCAGCATCCGCAACGCATCCTCTCCATCGAGTCCCGCGGCCGTGGCCTCGGCCAAGAGACTCGAGTCCCCCACGCTCACCACCGAATCGGTGCCGAGGCCGACGGGCAGGCCGGCCCGCCGGAAGGCGGCCAGCGGTGCCGTGCCGTGCCCGTGGACGCGGTTGGAGCGGGGACAATGAGCTACCGCCACCCCTGCATCGCGGAGCACATCGATGTCAGGCCCGTCGACTTGCACGCCGTGGATACACAGCCACCCCGTTGCACGTTGCAAGACGCCAAGTCGCAAGAGGTACTGCACGGGCGAGCAATGTTGCGCCCGCACCGCGAAGCCGCGGGCACGAAGCGCATCGGCGAACGCTCCACTCCCGTCACGCACCAACTCCGTCTCCGCGCGGGATTCGGCGAGATGCATCGCGAGCGGCCACCGTTCACGACGCGCCAGGTCGGCGACGGCCCGATACAGCGGCTCGCTCACCGTGTATGGCGCGTGCGGAGAAACGCCGAGGCTAAGGGGCGAAGAGGCTAAGGGGCTAAGTCGGGCGAGGGCACGCTCCAGCTCGGCCATGCTCGCGGCGCATTGCGCCGGGTCGGGACCGAAGACCTCCTGGTAGTAGATCCCGCGCCCGCCCAGCCGCGCCAGCGCCTCGAGCGGCGCTCCGGTGCTCCCCGTGTCGGCCACGCAGGTGACGCCGGCGGCCCATGCGTCGCGCACCCCCTGCTCCGCCGAGCGCGAAAACTCCTCCGGAGTCGTCGCGTCCTTGAGGGCGCGCAGCGTGCGGATCCACGCCGCGAACTCGCGCTCCGCGTTCTTGCCGGCGAGATGGGTCAGCTCGAGGTGGGTATGCGTGTTGACGAGACCGGGAAGGAGGCGGGCGTCTGGAAATTCGAGCTGTCGTGCCCCCGGTCGTGTGGGGACGACGAGGTTCGGGCCGACGGCGGCGATGGTACCGCGGTCGTCAACGAGAACGGCGCCGTCCTCGATGGGCGGCGCCGTCACCGGGTGCACGAACTGGGCACGGATGCGGAGCATGACGCGTCGGTGAGCGGTGAGCTGTGAGCGGTGGGTTCAGGTCCACCGACCGCTTACCGCTTACCGCTCACCGGTCACGGAGACACCCCGGTGCCGAACGGCGCGTGCACCGGACAGGCCTGGGTCGGCTCGGTGCCCGGGTAGAACCAGTCCCAGTGTCGCACTTCCTGGGGGCAGAATGGCGTGGCGAGGTAGCCGTTGGACCAGTCCACCTCGCGCGTGATGAGCGAGTCGGGTCGCACCCAGTCGGGCGGCGCAGGCCGGCGGTCGTAGACGTCGCGCATGAACGCGGTCCACGCGGGCGCGACGATCTTTCCGCCACCCGCGTTGTGCTCAAGGATGCGCTGCTGGATGTCGTAGCCGACCCAGATGCCCGTCACGAGCTCGGGCGTATACCCGATGAACCAGGCGTCGGTGTAGTCGTCGGTCGTTCCGGTCTTGCCGGCCGCGGGCAGCGTGAACCCCGCTTTCCAGACGGCGCTGAACGCCGTGCCGCGGCGGATCACATCCTTCATCATGTCCACCATGAGCCACGTGTGCTCCGGATCCATGACCGGCTCCCGCCGGATCGCTGGCTGCCACAGGATATTGCCCTGCCGGTCTTCCACCCGCAGGACCCCGACCGGCTCCGCGCGGGTGCCGAGGGTCGCGAACGCGGTATAGGCGGCGATCATCTCGATCGGCCGCACGCCTCTCGCACCGATGTGGATCGACGGATACGGCGGCAGCGGCGTGGTGATGCCGTAGCGACGCGCTTCCCCGATCACCGTCTGCTCGCCCAACGACATACCGAGCTTGATCGTGGCGAGGTTGCGCGACAGGTACAGCCCTTCGCGCATGGGTATCAGGCCCAGTGTCGTGTCGTCGTCGTCTTTCGGCTGCCACAGCGTCGAGTCGAGCTGGATGACCGGCGGGTTGAGCGGCGAGTCGTCGACGATCTCGGTCACCGGGTGACCCGCCCGGACCGCGGCGGAGTACACGAACGGCTTGAAGGTCGAGCCCGGTTGGCGGACCGCCTGGGTGGCGCGATTGTACTTGGAGTCGTCGAAGTCCCGGCCGCCGATCATGGCGCGGATGTACCCGGTGTTCGCCTCGAGCGCTACGAGCGCGCCCTGGAGGTAGGGCGTGAACGGTCCATGGTCCTCGCCCGAGGCCCGGGACGACTCGAGGTATTCGCGATAGGTGGTGCGCCCCGGGAACTTTCCGTTCGAATACACACCGGCCTCGATGGCGTCGAGCTGCGACTGCACCGCGCGTTCGGCCGCCTCCTGCATGTCGAGGTCGAGCGTCGTGTAGATGCGCAGGCCGCCCTCGTAGAGGTCCCGCCCGAAGCGCGCGTCGAGCTGCACGCGCAGCCACTCCACGAAGTAGGGGGCGACGTCCCCGTAGTTGGTGCGGTTGCCGGTGAGCACCAGCGGGTACGCCTGCCACAGCTCGGCCTCCTCCGACGTCAGGAAGCCCTGGTCGCGCATCAGGTCGAGCACCACGTTGCGCCGGCGCACGGCGCGCTCCGGGTGGGTCCGGGGGTTGTAGAACGCCGGCAGCTTGGGGAGGGCCGCCAGCGTTGCCGCCTCCGCGACGTTGAGCTGCTGGGCGTGCTTGCCGAAATAGATCTGCGCCGCCGCCTCCACGCCGTGGGCCCCGGCCCCGAGATTGATCTGGTTCAAGTACAGCTGGAGAATCGTATCCTTGGGGAAATTGCCTTCGATCTCTACCGCGACCCGCGCTTCCTTGAGCTTGCGGGTGAGGGTCTTCTCGCGGCTGATCTCTTCCGGGAAAATGTTCCGCGCCAGCTGCATCGTGATGGTCGAAAACCCCTGCGCGAAGCTCATCGTCACGAGATCGTTCTTGATGGCGCCGAGAATGCGCCAGAAGTCGATCCCGTGGTGCTTGTAGAAGCGCTTGTCCTCGGTGGCGATGAACGCCTGACGCACCGGCAGGGGGATCTCGGTGAGGGGTAGCACGGTGCGCCGCTCGGCGCCGAGCTCGCTGATGAGGCGCCCGTCTGCGGCGTACATTTTCGAGGTTTGGACCTGGACCTTACCGCCGGCGCCCTGAGGATACAGCCGCGAGATACTCGGGCAGTGCTCGCCCGCGCACACCCGGGTCCACGCGCCGTAGGAGAGGCCCAGCACGTACGCGCCCGCGAGCACCGCGACCGCGATCACGCGACGGCGCACCTTGGGCTTCTGCCACCACGAGCGAGGCCCGGGAAGCGTAACAGGGGGGGGCGCGGGGATGGACACCATTCGCGTTACAACCTAGTAAGGGCGCGCGGCGCTTGCCAGCCGTAGAGGCTTCTCGTACGATTCCGCGCCATGTCGGACCTTGTGGGGGAGCTCAAGTGGCGCGGCTTCGTCCACCACGTCACGCAGGGGATGGGGACGCACCTCGCCGCGGGGACGCGCGTCGTGTACTGCGGCTTCGATCCGACCGCGCCCAGCCTGCAGCTCGGCAATCTCATGCCGATCATGCTGCTGCGACACTTCCAGCTCGCGGGGCATCGCCCGATCGCGCTGATGGGGGGCGGCACCGGGCTGATCGGCGATCCGAGCGGTAAACCCGGCGAGCGGCCCCTCCTCTCGAAAGAGCAGATCCGGGAGAATCTGCAACGCATGCGCGACCAGATGGCGCGCCTCCTCGACTTCGATGGGGCGGCGCCGGCCCTGGTGCTGAACAACGCCGATTGGCTCGTGAAGCAGAGCCTGGTGGACTTCCTGCGCGATGTCGGGAAGCACTTCAGCGTGAATATCATGCTGCAGAAAGAATCGGTGAAGGCGCGGCTCGACACGGGCCTCTCCTACACCGAATTCAGCTACATGTTGCTGCAGGCGTACGACTTTCTGCACCTGTTCCGCGAGCGCCAGTGCACGATCCAGGTGGGTGGCAGCGACCAATGGGGGAACATCACGGGGGGGATCGACCTGATTCGCCGCGTGGAGGGAGGCGAGGCGCACGGGCTCGTGGCACCGCTCGTCACGACCGCGTCGGGAGCGAAGTTCGGGAAGACGGAGGCGGGCGCGATCTACCTGGATCCGGGGCTCACGTCGCCATACCAGTTCTACCAGTTCTGGTACAACACCGATGACGGGCAGGTCGAGTCATATCTAAAGCTCTTTACGTTGCTGCCTCGGCACGATATCGAGGCTCTCATGAAGGCGCAGGAGAAGGACCCGAGTCGCCGCGAAGCGCAGGGCACGTTGGCAACCGAAGTCACAAAGATGGTGCACGGGGAAGAGGCCAAGGACAACGCTACCGGAGTGAGCGCCATCCTCTTCAGTGACTTCGACCCGCACAACGTCAAGGCCAGTGTGTTCGATGAAATGGCGAAGGAGATTCCCACGGCCTCGGTGTCGGCGAACAATCTCGGGCTCGTGGATGCCCTGGTGAAGGCCGGGCTGGCGAAGTCAAAGAGTGAGGCTCGGCGGCAAATCGAACAGGGGGGAGTGTACGTCAATCAGCAGCGGGTGAAGGACGTCGACCGAAAGCTCGATCCCTCCGACTGGCTCGCGGGCGGCAATCTGCTGCTGCGCAAGGGCAAGAAGGACTACGGGCTGTTGCGGCTTCAGCGCTAGGGGGCTGCCATGTTCATCGGGCACTACGCCCTCGCGCTCGCGGCCAAGCGCGCCGCGCCGAGGACCTCTCTGGGCACGCTGTTCGCGGCTACCTCCCTCGCGGATCTGCTCTGGCCGGTGTTCCTGCTGCTGGGGTGGGAGCACGCCCACATCGTCCCGGGGCCGAACCCCTTCCTGACGCTGTGGCTCGACTCGATCCCGATCTCGCACAGCCTGATCACACTCATCGGGTGGGGCGCCCTGTTTGCGTACCTCTACCGCATGCGCACGGGCGAGGCGCGCGCGGCGCTGGTGGTGGCGCTGCTCGTCGTGAGCCATTGGGTGGTCGACGTCGTCACCCATCGTCCCGACATGCCGCTGTACCCGGGCGGCACGCCGTTGGGGCTCGGCCTGTGGAACTCGGTCGTGGGGACGGTCGTCGTCGAGAGTGTGATGTTCGTCGCGGGGCTTTGGCTGTACGTCGACGCCACGCGCGCGCGAGACCGCATCGGACGGTATGGGTTCTGGGCGCTCGTCGCCGTGCTCGTGCTGTCCTACGTCGGCTCGCTCTTCAGCCCCCCGCCGCCCACGCGGGTCGCGCTGGCAATCGGCGGGATCATCTTCGGGTGGTTGTTTGTCGGCTGGGCCTGGTGGGGAGATAGGCACCGGGAAAGCGTTCCATAAACAGCGTTGCATGAAAGGCGTTGCATGTTCCACGACGTCGTGCAACGTGTAACCTGCAACGTGTAACGCTGTTTATTCTAGCTGATCCATCACATCCAACACCCGCTCCAGCTCCTCGACGGTGTTATAGCAGTGCGGCGCCAGTCGGATCGCCCCTTCGCGCAGCGAGCACACGACGTGGGCCCGCTTGAGGGCGTGGTAGGCCTCGACGGCGTGCGCGGGAGCGAGGCAGACGATCGCCGAGCGGTGCGCTTCGGCACGCGGTGAGACGACGCGGACGCCGGTTTCGTCGGCCCAGCGGAGCACCGGGTCGTGCAGCGTGCGGGCGTACTGCGCGATGTCGTCGATCCCGAGGTCCGCGAGCATCCCGACCGAGGCGGTCATCCCGTAGAAATCCTGGAAGGGGAGCGTCACCATCTCGAAGCGGCGGGCATCGGAGCGGAAGGTGGGGTTGTACTCGGTCAATCGCGAGAAGTCGTCGGTCCCCTCGAACGCCATCCAGCCGGCGACCGCGGGCTCGAGCACCGAAATGAGCTCCCGGCGCACGTAGACGAACCCGGATCCCCAGGGCGCGAGCAGCCATTTCTGCCCGCCGCACGCGAGGATGTCGACCGGTGTCTCGCGGACGTCGAGCACACAGTTCCCCACTCCCTGAATCCCGTCCACCACGAGGAACGTCCCGTTGGCGCGGCAAGCGGCGCCGAGCCGGGCGAGGTCGGCGCGGTAGCCGTTCGAGAACTGGACGAAGGACACCGCGAGCACTCGCACGCGCGGGTCGTGCAGGCGCTCGACGAGGTAGTCCTCGTCGGGCCAGCCTTCCGGGGTGCAGGGCGCGAGCTCGACTTCGACGCCCTGCTTCTTGAGCAGCATCCAGGGATACACGTTCGCCGGGAACTCACGGTCCGAGACGAGGACGACGTCGTCGCGCTGCAGGGGCAGCGCGCGGGCCGCGAGGTTCAACCCGTGGCTGGTGTTGGTCGCGAGCGCGATCTCGGCGGGCTCGGCGTTCAAGAGCCGGGCGACGGCGAGGCGCGCGGCCTGCAATCCCGCCTGCAGCTCGCGGTCCGGGAGCAGGTGCGGGGCGGTCCGCTTCGCCGTGAATTCGTCCAGGGCGCGGCGCGTGCGCTCCGGGATGGGACCGATGGAGGCGTTGTTCAGGTAAACGGTGTCCGCGGTCCACGGGAACTCCGACGCGCGCAGGGCGCGGAACTGATCCCGCAGGGCGCGCAGCCGGGTCGGGTGATACGCGATGTCGGTCATGCCCTGACGTCGAGCGCGTCGCGCAGGCCATCGCCCAGGAGATTCACGCCCAGCACGGTGGCGCCGATGGCGAGCCCGGGGAAGAGCGACACCCACGGCGCGACCCGCAACAGATCGCGCCCCTCCGCGATCATCGCGCCCCAGGACGGCGTGGGTGGCTGTGCGCCCAACCCCACGAACGACAGCGCCGCCTCGGCCATGATCGCGCCCCCGACGCCGAGGGTCGCAGCGACGATCACCGGCCCCAGGATGTTGGGGAGGACGTGCCGCGCCACGAGCCGCGCGTCGGACGCGCCCAGCGCGCGGGCCGCTTGCACATAGTCGAGCCCCCGCGCCACGAGCACCTGCCCCCGCACCAGCCGCGCCATCCCCGCCCAACCCACGAGTCCGATCACGACGCACACGACCGGGAGCGACGGCCGCACGGCGGCGGCGACGGCGATCAGCAGCAGCAGCGACGGGAACGCGAGGGTCACGTCGGCCACGCGCATCACCACCGCATCGATCCAGCGGCCGTAGAAACCGGCCGTGAGGCCGAGCGCGAGCCCCGCCGCGAGGGCGATCACCTGGCTGGCGAGCCCGACCGCGAGCGACAGGCGGGCCCCGAACAGCACGCGACTCAGCACGTCCCGTCCCTGGGCGTCGGTGCCGAGCGGGTAGACCGCCGAAGGCGAGCGCAGGGCCGCGCCGAGATCGCCGCGGGTCGGATCGCCGGGCGCGAGCCACGGCGCCCCGAGCGCCGAGAGCCCGAGCAGCGTCACGACGGCAAGGCCGGCCAATGTCCAACGGTTCCGTACGGCGCGATGACGCATGAGTAGCGCGGGGCTGGGGGCCACGACTACGTTACTCGGAGGCTCACCTTCCGGGCAAGCGGCGAGTCACGTGAACAATCAAACCCAGTTCACCCTCGTGCTGGGCGGCGGGGGCATGAAGGGCGTCGCCCATGTCGGCGTGCTGCAGGCATTGACGGAGCGCGGGTTCGTGCCGGCGCAGGTCGTCGGCTCGAGCGTGGGCGCGCTGGTGGGCGCCGCCTGGTCCGCCGGGAAGAGCATCGCGGAGCTGCGCGACATCGCCGTCAACCTGCAGCGCAAGGACATCTTCGCCGTGGCGCACGCCGACATGGCGTTCAAGCGGATGCGCTCGCCGGCCCTGTTTCGCCGCGAGCCGCTCGATCACCTGCTCGACCGCCTCGTCGGCAACATCACCTTCCAGGAGCTGCGCAATCCCCTGATCGTCAACACGGTGGACTTGAACTCCGGGATGCAGGTGTTCTGGGGACTCGAAGGCCTCGACGAAATACCGGTGCGGGACGCCGTCTTCGCCTCGTGCGCGCTGCCGGGCTACCTCCCACCCCGCGAGATCCGCGGGCGGTTCTACATGGACGGCGCCACGGTGGACAACCTGCCGGTGGGCACGGCGCGCATCCTCGGCTCCGATGTGATCATCGCGGTGGATGTGTCCGCCTCGAACGCGTTCCGGGCGGATACGCAGGACGAAGGCTTCGCGTCGGTGTTCGCACGGGCGGCGGAGATCGCGATGCAGACCATCCTCGAGCTGCGACTGCGCGAGTGGACCACCCCGCCGATCTACTATATCCACCCGCGCGTCGAGCACATCTCGGCCTTCGACTTCGACCACCTGCGCGAGGTCGTGGAAGAAGGGTATCGGGCGACCGTCGCCGCGCTCGACCGGCCGGAGGAATGGCCCGCGTCGGGCGACACCGGCGTCCACCCGCGCCGCCCCGTCACGGTCCGGGTGCAGCGCGAGCGCTGCATCGGCTGCGGCGCGTGCCTGGTGCAGGCGCCGCCCGGCATGTTCGTCCTCGATGCGCAGGGGAAAGCCGTCGTCACGCGGCCCGACCAGGAGTGGTCGCCGATCGACGGCGAATTCATCAGGCACTGCCCCACGTACGCCATCAGCGCGCGGCCGCTGGCTCCATCCAAGGCCGCGGACGCGGCGAGCTAGTCGAGATCTCGGTCACCGCTCGGGTGGCGTGATTCGAATGCTGTCGTCCTCGACAACGATCCCGGCGTGAGGTCGCCTCGACCACACGTACTCCCGCAACGCCGGCAGGGTCGGGTAAGCCGGATCACTGCCAAAGCAGCGTGCATCGTCGATGATGATGACGTGCCCCAAGTCCGGCGCGCGAAAGATCTCGGCCAGCTCGTCACAGATCGGCGTGTCCTTTTCCCCTCGGGCCGTGTCGCCCGCCGAGTAGTGTCCATCCAGCCAGAACAGGACCGGTTGATCAACCCGCTCCATTATCCGTCCGAGCTCTTGACTGCTGTCTCCGTGTAGCAGCTCGATGTGTGAGTCCCGACGGAAGCGACGTCGGGCTGCGGCGAACAGGGTGTCGCTCAATTCTATCGAGTAAATCCTGTGAAACAGGTGTTTCATGGCCTCGACCATGTCGCCGCGATACGTTCCCGTCTCAACGAAAATCTTCAAGTGGTATCGTTCGGCGTATCCCCGCAGGACTCTCTGCTTCACGACGTGCGGCGGCGGCACCGGCCTGCCTCGACGCTCCCACTCGGCGAGCGGGTCAACCTGCCGGTTTCGTGTCAGCCAGTTGAGGAGCTTCTTCATCGCAGGGCCTGGCGCGTCACGGTCGGAAACTCAAGCTTGCGGCTCTCGTTTGGGCGCATGGCTCACACGCGGACCCAGGAGGGCGGCACAACGTCCCGGTCGTCCACGCGTCGGTCGTTCATCCAGCGGCGGGGGGCGAGCACCAGCTTGTCGCACGACGGGTTCAGCCAGGCGCCCCACCAGCTGAAGCTGCTGTTGGCGATGATGTGATGCCGGCAGGCGCTCATGAGTCGCAGATCCTCATGCTCGGGGCGCGCCGGCACCGTGCTCACAAGAGTGGTCGGGTGCTCGAATCGCAGGTTCGCGGAGACCCACGGGGGATCGTCCGAAAACAAGAACAAGTGCGGATGGGCGAGCCGCTCCGCGATCCGCGTTACGCAACGCCGATAGTAGTCCGGCGTGCACACACTGCGCGCCGTGCTCTTTCGGGCGTCCGAGACGTAGTCTCCTCGCCTGACGTGCACGCTCACCGATTCGGTCGCGACGATCTGATCCAGGATTTCCCGACTGCGTCCGTCCGCCGGGGCCGCGATCGTAAAGTCGCGCCGAATCGTGTCGGCGATGTCGCCGAAGTACCGCTCGCTTTGCCAGTATCCGTCCAAATAGACGGGGCTCGTGGCGGCCAGCAGTCTCCGGTCGAAGCGCGACAACCTTCGCTCCTGGATCCAGGTCCAGCGGTGCCCGATCTTGAACCGCCGGCGGAGCCGAAACACCAACCTCTCGAGCCCCCGGGCAGAGGGAGCGGTCAGCGGCCGGAGGTCGTCCGGACTGGCAAAGGCTTCCTGGATGCTCAGCGCATGCAACGCGTAGGCACGATCGCGCGAACGAGCAAACCACGAGACGTCCAGCTTGAGGGGGACCTTGTTCGTCAGGGCCACTCGCCGGGCGGCCGCGTACTGAAACATCTGGTTGCCGAGCCCGCCCATCAGACGGACGATCACCATGTCAGACGGCGGACCTAGCCACCACCTCTGCTTCGATCGCGCGCAGATCCCGCACCACGCGGTCCCAGTTGTAGTAGGTCTCGACCGCCCGTCGCCCGGCGGCACCGACGCGCTTCGCCAGGTCGGGACTCGCCAGGAGGCGCACGATCGCCGCCGCCAGTGCCGCGGGATCCTCCGGCGGCACGAGGAAGCCCGTCTCACCATCTCGTACCGCGTCGGGGATCCCCCCGGAGTTTCCCGCCACCACCGGCAGCCCACACGCCGAGGCTTCGACCAACGAGATCCCGAACCCTTCCACGCCGATCCGGTCGGCCAGCCGCGACGCGCCAACGTAGACAGAGGCGAGGTTGTACAGCGCCGGCAGGTCGCGGTCGCTCACGCTTCCGAGGAAGGACACGCGGTCCGCCACGCCGATCGCGCTCGCCAGCTCCTCGAGCTGGTCGAGCGCCGGCCCGCTTCCCGCCACGGCGTAGCGCACGTCGGGCGCATGCTCGAGGATCGCCGGGAGGGCGCGCAGCACCGTGTCCGCGCCTTTGTGTGGGGTGAGCCGCGCCACCGTCAGCATCCAGCGCACGCCGTCTTCGGGGAGTCCCAAGCGCTCGCGCAGCTCCGTCGGATCCACGCCCGGCATGAAGCGACCGGGATCCGTGCCGAGGTGCACTACGCGCAGGCGCTGGCCGTGGCCGTCGAGTCCCAGCTCCCCGAGCACACCGAGGGCGAGATCACGAGTCCAGGCACTGTTCACCATCAGGACTGCCGCGCCCCCCAAGATCGCCCGCGTGGACCGCCGCTTGAGGCGGGAATGGCGGATCTTGTGCTGCTCGCTCAAGAGGTCGCCCCCGTGAAAGTAGATGCCGTAGGGGACCCGGCAGCGCTCGAGCACCCAGCGCGCGGGATAGCCGGCCGGCTTCACGTTGCCGCAGTGCACGAAGCGGACTTTGTGGCGGCGCGCCAACGTCGCCGCCCGGCGCGACCACAGCAGCAGGCCCGGCAGCGATTTCGTGCGCCGGCGGCCCACGGGCAGCCGGTCCACGATGCCGTCGAGCTGGGCGTCGAAGTCGGCGGCGTCGGGGTCTTGCGGCGTCGACACGACCAGCTGGCCCGCCGGGTAGCGCTTGGCCATCTCGCCGTGGAGGCGTGCGATGCCTCCGCCCATGGGCGGGAAATCCTGGGCGAGCAGCAGATTGGTCACCGCGACCGCTCCCAGAGCCGCGCGTACTTGACGAGCACACTCGCAGCGGCAAGCCCGCACAGCATGGCGCCGCGCCATCCGTCCAGGATCCCGAGCTGCAGGAAGTACATCCGGACGAACCGGGCCGGGGGCCGGACGATCAGGTCGGTGACTCGGGGCCGCCGCCCGTGGGCCGCGAGCTCTTCCGCGGCCCACGCGGTGTAGCGGTCCAGCTTCTGGAGGTAGCTCGTCAGGTCGCGGTATGGCACGTGGTCGAGCGGCGCGGCGAGGCGCCCCACGTCGGGCACCGGCTCGAGCGCCTCATGCACCTTGCGCTCCACGAAGCGCCGGTTCTTACGAAACAACCGCACCACCCAGTCTCTGCCCCAACCCGCATGGCGCACGGTTTCGCCGAGAAACACGTTGCGGCGACGCACGGCGTAGGCTTCGCGCGCGGGCGCCGCGACGGTCGCGGCGAGCTCGGCCGACAACTCCGGCCCAACCCGCTCGTCGGCATCGAGTGCGAACACCCACTCGTGGGTGGCGGCGCCGATTCCCGCATTTCTCTGATGCGCGATGGTGGGCCCCTGCACGACAGCGCCGTCGAGCACGCGCGCCCCCGCCGCGCGCGCCAGCTCGCGTGTCCCATCGGTCGATCCGCCGTCGACCACGATCACCTCGGCCGCCCAAGCGAGTCGCCCGACGCACTCGGCAATCTGCGCCCCCTCATTGCGCGTGGGGATGACCACCGTGACCGGCGCCGGGCTCGCCATGACGCTCGAATGCTAACGCGATGCGCGGGTTCCGCGGTAGACCGACCAGTCGAGTCGGGGGAACCTCGGACGTGCGAGCGGCTCTGGAGTCCGCTGTCAGCGCGCGCGGAACTCCTGGTCGATCGCGATCAGGTCCGCCACGACGCGATCCCAGTTGTAGTACCGCTCCACTGCCGCGCGGCCCGCAGCCCCCATCCGCCGGCGCGTCTCCCCGTCCGCGAGCAATTGGCTGACCGCCGCCGCGACGGCGGCGGGGGCCTCGGGATCAATCACCAGGCCCGTCTCTCCGTCCCGCACGGCCTCAGGGATGCCCCCCGAGCGGCCGCCAATCACCGGCAATCCGCACGCCGACGCCTCCAGAATCGCAATGCCGAATCCCTCGACCAACAGGTCGAACCGCCGGGAGTCGAGCACGAACACGTCGGCGGCATTGTAGAGGGCCGGGAGCTCCTCGTCGGGGACGAACCCGAGCAGCCGCACCGCGTCGCCCAAGCCGAGCTCGGCGATCAGGCGCTCGAGGTAGCCTCGACGGATCCCGACCCCGGCAACGACGTAGCGCGCGGTGGGGCAGACGGCTCGGATCGCGGGCAAGGCGCGAATGACGGTATCGATGCCCTTGTGGTAGTCGAGTCGGGCCGCCGTGAGGATCCACGGCCCCCCGTCCAGGCCATACTTGCGTCGCACCGGTCTGGGATCGATTCCCGGGCGGAAGCGGGACGGTGTCGTGCCGAGCGGGACCACGCGTATGTCGACGTTGGGCGCGCGGTCGCCCCAAGACGCCATCACGGAGCGCGCCAGATCGGCGGTCCAGCGGCTGTTTGCGACGATGACCGAGCAGCGCGCGAGCATGCGGGCCGCGGTCCACCGCTTGAAGGCAGAGCGCCGAATCTTCGCATCGAGCAGCAGGAACTCAGTACCGTGTGCGATGACGCCGAATGGCAGGCCGTGGCGGGCCCGCAGCCACGCGGCCGGGTAGCCGGCCGGTTTCAACACGTCGCACCACGCGAACCCCGGTCGGGTGCGCCGCACCAGTGATCCTGCACGAGCGGTCCAGAGACACAGGCCGTTCAGCGTGCGAAGGCGGGTCGCGCGGATGCCCACCCGATCGATCGTGTGCGGGAAGGTCGGATCGCTCGCCTCGCTGCCAGCAAGCGTCCCGGTGGAAATCACCAAGCTCCCCGGTGGATAGCGAAGCGCCAACTCGCCCATCATCCGGGAGATTCCCCCGCCCAGCGGAGGGAAATTGAAGGCCAGCAGCAGGGTCGGACTCACATCCGCCGACGCCGCTCGAGAGCCTCGCGGTACACGTCCTCGGTCCGCTCCGCCGCTCGCGCGAGCGTGAACTCGCGCCGCACCAGCTCCCGTCCCCCCCGCGCCAGCCGCTCTGCGAATGCCCGGTCGTCGAGCACGCGCGCCAGCGCCCTCGCCCACGCGGCGGAATCGAGGGGCGGTACCAGCAGTCCCGTCTCTCCGGAGGTGATGAGGTCGGGGTTGCCTCCGGCATCCGATGCGACCACCGGCAGCCCGAGTGCCATCGTCTCGAGCAAGCTGATGGAGAGCCCCTCGATGCGCGACGGGAGGGCGGAAATCGTCGCGAGGCGGCAGAAGGCGAGGGGGCGGTCGGTGAAGGGCACGTACACCACGCGATGGCGCGTCGGGACGGTGTGCTCCGCGGCGCGGAGCTCCGCATCGGGCTCGATCCCGACGCACGCGACCACCACCGGCCGCTGGAGCGCGGCCAGACTCCTCAACAGGACGTGCTGATCCTTGCGGCGCGCGAGGATCAGCACCACCGGCCGACCGGCCACGTCGCCCAGCGCCGCGCGGGCGGCGGCGAGGTCCGCTTCACTCGGGGGGGCGTCCACACGCGCGAGGTCGATGCCGTTGGTCACGACGCGGAGCCGCCCGCCGGGATGGAGGCGGCAGCGCAGCGCGCGGGCCACCGCATGGCTCACCGCGATCGTGCGGTCGGCGGAGAGCCCCACCGCCACGAGCTCCGCGGGAGAAGTGAGCGGCATCGTGTGCCGGGTCACGACAAACGGCCGACCCAGCCGTCGCGTCCAGCGCAGCCAGGTCAGCGCGCGTCGGTCGCGTGTGGCATTGCTGTTCACCACGTCCACGCCCTCGCGCTCCGTCACCCCCGCGAGCGCGCGCGCGAGCGGCGCCAACCGGCGGAAGTCGAGGGGCACGACGTCCAATCCGGCCTCCCGCGCGAGGCCCGCGAGGGTCGTGTCGGGGTGGCACCCGACCAGGACGCGGTGCCCGCGCAGCGCGAGCTGGCGGCTCAGATCCGCGATGACAGTCGTCGCGCCGGAGCCGCCGCCTTGATGTGTGAGTTGCAGGATTGTCAGCGGCCTGTCTGGCATGGCCCGAAGCTATCAACTCGATGTCCACGTTTCCATACTGCCGAAGGCCTCCGGATTCGTGATCGAGCGCACGACGCGGTGCAACGTGTACGACGTGTTCTGCGTCCCCTCGAGCTAGTTATCTTGTCCTGCGCATGCACGTCGTCGTCGCCTCCCACCAGCCGCTGCCGGCGAAGGGCTACGGCGGCCCGCAACGCGTCGTCGTGGCGCTGGTGCGCGGGCTCGCGGCGCTCGGCCACCGTGTCACGCTGCTCGCGCCACCCGGGTCACGAGTCCCCGAAGCGGCCGTGGTGGCGGTGCCTCCCCGCAAGCTGGCCGATGCCGCGACGCTCGCGCCATACGTCCCCCGCGACGCCGCGATCGTACACGCGCACTTCCCGCTGCGCTGCGCACCCGGTGCGTTCCCCTTCGTCCAGACGATCCACCGCAACTTGAGGGCCGGTACTCCGCCTTCTCCCAACAGCATTTTTCTCTCCCGCGATCATGCGCGTCGTCACAAGAGTGACGTGTTCGTCCATAACGGCCTCGATCCCGCGGACTACGTCTTCCGGCGGTTTCCCCGGCGCCAGTCGCAGTACGACCTGTTCCTTGGCAAGCTGCACAGCGCCAAGGGCTATCACTGGGCGGTGGAAGCCGCCAAGCGCACCGGTCACCGTCTCATCGTCGCGGGCGGTTGGCGGCCCAGCTTTACGGGATCGATCAAGTTCGTGGGCGAAGTGGACGGCGCGACCAAAGCGGCGCTGCTGGCGCGCGCCCGGTGCCTGTGGAATCCCGCCGCCTGGGACGAGCCGTTCGGCCTGGTGACGATCGAGGCGCTGCTCTCGGGGACCCCGGTGCTCGGGACCCATCGCGGCGCGCTCCCCGAGCTGATCACGCCGGATGTGGGCACCCTGTGCGACACCGTGGACGAGATGATCGCGGCAGCGGAGTCGATCCACACGCGCAGCCCCGCGGCGTGCCGGGCGCACGCGGAGCGGTTCTTTACGCACATGGTGATGGCGGAAGAGTACCTGCGCATGTATCGGCACGTGCTGGAGACCGGGGTGCTGCCGTCGGGAAGGCCCACGCCCCATGTCCCGGCGTGACCCCGATGCACGTTGCAGTGGCGTCGCACTACCGGCTGCCGGCGAGGGGATACGGCGGCACGGAGCGCGTCGTGGTGGCCGTGGTCCGCGGCCTCGCGGCCCTGGGCCATCGCGTGACGTTGCTCGCGGCGCCCGGCACCCGCGTGCCCGAGGCAACAGTGATCGAGGTACCGCCAACCCGGCTCATTGATCCGGCCGCGGACCTGGACGCGCTCGTGCCGCGCGACGCCGATATCCTGCACACGCACTTTCCGGTGCAGCGGATGCTGCGGCGGCCGTTCGTCCAGACGTTTCACGGCAACCTGCGTGAGGGCGGGGCGGTGCCGCCCAACAACATCTTCGTATCGCGCGACCACGCGCGTCGCTACGGCAGCGACGTGTTCGTGTACAACGGGCTCGACCCGCGGGACTATATCTATCGGCCCGGGAAGGGCGATTACGACTTGTTTCTCGGTCGCCTCCACAGTATCAAGGGCTATCGCTGGGCGGTGGCAGGGGCAAAGCGGACCGGGCGACGGCTGATCGTCGCCGGCGGGTGGCGCCCGAGCTTTCGTCGCAACATCCGCTACGTCGGCCGCGTGGATGGCGCGAAAAAAGCCGAGCTGCTCGCCGCGGCGCGCTGCCTGTGGGTGCCCGCCCTGTGGGACGAGCCCTTCGGCCTCACTACCATCGAGGCACTCTTGTCCGGCACGCCCGTGCTCGGCACCCGGCGCGGCGCCCTGCCCGAGGTGATCACGCCCGAGGTGGGCGCGCTGTGTGACACGTTGGAGGAAATGATGGCGGCCGCGGCGTCGATCCAGACGCGCAGCCCAGCGGTGTGCCGCGCGCACGCCGAGCGCTACTTCTCGCACCACGTGATGGCGCAGGAGTACCTGCGGATGTATCGCTCCCTGCTCGAGACCGGACGGCTTCCGGCGGGCCGCGCGATGCCGCACCTCGCTACCGCAGGGTGATCGTCAGCAGCTCCTCCACGCGGTGGCGCCACGTGTGCTCCCGCAGCGCTCGCTCCCGCGCCGCCGCGGCGAGTCGGCGCCGCAGCGTCTCGTCCCCGAGCAAGACCCGGGCGCGATCGGCGAGCTCGGCCACGCTCCGGTACAACACGATCTCCCGATCCGGCGTGAAGTGACGCGCGATATCGGCTTTGGCGTCCGAGAGTTGCGGCGTGCCCACCGCGGCGAGCTCGAACACCCGCATGTTGGCGCCCGTCCCGTAGCGCGCGGGGTCGCCCCGTTCCCCGAACTGCTGGTGGACGTTCACGCCGACCGTCGCGCCCGCCAGGGCCCTCACAAAGTCGTCGCCGTAGACGGGCCCGCGCGGCCAGCCGGGCCCCCAAGCCACGAGCCCGGCATCGGCGAGTACGCGTAAGACCGGCTCGCGCACGTCGTCACGGGACCCCACGAACACGAGCGGCGCCGTCCAGCGCGCGTCCTGCCGCAGGAGCGGTGGCGACTGCAGGTACTCGGGGTCGCAGCCAAACGCGAGATAATGGGCGTGGGCACCCGCCGCGCGGTGGCCCGCGAGACTCGCGCTGTCGTGCGTGAAGAAGCAATCGTACGCCGGCGCGAGCCGGCTCGACAGCTCGAGCTGGTGGGGGTCGTCCGGGAACCAGTTGACCCAGCGGCCGCCGAAGCGACGGCGCAGATCCGCGACGTCGGCCGGAGCGAGGCCCGCCCCCTTGAAGACCAGCACGACGTCGACGGGCCCCCGCCGCAGGCGGGCGGTGAGCCGGGCGACCAGGGAGCGTCCGAAGACGGCGTTCCAGCCGCGGCGCCGCTCCTCGCAGCGCCGCACCTCGCACCCAAATGCCGCGAGCGCGGCGGCGAGGGCGAGGCCGCTGCGGTGATAGCGACGGTTGAACGCCGCCACCAGCACGACGCGCAGACCCGCGAACGGAGAGGGGCCCGCCGTCATACCTCGACGTAGTTCCGATATTCGAAGAGGCGCGCACCGGTCAGGCGCTCGATCCAGTCGGACACGTAGAGCCGCACGTGTGACAGCCGCAGCTGCCGTGGCCCCATGACCCAGCCCTCCGACGCCGCGCGGCGCGCCGCGATCCACTCCTCCGCCGCCCGCGGGTGGGAGCCCGTGAACCGGCGCAGCAGCGGAGTCCAGCCCAGCGCGTCCGGCTGCGCTGCGCGCGCCGCCAGCCGGTCCGCGTGCTCGGGGAAGACCTCCTGCCCGGCCACGAGCTTGCGGCGCATGGATTGCAACGGGCGGGCCCAGCCGTAGTGGAACATGCCGGCGCCGGTCGGTCGCGCCCGCACACGCCGTAACGCCGGACCGACGCGAAACCCCTGGGCGTCCTGGTACGACCGGATGTCTTGACCGAGTCGCACGGCGCGCACCTCCCGGCGGTACCAGTGGCGGTCGGTCGCGACCGTGTCAAAGTCGCCGAAGAAATGCAGGTAGTCGACCAGCAGTCCCTCGACACGCGCGTCCCCGTCACACTCCGGCAGTCTCTCGCGCAGCGTCGCGGCGCCCGTCTCGTGCAGCACCTCGTCCGCCTGGATGTACACGCCCCAGGTGCCGCGGCAGGCGGCCATCGCGCGGTTCGTCTCGTGCGCGAGCGCCGCGCTGCCGCGGGAGAAATCCCAGACGCTGTCGATGATGCGGACTCTGGGGTCGCTCAGCCCCGCGACCACGTCGCGGGTGCCGTCGTCCGACTTGCCGACGTTGACGACGACTTCGTCACACAGCTCGAGAATCGACCGAATGGCCGGAACGATCGGGTAGTCCAGCGTGACCGCGTTCCGGACGATGGTGAACCCGGAAATCACGTCAGGTGCGGAATTGCATGTCGTGCAGCCGGCGATACAGCCCGCCCGCGGCGTACAGCGTCGCGTGGGATCCCCGCTCCACGACCCGCCCTTCGGCGAGCACCACGATCAGATCGGCATGTTGGACGGTGGCGAGCCGGTGGGCGATGACGAAGGTCGTGCGGTGCGCCATCAGCCGGTCGATGGCCTCCTGCACCAGCCGCTCGGACTCCATGTCGAGCGCGCTGGTCGCCTCGTCCAGAATCAAGATGGGCGGATCGCGCAGCAGGGCCCGCGCGATCGCGATTCGCTGGCGCTCGCCGCCCGAGAGCCGGGTGCCGCGCTCGCCCAGGAGCGTGTGATAGCCCTCGGGGAGCTGCGAGACGAAGTCGTGGGCGTTGGCGGCGCGCGCGGCCGCCTGCACCTGCTCCAGCGTGAAGTCGCTCCGCCCGTAGGAGATGTTCGCGAGCACGGTGTCGTTCAGCAGGATCGTCTCCTGCGACACGATGCCCATCAGCCGGCGCAGGCTCGTGCGGGTGAACCGCGCAATGGGAACGCCGTCCATCAGGATCTCACCGTGCGTCGGCTCGTAGAACCGCGGCAGCAGGTCGACCAGCGTCGTCTTGCCCGCCCCGGATGGGCCCACCACGGCCACCACCTGCCCGCGCAAGACCTGGAGGTCCACGCCCGCCAGCACCGGCGCCTGCCCGTTGTACGCGAACGACACGCCCCGGTACTCGATCCGCTGCTCGAACCGCGCGGGCACCTCGCCCGGCCGGTCTCCTTCTTCCGAGGCGAGATCGAGCACTTCGAACACCCGGTCCGCCGCCGCCAGCGCCCCGGCCATCGCCGTCGGGTAGTTGGCCACGGACTTGACCGGAGACATCAGCCGGAGCGCGACCGCGATGAACGCGATCAACGTCTCGGGCCGCAAGACCCCCGCTTCCCCGAGCGCCAGGCGTGTGCCGACCGCGAAGATCAGCACGATCACCAGGCCGGCGAACACCTCGCTCACCGGACTCGTCAGGAGCGCGAAGCGCTGCGCCCGCAACACGCCTTTGCGGTAGCCGTCGGCGAGCTTCCGGAAGCGAGCGGCCTCGAACCCGTCCGCCACATACGCCCGCACCAGCTTGATGGAGCCGACCAGCTCGCTCACGAGGCTCGTGAGCTCCCCCCGCTGGTCCGCCTGCTCACGCGAGCGCCGGCGCACTCGGCCGACGACCGGGCGCACGATGAGCAGCAGCAACGGCGCGCACACGATCGCGACGAGCGTCAGCCGCCAGGACAGTCCCACGAGAATGGCCACGTAGACGACCAGGACGCAGACGTTCTGCATCAGGGACGCCAGGGCCGCCGTGACGACCGTCTTCACCTGGTCGGTGTCGTTGATGACGCGGGAGAGCAATTGGCCGCCGCGCGTCCGCTGGAAGAAGCCGAGCGGCAGCGTTTGCAGATGTCCGAACAGCTGCACGCGCAGGTCGCGCACCACGTTCTCTTGGATGACCACGCTCGAGACCGCCGCCAGGTAGGTGAGCGCGTTCTTGAGGGCCAGCGTGGCGAGGAGCACGAGCACCACGTTCCGCAGCGCCCCCTGAGCCGACCCCGCGGCGAGCAGCGGGCCGACGACGACCGCGAGCACGCGCTCCACCGACGAACCGCCCAACTCCGGAAGCGGCGCCAAGCCGAACAGGGTCCGCAAGAACGGGATCAGCAGCACGAACGTGGCGCCGTCCAGCACCGACGCCACGAAGGTGGCTACGAGATTGGCGACGAACAGGAGCGCGTAGGGACGGACCAGCAGGAAGAGCCGGCCGCTACGGCCCATTCAGCGCGCCCCCCCCTTTCCCGCCGGGGCGACGCCCGCGCGCCGGGGGGTGAGTAGGGCGACGGGGAGGATCACTTCCTCGGGCGTGACGCCGCCGTGCAGGAACGATCCGCGATACCGGGCCTGATACTCGCGCAGCTTGGTGGGATAGACGAAGAACCGGTCCGACGTGGCGAGCAGCAGCCGGACCCCGAGTCCCATGCCGGGGAGGCCGAAGCCCTTGAGGTCCTCGACCAGAATCGCGGCCCCCGGGTCCTCGCTCTTCAGGTCCTCGCCGAACTTGTAGCGCAGGTTCGCCGTGGCGTCGCGCTTGGCGTACACCGTCGCCGGGGTCTCGCAGTGAATGGAGCCGTGGTCGGTGGTGAGCAGCACCGGCACGCCCCGCCGCTCCGCCTCCTGGAGCGCCGCGAGCACCGGCGAGCGCTCGAACCACGTGCGGGTGAGACTGCGCAGCGCCGCCTCGTCCCGCGCCACCTCGTACAGGATCGCGCTCTCCGAGCGCCCGTGCGTGAGCTGATCTACGAAATTGAACACCAGCGCCGTGACGCCGTCCTGGGCGAGGTGGGCGGGCAGCCGCCGTGCCAGGTCTCCCTCCCCCGAGCTGAACACCTTCTCGTAGCGCACCGCGACGGGCTGACCGACCAGCTCCTGCAGCTGCTCCGTCAGGAGCTCCCCCTCATGGGCGTTGAGGCTCTCCTCGTCGGACGCTTGACCCCACCAGGCGGGATGGCGCGCCGCGATCTCCATGGGGAAGAGCCCCGAGAAGATCGCGTTGCGCGCGAACGGCGTCGCGGTAGGCAGGATGCTGTAGTAGTGCGACTCTTCCACGTCGAACAGCGGCGTCACGAGGTCGCGGAGGACTTCCCACTGGTCGAGGCGCAGGCAGTCGATGACCACGAACAACACGCGCCCCGTGGATCGCAGCACGGGGACGAGGAACTCGGCGCCCACATCGACGGAGAGCGGCGGCCGGTCGCCTTCGGGACCGGCGAGCCAGCGCGGATACTGCCGGGCGACGTACTCGGCGAAGTCTTTGCGCAGCGAGCGCTGCAGACTCCGCAGGGCCTCCGAGAGGCCCGGCTCGTTGGCGGCGCCCAAGCGGACCTCCCAGCGCGCCAGCTCCGCGACCAGCTCGATCCACTCGCGCCATGCGAGGGTCGCGCCCCGGCGCCCCTCGAGCTCGCGAAACCGGGTGACGAAATCGCGGGCCAGGCGCTGCTGGCGGATGCGGTCCCCTTCGAGCAAGCGCGTGATCACGGAGAGGATCTGGCGCGGCTGGACCGGCTTCACGAGGTAGTCGTCCACCTCGATCCCGATCGCCTCGCGCAGCGTGCCCTCATCCTCGCTCTGCGTCACCATCACGACCGGCATGGCGGGGTCGAGGGCCCGGATCTCGCCGATCAGCTCGAGGCCGCGTCGCCCCGGCATCTGTTCGTCCAGCAGCACGATGCTGTAGGCCTGGCGCCGCAGCAGCGCGAGCGCGTCGTCGCCGTGAGCCGCGGCGGCCACCGTGAACCCCTGGTCCTCGAGGAAGCGCCGGTGCGCCGCGAGTCCCTCGACTTCGTCATCCACCCAGAGGATGGTCTTCGGGCGCACCATAGGCCAAAGCTAATGGCGACTGGCGAAGCTGGGCAACGCAGGACTTATTTCGCAACGTGTTGTGTGTGCTCTTGGTCCGCTTCAGCTCCATCGGCGACATCCTGCTGACCACGCCACTCGTGCGCGCGCTCGCCCGTCGTCACCCAGAGGCGAAGCTCGTGTACGTGACGAAGCGCGCCATGGCGCCCCTGGTAGCCGACAACCCGCGCCTTACCGACGTCGTGACGCTCGAGCCCGGCGAGCCGATCCGGCACCTCGCCCGCCGGTTGCGCGCCCTCGCGCCGACGCACGGCCTCGACTTGCACGGCAGCGTCCGCAGCGCGGGCCTCCGATTGCTCGTGCACTGCCGCTGGTCCGGGTACTTCAAGCGCAAGCTGGCCCGCGCGCTGCTCATCGCCACGAAGCTGGACGCCTACCGCCGACGCGCGCCCTCGCCGGTCGCCGAGCGCTACTTCGAGGCCGCGCGCCGCCTCGACACTCGCCCCGACGGCGGGCCCCCCGAGTTCTGCCTGGGTCCCGGCGCGACGGACCGGGCGGCGCGGTGGCTCGCGGAGCGGGGGCTCGGGGGGGGGGCACGGCTGGCGGCGCTCGCGCCCGGCGCCGCCCACGCCACCAAACGCTGGCCCGTCGCGCATTGGAGCGCCCTCGCGGAGCGGCTGGGGACCGCCGGGTACCGGCCGGTCGTCGTCGGGGGGCCCGACGACCGAGGGCTCGCGCAGCAGCTCGTCGCCGAGGGAGGCGGCGGGAACCCGATCGTGAGCGCCGCCGGCGAGTTCTCGCTCCAGGAGACGGGCGCGCTGCTGGCGCGCGCGCGGGTCGTGGTGTCGGGCGACACCGGGGTCATGCACATGGCGACGGGCGTCGGCACACCCGTCGTCGCGCTGTTCGGACCCACCGTGGCGCAGTTCGGCTTCTTCCCCTATCGGGCGCCCGCCGCCGTGCTGGAGCGCGGGCTCGAGTGCCGCCCCTGCTCGTCCACGGGCACCGCGGCCTGTCCGCTGGGCCACCATCGCTGCCTCACCGACATCACGCCCGAGGAGGTGGCCGCCACGGTGGAGCGCCTCGTCGCGTGAGCCGCGCCACCACGCCCGCCGAGGAGCGCTTGATCGGGTTGGTCGCCGACGCGGTACGTGGGCCCAAACGCGAGGGCCTGTTCGCGCTGTGGCTCGTGGTACGCTCGGCCGAGGCGCTGCTGCCGCCGCAGCCCGTGTCGGGGAAGAATCACCGGCGTCGCCTCCAGGCGCTCGATGCGCGGCTCGCGAGCCTCGCCCTCCCCGGCCCCCTGAAACGCGCCCTCGCCGCCGCGCGTCACCACCTCGAGCCCGCCACACCCGCCGCCGCGGCGCTGGTGCTGTCGGAGCTGGTCGCGCCGACGCGCGAGGTCCTCGGTCCCGAGGCGGGAGACGCAGTTACGGTTGCCGCACGAACGGCACGCCTACATCTATAAGCCATGCCCCCACGGAAAGTTGAGCGCCGCCCCTCGCTCGAATCGCTGGTCGACCGCGTGGACCAGCAGCGTCCGGGCGACGTGCCGGGCGATACCGTGCCCACCGGGTTCCCCTCGATCGACCGCATCCTGGGTGGTGGCCTGCGACGCCGCGACCTCGTGGTGCTGGGCGGCGACATCGGGTCCGGCAAGTCCGCGCTCGCGCTCGGGCTGGCGGTGCGCACGGCGCAGCAGGGGACGGGCGTTGCCCTCCTCTCCGGCGAGATGGACGAAGAGCGCCTGATGGAGCGCGCGCTGGCCATCGAAGGGCGCGCGACCGTGGACGAGCTGCGGAGCGCGAAGCTCAACGATCAGACGCGCGCCGGCATCGGCGGGGCCGCGGTGCGGCTGCGCGACCTCCCCCTCACCGCCTTGCCGCTCGCGGCCCGAGACTTCGAGACGGCGGCCGAGCGGCTCGATTCGCTGCGGGGGCTCGGGCTCGTGGTGGTGGACTACCTCCAGCTCGTCCCGTCGCCGCGGGGCGTGGCGCGCTCGACCCAGGACGAAGATCTGGCCCTGGTGTTGCAGCGCCTCAAGGCGCTGGCGCTCGAGCGCCAGGTGGCCCTCGTCGTCGTATCGCAGCTGCCGCGCTTCGACGCCAAGCGCCCGAACGCGAGACCCGCGCTCGACGACTTCGGGCACCTGGGCGCGATCAAGCAGCACGCCGACGTGGTGCTCGGGATCTATCGGGAGGAGATGTACAACCCGGGCCACGGCGTGGACGGGGCGACCGAGCTGATCGTCCTGAAGAACCGCAACGGGCCAACCGGGTTCGTGGATCTGTACTTCTACCGGCGCTGGATGCGGTTCGAGGATATGCTCGACCCTGATCGGTGAAAGCTGTAGGTTAGAGCCATGGCCGGCCACAGCAAATGGAAGCAGATCAAGCGGAAAAAGGCCGTCACGGACGCGCGCCGCGGCGCGCTGTTCACCAAGCTGATCCGTGAGATCACGATCGCCGCCAAACAGGGTGGCGGCGACCCCGGGGGCAACGCCCGGCTCCGTACCGCGATCGACGCCGCCAAGGCCGAGAACATGCCGCTCGACAACATCGAGCGCGCCGTCAAGAAGGGAACGGGCGAGCTCGAGGGCGTGACGTACGACGAAGTGGCCTACGAGGCCTACGGGCCCGGCGGCGCGGCCCTGCTCATCGAAGCCACCACCGACAACCCGAACCGCACCGTCGCCGAGATTCGCCACGTCTTCCAGCGCTTCGGCGGCAACCTCGGCGCCGCGAACTCCGTGGCGTGGATGTTCGATCGCAAGGCCCAGATCACGGTGGACGCCACCCGCGCCGACGAGGACACGGTCATGGAGGCGGCGCTCGATGCCGGAGCGGACGACATGGTGCGCGACGGCGACGTCTTTCTGATCACGGGACCCGCAGGCCAGCTGCACCAGATCACCGAGCGGCTGAAGACCAAGAAGATCGCGGTCCAGACGGCCGAGATCGCCCTGCTCCCCAAGAGCACCGTGAAAGTGGACGGGAAGGACGCGAAGCACCTGCTCGCCCTGATCGAAGCGCTGGAAGAGATGGACGACGTCGCGAAGGTCTCCTCGAACTTCGACATCGACGCCGAGGCCCTGGCGGCGGCGACGGCATAGCGTGAGGGTGCTGGGCGTCGACCCCGGGACGTCGGTCACCGGCTACGGAGTGATCGAAACCGGGAACGGCGCCTCCGGATTGGGGCGGCTGGTCGAGTGCGGCGTGATCCGATTGGCCGGCCGGAGCCCGTTGCCCCAACGCCTGCGCGCGCTGCACGAGTACATCACCGAGCTGATCACGCGCCATCACCCCGGCATCCTCGCCCTGGAGAACGCCTTCTACCATAAGAATGTGCACACCACGCTTGTGCTCGGCCACGCGCGCGGGGTCGTGCTCCTCGCCGCCGAGCAGGGAGGACTCGTGATTGCCGAGTATGCCCCGGCGACCATCAAGAAGACGGTCGTCGGCGCGGGCGGCGCCCCCAAAGCGCAGGTGGGACGCGTGGTCGCCCGGCTGCTGCGGCTCAAGGACGCGCCCAAACCCGCGGACGCCGCGGACGGCGTGGCCGTGGCGCTCACGCACATCCTCCGGTCGTGATCGCGCAGGTCTCGGGCCGGCTCGCCGCGAAGCAGGCCGATCGCGTGATGATCGAGACCCCAGGCGGGGTGGGCTACGAGATCGTCGTCCCGTTGGGGGTGATGGAGCGACTGCCCGGGGTAGGCGAGGCGGTGAGCCTCGCGACCGAGCTCGTCGTGCGGGAAGATGGTTGGTCGCTATACGGTTTTCACGACGAGGCCGGGCGACGCTTCTTCCAGCGGCTGATCGGCGTGAGCGGTGTGGGGCCGAAGATCGCGATCGCCCTGATGTCGGCCCTGGGAGTCGAGCGCGGTGCGCGGGCAGTGAAGGAGCGGAACATCGCGCTGCTGGCATCGGTGTCGGGCATCGGAAAGAAGACGGCGGAGCGGCTGGCGCTTGAACTGGCCGACAAGCTCGGCGAGTTTGATGAGCTTGCCGAAGCAGGCGCGGGTCCGACCGGTAGGGGCGGCGCGCGAGGAGCCGCCGAGGCGGCGTTGCACGCCCTCGAGCGGCTCGGGTACGCGACCGCCGAGGCGGACGGCGCGCTGCGCCAGGCGCTCGCCGCAGACGGCGGCGGGGACACGGAGACGCTGGTGCGTCGGGCGCTCCAACTGCTCACCCACGGATAACGATGGCCACAACGGCTGAATGGATCTGTACGCGCTGCGGCTCGACCAACCGTACCCTGGTGCCCGACACCGCGACCCGGGCGACGGACGAGTGCGTCACCTGCCATACCCGCCACGCACTCGAGCGGGACGCGCGCCCGGTGCGGTGGCGGGCGCGGCCGCTGGGGAAAGGCAAAGCGGCGTGAAGGCCTGCGTCCGCGTCCCTGCGCGGCTGAAGCCGCGACTCGGCAGTGCCGGTAAACCGGCGTGAGCCCCGACACGAAGCGCCCGTTTACGGGCACTGCCGAGCCGCGAGTTCACTCGCGTACTACGAGGGCGTCGTGACCTCCCACTCCCGGACCCAGGTCACCACGCCCGACGCCCTCCCCGACGAGCGGCTGACCGATGCCGCGCTCCGCCCGTCCCGGCTGGACGAGTTCGTCGGCCAGGCGAAGGTGAAGGAATCGCTGCAGATCGCGATCGACGCGGCGAAGCAGCGGCGCGAGCCGCTCGACCATACGCTGTTCTTTGGCCCGCCCGGGCTGGGGAAGACCACCCTCGCCCTCCTCATGGCGAAGGAGCTGGCCGTCAACATCCGCACCACGTCCGGCCCCGTGCTCGAGCGCCCCGGCGATCTCGTTGGACTCCTCACCTCGCTCGGACCGGGGGACATCCTGTTCATCGACGAAGTACACCGGCTGCGGCCGGTGCTCGAGGAGTTCCTGTACCCCGCGATGGAGGACTACCGCGTAGACGTGAGGATCGCCGAAGGTCCGCACGCCCAGACGATCCCCATGTCGCTGGAGCGGTTCACCCTGATCGGCGCCACGACGCGGTTCGGCCTCCTGACACCGCCGATGCGCGCGCGGTTCGGCCTGGTGGAGCGGCTCGCCTACTATCCGCCCGACGACCTTGCCCAGATCATCAGTCGCTCGGCCGGCATCCTCGACGTCCCCGCCGACGCTGCGGGCATCGCCGAGATCGCCCGCCGCAGCCGGGGCACACCGCGGGTCGCGAACCGGCTCCTGAAGCGGGTGCGCGACTACGCGCAGGTGCGCGCGGGGGGCAAGATCACCGCCCAGGTCGCCGCCGAAGCGTTGAAACGACTCGACGTGGACGAGTTCGGGCTCGACGACATGGACGGCCGGATCCTGAAAACCATCATCGAGCAGTTCGAGGGCGGGCCGGTGGGACTCACGACCATCGCCGCGGCGGTGGGTGAGGACCCGGGCACACTCGAAGAGGTGTACGAGCCGTTCCTGATGCAACAGGGGTTTCTTGCCCGCACGCCGCGTGGCCGGTGCGCCACGGGATCCGCATACCGGCATTTCGGCTTCACGCCGCCCCGGAGCGCCGAACAGCCGACGATGTTCGACACCTGAACGCGGAACGCGGAAGTGGGAACGCGGAGCAGGAGCACGACCATCTGTTCCGCGTTCCGCGTTCCGACTTCCGCGTTTTCACATGCATACCTCCGACTTCGATTACAGCCTCCCACCCGATCTCATTGCGCAAGATCCCCTCCCCGACCGCACCGCGAGCCGGCTGTTGGTGGTGGACCGGTCGATCGGCGGTATCCGGCACATGCGGTTCCCGGATTTCGTGGAGCTGGTGGCGCCGGAGGACGTGCTGGTCCTCAACGTCTCAAGGGTGATACCGGCGAGACTACGCGGGATGCGCGGGTCAGGCGGGAAGGCAGAGCTCTTGCTCGTCCGCGAGCTGCCCGACGGCAGCTGGATCGCGATGGGGCATCCGGGCGGCAAGCTCAAGCCGGGACGGAGCGTGACCTTCGGCGACGACAGTGCGGTGGAGATCGTCGAGGTTCTGGGCGGCGGGCTCCGGCGCGTGAAGTTCGTCGGCCAGCTCGATGCAGCGGCCACGCTCGCCAAGTACGGTGAGGTGCCGCTCCCGCCCTACATACGGCGCCTCCCTCGACCCGAAGACCGCGAACGCTACCAAACGGTGTACGCGGAGCACGACGGCAGCGTCGCCGCGCCGACCGCGGGGCTGCACTTCACACCGGAGCTGCTGGAGCGCGTCAAGCGCCGGGGCACCGCGCTCGCCACGCTCGACCTGCAGATCGGCCCCGGCACGTTCAAGCCGGTGGAAGTGGATGACCTCGCGGATCATCGGATGCACGCGGAGGCGTACCGAGTGAGCGACGAGACGGCGGGGCTGATCAACCGGAGACGGGAGGCCGGTGGGCGCGTCTGGGCGGTCGGGACCACCGTGGTCCGGACGCTCGAGACCGTGGCGGCGCCCGACGGCACCATCCGACCGGGGGCGGGTGACACGAGCCTCTTCATTTTTCCTCCGTACACCTTCCGGACCGTGGACCGGCTGCTCACGAACTTTCACCTGCCGCGCTCCACACTGCTCATGTTGGTGTGCGCGTTCGGAGGCTACGAGAACGTCATGCGGGCGTACGGTGAAGCGGTGAAAGAGCGATATCGATTCTATTCGTATGGCGATGCGATGGTCGTCATGTGAACGCGGAACTCGGAACGCGGAACGCGGAACGGAAGTACGAGCGCCTGTTCCGCGTTCCGACTTCCGCGTTCCGCATTAAGTAGCGCATGTTCGAATTCGTCATCGACGCCACCAGCGGCGCGGCCCGCGCCGGCACCCTCACCCTGCCCCACGGGTCCGTCGAGACGCCGGTGTTCATGCCGGTCGGCACGCAGGGGACGGTGCGCGCCCTGTCGCCCAACGATCTCCGCAGCGTAGGCGCGACCCTGGTGCTCGCGAACACGTATCACTTGCACGTGCGGCCCGGCGAGCAGGTGGTGGAGAAGCTCGGGGCCCTGCACCGGTTTATGGCCTGGGACCGTCCGCTGCTCACCGATTCGGGGGGCTTTCAGGTGTTCTCGCTCGAAGGCTTTCGTCGCGTGGACGAAGGAGGCGTCGAGTTCCAGAGCCACGTGGACGGCAGTCGACGCACGCTCACCCCCGAGCGCGCCACGGAGATCCAGTGGGTTCTCGGCGCGGACATCGCGATGGCGTTCGACCACGTGGTGCCGGGGGGCGCGGATCTCCCTACCGCACGGGACGCCATGGAGCGGACGCTGAGATGGCTGGAACGGTGTGCCAGGAGGCACGCGGAGCTTAAGGCGGTCGTGGCGTCGTGCGACCAGACGTTATGGCCCATTCTCCAGGGCGGTACGCACCTGGCGCTCCGGGAGGAAGGTCTCCGCCGCATCCTCGACCTCGGCTCCTGGACCGGCCTCGCGATCGGCGGCCTGTCCGTGGGCGAGCCCAAGCCGGTGATGTACGACATGCTCGAGCGGCTCGAGCCGAGGCTGCCCACCCTCCCGCGTTATCTTATGGGCGTGGGGTTTCCGGAGGATCTGGTGGCGGCGGTGGAGCGTGGGGTCGACCTGTTCGATTGCGTCGCGCCGACGCGCAATGGCCGAAACGGCTCGGCCTTCACGCCCGACGGGCCCGTCAACATGCGCAACGCCGAGCACCGGGACGATCCGCGGCCGCTCGACGCCACCTGTGACTGCGAGACCTGCACCACGTTCTCGCGCGGATATCTCCGCCACCTGTTCATGGCCGAGGAGCTGCTGGGGCTGCGGCTATTGTCGTTGCACAACGTTCGTTACCTGATCCGGCTCGCGGGGGAGATGCGGGCCGCGATCCGGCGGAACGCCTTCGGCCCCTGGGCCGGGGAGTGGCGCCGCCGTTACCTGCACTCGGGAACCGCATGACCGCGCACGGACTGCTCACCCTGCTGTTCGCGCCCTCCGGCCAGAACGCCGGCGCCGGGCTGCCCATTTTCCTCATCCAGATCGGCGCCCTGATCGCGATCTTCTACTTCATGCTGATCCGCCCGCAACGCCGGCAGCAGGAGAAGCACCGCCAGCTCCTGGCGTCGCTGCAACGCGGCGACCGCATCGTCACGTCGGGCGGCATCATCGGCGAGGTCGTGCACCTGAAAGACGACGAAGTCACGGTCAAGAGCGCCGAGTCGCGGTTGATCGTTCAGCGCGCCAACATCGCGAACATCCTCAATCGCTCGGTGGAGGTCGCCAAACCGCAGTGACCATCCGCCAGCTCCACCTGCTCGGCTCGCCCATCCTGCGACAGCTCGCCACCCCGGTCGCCACGGTTGACGACGCCGTGCGCCGGCTGGTGGACGATTTGTTCGAGACGATGCACGCCGCCAAAGGGGTTGGGCTCGCGGCGAATCAGGTCGGCGTCGCCCGCCGCGTGGCCGTCGTCGATGTGGGCGAGGACGCCCCGCCGCCGCTGGTGCTCATCAATCCGCGCATCGCTCAGGCGAGCGACGTCATGGAAGCCGCTGAAGAAGGCTGTCTCTCGATCCCCGATATCTACGGCGAGGTGGAGCGTCACCTCGGCGTGACCCTCGAGGCGCTCGATCGCGACGGGCGCCCATACAAGGTCGAGCTGTCCGGGTTCAAGGCGCGGGCGGCGCAACACGAGATCGATCACCTGGATGGCGTCCTCTTCCTCGACCATCTCAGCGCCGTGAAACGGGGACTGCTCCTCGCCAAGTGGAAAAGAGCCCGCAAGGGACAGTCCGGATACGTGAAGGACGTGACGCCGGAGCCGGCGGGCGAACTCTAGGTGCGCGTCGTCTTCTTCGGGACGCCCGAGTTCGCCGTCCCCTCCCTCGAAGCGCTGCTCGGAGAAG
>QHUK01000011.1 GCA_003222085.1 Gemmatimonadota bacterium
CGTCCCCTCCCTCGAAGCGCTGCTCGGAGAAGGCTTCGACGTGGTCGCCGCGGTCACGCAGCCGGACAAGCCCCAGGGCCGCTCCCGCTCGACCGCGGTTCCGCCGCCCGTGAAGACGGCGGCCGCAGCGGAAGACGTCCCGGTGCTGCAGCCCGAGCGGCCCAGCGATCCCGCATTTCTCGAGCGCCTCCGTGCGCTCGCGCCGGACGTGGGCGTCGTGGTCGCGTACGGGCACATTCTCAAGCCCGACCTGCTCGCGCTCCCCCGTCGCGGCATGATCAACCTCCACCCGTCGCTCCTCCCCGAGCTGCGGGGCGCCGCACCAGTGGAATGGGCGATCCTGAACGGCCTCACGCACACGGGCGTCACGATCATGCAGATGGACGAGGGCCTCGACTCGGGTCCGATCCTGCTGCAGATCCCGCACGACGTCGACCCCGACGTGACGGGCGGCGAGCTGTCGGAGCATCTGTCCGAGATGGGCGCCCAGGCGCTCGTCGAAGCGCTGGCGCTGTTCCAGACCAGCGGCCTCGAGCCGCACCCCCAGGAGCACGCGCGCGCGACCTACGCGCCCAAGCTTACGCGCGATACGGCGCGCATCCTCTGGGCCGAGCCCGCGGAGCGGGTCTCGCGGCTGATTCGCGCGCTCGACCCGCGGCCGGGAGCCTGGACCGAGCTCGACGGCCGCGAGGTAAAACTGTTCGGCGCCCGCGTTGTGGACGATCGAGGCCCCCCCGGAGAAGTACGGAAGACGGAGGACGGACTACGGATTACGACGGGACGGGGGGCGGTGCAGGTGGAGGAAGTCCAGCCGGCCGGCAAGCCGCGCATGCCCGCCGCGGACTGGGTGCGGGGGCGCGGCGCTCAGGCTGGCCAGCGCTTCGGGTGAAGTCGCTCCCGGCCCTGCCGCGGCTGCACGCCATCACCGACGAGCGGATCGCCCGCCGGCCGGACCTGGGCGAGATCACACGACTGCTCGCCGCGGGTGCCGGCTCGGAGCTGGCCTTGCACGCTCGGGGCCGAGCCCTGTCGGGACTCGAGCATTACGAGCTCGCCGTCCGCCTGTCCGCCGGTCCGCCGGCCCGCCTGTTCGTGAACGACCGCCTCGATGTGGCGCTCGCCGTCGGCGCGGCCGGCGTCCAGCTGGGACAGGGGAGCCTCACGCCCGAGGACGCGCGCCGCTTGAACCCCCGCTGGTGGATCGGCAAGTCGGTGCACGACCTACGCGAGGCGGAGGCCGCGCACGCGGGCGGCGCCGACTATCTTTTGGTAGGGCCGGTGTTTCCGACCGCCACGCATCCCGACCGGGCGCCGCTGGGCTCCGCCCGGCTGAAAGAGATTGCCGCCGTCGGGTTGCCGGTTATCGTCATCGGCGGGGTGACGCCGGAGCGGATCCCGGCGCTCCTAGCCGAGGCCGCCATCCACGGCGTCGCCGCGATCACGGCGCTGTGGCATGCGGCCGATCCCGCGGACGCGGCGCGACGGATGCTGAAGGAGCTGAACGGATGAACGACACGGTCGATGTCACGGTCAACGGGGAGCCCCGCGCGGTGGCGCGGGGCGCCACGCTGCTCGAGCTGCTCGAGTCGCTCGCGCTCGACCCGCGCGCCGTCGTCGTGGAGCACAACCGCACCATCGTGCGGCGTCCCACCCTCGGGGCCGTCACGGTCGCACCGGGGGATGCGATCGAGCTGGTGCATTTCGTCGGAGGGGGCTGATGTTGGACATTCCTTTCACGATCGGCGGGCGCTCGTTCCACTCGCGCCTCATGGTGGGCACGGGGAAGTACCGGGACAACGAGACCATGGCCCGGGCGATCGACGCGTCCGGCGCCGAGATCGTCACCGTGGCGGTCCGACGCGTGGACCTGGACCGCACGAAGGAAGAGGGCGTCCTCTATCACCTCGACGCAAAGCGGTACTTCCTGCTCGCGAACACCGCGGGATGCTACACCGCCGAGGATGCCATCCGCTACGCGCGCCTCGCCCGCGAGGCGGGGTTCAACGAGTTCATCAAGCTCGAGGTGATCGGCGACCAGGAGACCCTCCTCCCGGATGTTCAGGGCCTGCTCGTCGCCGCGCGCACGCTGGTCGCGGAGGGCTTCAAGGTCCTCGCCTACACCAACGAGGACCTGGTGACCGCGCTGCGCCTCGAAGACGCGGGCTGCGCCGCCGTCATGCCGCTCGCCTCCCCGATCGGGAGCGGGCTCGGTCTCCTCAACCCGTTCGGCGTGCGCACCATCAAGCGGCGGCTCAAGGTGCCGGTCGTGGTCGACGCCGGCGTCGGAACCGCATCGGACGCCTGTCTCACCATGGAGCAGGGCGTCGATGGGATCCTGATGAACACCGCGCTCGCCGAGGCGCGGGATCCCGTGGCCATGGCGCGCGCCATGCGCCTGGCCGTCGAGGCGGGTCGCACGGCCTACCTCGCCGGCCGCATGCCTAAGCGCGAGGTGGCGATGCCGTCCTCGCCGCTGGAAGGGATGCTGGATTAAGGACGCCACGGCCGCCCGGCGCGCGGCACTGCAGATGCTCGACGCAGTGCACGCGGGTGCCACCCTCCAGGGCGCCCGCGAGGCGGCGCTCGCGAACCTGATCGGGCGCGACCGCCGCCTCGCCTACGAGCTGGCGGCCGGCGTGCTGCGGCGCCGCGCCCAGCTCGACCGCATGCTCACGCTCACGACCGCGGACCCCCGCCTCCACGACGTTCTCCGGCTCGGCGCCTATCAGCTACGCGCGCTGGCACGAGTGCCGCCGTACGCCGCGGTGTCGACGAGCGTGGAGTTGGCGCGAGCACTCGCCGGCGAGAAGGCCGCCCGTTACGTGAATCAGGCGTTGCGGAAAATCGCACGGGAAACGGGAAGCGGGAAACGGGAAACGAGTGGGGCGACCCACCCGTCCTGGCTCGTCGCCCGGTGGCGGCGCCGCTTTGGACCGACCGAAGCGGACCGGCTCGTAGCGTGGAACGACACGAAACCGACATTCACTATCCAGCCCGCTCGATGGTCTGTCGAGGCGCTCACAGTGGAGCTCCGGAAGGCGGGCTTCGGTGTAGAAGATGCGCCCTATGGTGCCGGCCTGCGCGTCTCGAGCACCAATCCCGTTTCCCGTTTCCCGTTTCCCGTGCAGCTCCCGGGATATGCGGAGGGCGCCTTTGTGGTCCAGGACCCCGCCCACGCCCTCGCCTGCCGCTTCGCCGCGATCCCCCCCGGCACGGTCGTGTACGACGCCTGCGCCGCTCCCGGGGGCAAGGCCGTCGCGCTGGAGCGCGGAGGGGCGCACGTGCTGGCCGGCGACGCGCGGCGCCAGCGCGTCGGCCGGCTCCTCGAGACGGCGCGGCGGGCGGGAGTGGCCATTCGGGTCGCGCTCGCCGATCTTCTGGCGGCCCCGTTCCGGCCGGCGGCGCTCGCGGCGGTGCTCGTGGACGCGCCCTGCTCCGCCACCGGCACCATGGCCCGACACCCGGATGCCCGCTGGCGGGTGACGCCCCGGACCATCGCGCGGGCCGCGGAGCGTCAGCGGGCGCTGCTCGCCGCCGCCGCGGAGCTGGTGCACCCGGGTGGATTGCTCGTCTACGCCACGTGCTCTCTCGAGCCGGAGGAGAACAACGACATCGTGACCGAGTTCCTGGCGCGCCACTCCCAGTTCGCCCGCGCTTCGGCGGCGGACGCGGTTCCTGCCGTCATGCTCACGCCGGCCGGCGATTTTCAGTCGCTGCCGCAGCGCCACGGGATAGACGGCGCGTATGCGGCGCGACTCGCCCGAGTGCGGTGATGCGGTTGCGCCGGCACATCCCGCAGGTCCGGGAATGGAACCTCCCGACGCTCGACCGCCTCGGCGCACGCCGCTGGGGTCTCGCGCTGCTCGGCGCGCTGCTCGGCGGCTACCTGACGGCGTACCTGGTCTTGTTCCCCGCGCCGCTTCTGCACGGACACGGCGTGGTGCCTCGCGTCTTGGGGCTGTCGCTGCAGGAGGCGTCGGACCAGCTCAAGAAGGCCGGCCTTCAACTGCAGGACGGCGGCACCGAGGCCCACCCTACCGCACCCCAAGGGACGATCGTGTGGCAGGACCCTCCGCCCGGCGTGAGCGCGCCGGCGGGACTGCGGGTGACCCTGGTGTCGAGTGAGGGTCCGCCCAAGATTCCGGTACCGGATGTGGCGGGGCTGGACAACGACTTGGCGCGGCGCTTGATCGCGGCGGCTGGACTGACGGTGGCTCAAGTGGAGTCGGTGCAGGCGGCCGCGCCGCCGGGTATCGTGATGCTCACGCGCCCGGCCGCGACCTCGGTGCTCAGCCCGGGGGCACCGGTGACCGTCGTGGTGAGTCGCGGGGCCCCCACGATCGCCGTGCCCGACCTGCTGGGGATGTCGCAGGCGGACGCCCGCACGCGGCTCGAGCTGGACGGTCTCGCGCTGGGGACGGTGACGCGGCGGCGCACGAGCGACGCGAACCCCGGAACGGTGGTGGGACAGAAGCCGGGGGCGGGCACGCTGGCCTCACCTGGCACGGTGGTGGACATCGTCGTGGCCCGGAGCCCCTGATGCCCGACGGGGGAGGAGGAGGCGGGGGAGTTCGCATCGCGCCCAGCGTGCTGTCGGCGGACCTGAGCCGGCTCGCCGAGCAGGTGGAGCAGGTGCTGGCGGGGGGCGCCGATTGGGTGCACGTGGACGTGATGGACGGGCGTTTCGTGCCGAACCTCACGTTCGGGGCCAACATGATCGCGACGCTGCGCGGACTCACCGACAAGCCGATCGACGTCCACTTGATGGTGGTGGAGCCGGAGCGGTATCTCGAGTCGTTCGCGGCCGCCGGCGCGTCCGTCTTCACCTTCCACCCGGAGGCGACGGTACACGTGCAGCGACTGCTCGCCGCGGCGCGCAGTCAGGGCATGCTCGCCGGGCTGGCGCTGAACCCCGGGTCGCCGCTGCAGCTCGCGGAAGAAGTCGTCGCGGACTTGGACCTGCTGCTCATCATGACTGTGAACCCCGGGTTCGGCGGGCAAACGTACCTTCCTGCCTCGAATGACAAGATCCGCCGGGCACGCGACCTGCTCACCGCGCACGGCTCGCGCGCGTTCCTCGAGGTGGACGGAGGGATCACTTCTCACACCATCGCGACGGCCCACGCGGCCGGGGCGGACACGTTCGTAGCGGGCCACGCGATCTTCACGAGCGGCGACCCGGCCCGTGAAGTCCGGGACCTGCGGCGGCGCTGCCTGGTGACGGTATGACGGCACCGCGGCAATGGACGGTCGCGATCGGCGTCGTGATGGCGCTGGTGTTCGGCACGGCCCTCGCGCTCAAGATCCGGCCGCAGATCGATCTGCTGGGGGTGGGCTCCGCAGCACCCGGGTTTCACGCGACAGACCTGCGGACCGGGCGCCCCACCACCCTCGCCGACTACCGCGGCAAGGTCGTGCTGCTCAACGTGTGGGCGACCTGGTGCCAGCCCTGCCGCGTGGAGATGCCGTCGATGGAGCGGCTGTACCGCCGGCTCGGAGCAGGTGGCGACTTCCGGGTGGTGGCGGTGAGCATCGACGAGCAAGACGATTCCGTCGTCGTGGCATTCGCGCGTGAACTGGGGCTCAGCTTCGACATTCTGCACGACCAGACGGGGGCGATCAAGCCGGCCTACCAGGCGACCGGCGTGCCCGAAAGCTGGGTGATCAATCGCGATGGGGTGATCGTCAAGAAAGTGATCGGCGCGTCGGAGTGGGACGGTCCCGTGAACGAAATTCTGATCCGGCGGCTGATCGATGACCGTCCGCGCTAGCCTCGGGCAACTGATCGTTCGCAACTGGCCGATCAAGCTGGCGGCCGTGTTCTTCGCCATCATGTTGTACGTGGCGGTCGCGGCGCAGCAGCCCCTGTCGCAGATCTTCGCCATGCGACTCGCGATCGGCATCCCGCCCGGCCGGACCGTCCGCCAGCAGACCGCCGGCGTGACCGTGGTGATCGCCGGGAAAGGCAGCGAAATCCTCAAGCTGCGCTCCTTCCCCCGCGTGATTCGCAAGGTCATTCCGGACACGTTCTCCGCCTCGCTGTGGCGGATCCAGCTCCAAGCCGCCGACGTGGAGCTGCCCAAGGGGATCGACGTGCAGGTCGTCGATATCCGGCCGCGCGATGTCGAGATCCTGCTCGACTCCGTGTCGCACAAGGACGTCCGGATCGTGCCGCGCGTGAAAGTCGAAGCCGAGTCGGGCTACGTCCTCCGCGGGCTGTCCATCACACCCAGCCTGGCCCGCCTGGTGGGACCGGAAAAGAGCCTCGCCAAGGTCGAATCGGTGACCACCCTGCCGACGGTGATTTCCAGTGTGAGCGGTCCCTTCTTCCAGACCGTCCCGATCGACACGGCGCCCTTGGGCGTCGTCCGGATCTCGCCCAAGGCGGTGCGGATGGCGGGGGAAGTGACGGCGATCATCGAGCGCTCGATCGACGGCGTACCGGTAACGACGGCGGCGTCGGGCTTCACCGGCTTCCTGCTATCGCCCGAACGTGTGTCGGTGACGGTGCGCGGCCCGGCGTCCCGGGTCAACACGCTCACGCGAGACAGCGTGCGCGTCGTCGCGCACCTGGTCGGGAAGGCGGGGCCAGGCGGCTACGCCAGGCTCACGGTGAGCGGGCCGCCGGGCCTCGTTGCCCGCGCCGTCCCCGATTCGGTGTCTCTCAGGCGGAAGACGGGACGTGGCTGACGTCGTTCTGGGCATCGAGACATCGTGCGACGAGACGTCGGCCGCCGTGCTCGTCGGCGAGCGCCGGAGCCCCGAGCTTGCCGGCCTCGTCATCCTGTCGCAGGACGTGCACAAGGTGTTCGGCGGGGTGGTGCCGGAGCTCGCGAGCCGGGCGCACCTGTCCGCCCTGCCCGCGGTCGTGGACCGCGCGCTCGCCGAGGCCGGACTCGCCTGGAGCGCGGTGGACGCGGTGGCGGTGACGCAGGGGCCCGGCCTCGTCGGCGCACTGCTCGTGGGAGTGGTGTACGCCAAAGCCCTGGCGTACGCGGGGGACCGCGAGCTGATCGGCGTACATCACATGGAGGGCCACCTGTTCGCGCCCGCCCTCGAGGATCCGGAGCTCGCGCCGCCCTTCGTCGCGCTCCTCGTGTCGGGCGGCCACACCCTCTTGCTCGATGTGCCCGCCTGGGGCCGCTACCGCCTGCTCGGCGCGACCCGCGATGATGCCGCCGGGGAGGCGTTCGACAAGGTGGCCGCGCTGCTCGGCTTGGGCTATCCGGGCGGCCCCGCAATCGAGCGGCTCGCGAGCCAGGGCGATCCCCGTCGCTTCTCGTTTCCGCGCCCGATGCGGGACGAGGGCTACGAGTTCTCGTTCTCGGGTCTGAAGACTGCCGTGCTGCGCGCCGTGCGGGCGAGCGACGATCTGGACCGTGACCGGCCGCATCTCGCCCGCGGCTTCCAGGACGCGGTGCTCGACGTGCTCGTCACCAAACTGGAGCGCGCGGTCCGAGCCACCGGCTATCGCACGGCGGTGCTGGGCGGCGGGGTGGCGTGCAACCGCACGCTCGTGGAGCTCGCGGCACAGCGGCTGTCAGGGCTGGCGCGCGTCGCGGTCGCGAGCCCGCGCCTGAACGCCGACAACGCCGCCATGATCGCCCGCGCCGGCTGGCATCGGCTGGCGCTGGGCGAGCGCAGCGATTGGACGCTCGACGCGCGCGCCGATCTCCCACTGCCCGGTCTCGAGACCGTGGAAATTCCACAATCCGCAATCCGCAATCCGCAATCCCCATGACCATCTATCCGTTGACCTTCCAGCTCGGCCCGCTCACCATCACCGGCTATGGCCTCATGATGATGGTGGCATTCCTCATGGCCGGCTGGGCGATTCAGGTGGATCTGCGGCGCCGCGGGTTGAACGAGGACTACGCCGCCGATATCGTATTCGCCGCAGTGGTCGGCGGGATCGTCGGGGCGAAGATCTGGTACGTGCTGCTCACGGGCGAGTGGGACGCGCTGTTTCGGCGCGGCGGGTTTGTGTGGTACGGCGGGTTTCTCGGGGGCGTGGCCGCGGTCTTGGGGCTCGGCTGGTGGCGGCGCGTGCCCGGGCGCTGGGCGATGGAGCTCACGGCGGCCCCGCTCGCCTTGGGCTACGGGCTCGGCCGCGTCGGCTGCTTCCTCGTGAACGACGACTACGGTATCCCGACCACACTCCCCTGGGCCATGAAGTTTCCGGACGGGCTGCCGCCCACCACGGTGGCGAACCTGACACAAATGCACGTCCGCTTCCCCCCGGGGGCGGATCCCGCGGAGGTAGTCGCCGTCCACCCCACGCAGATCTACGAGACGGCGCTCATGCTGCTGGTGTTCTTGTGGCTGTGGCGGCTGCGCGACCGCCCGCACGCCGTCGGCTGGCGGTTCGGCGTCTACCTCGTGCTGGCGGGCGCCGAGCGGTTTCTGGTGGAGTTCGTGCGCGCGAAAGACGACCGCCTGCTGGGGCCGTTCACGCTGGCGCAGGTGACGAGCGTCCTCGTGATGGTCGCGGGCGTGTGGGTGATCGCGCGGCTGCGCGCGCCCGAGGCCGCGCCGGCAGTCCCGCCCGCGCTCACGGGAACGAAGGCCGCCGACGATCTGGCTCGGCGCCACTGAGCCGATTGCGCTGCAGCCACACGACCGCCACGAGCAGCAGGACGATCAAGAGCAACTGGAGCGACAGGGACTGGACGGTGGGGTAGATGCCGAGCACCGGGATGCGTGGCGCCCACTCGACGACGCTCGTCGCCAGGATCCCCGATTCCTGGAGGTCGGCGATCCCCTTCCCGGCGAACACGAAGGCCATGTAGTAGAGCATGGTGCTCGTCACGGCGAAAAACGGCTTGAGCGGCACCTTCATCCCGAAGCGGCTGACCGCGACGTACACGATCACCAGTGCCACCGCCCCGAGGAGGATGCCCGCCGCCACCGGTCCGGCCGCCGAGCCACCGCCGCCCGATCCCGCCGAGGTCAGCAGGGCCTTATAGAACAGGATCGTCTCGAAGCCCTCGCGATACACCGCGAGGAACGCCACCGAGGCGAGCGCGAACCCCGAGCCGCTCGACAAGGCCTCTTCCATCCGACCCTTCACGAACGCGTTCCACTTCGCCACTTCGATCTTCGAGAGCAGCCAGTAGCTGACGTAGAACAGCACCGCGGTGGCGAGCAGCATGGTCACGCCCTCGAGCGCTTCGCGCTGGCCGGGTGTGATCTCGAACAGCAGCTCGACCACGGCGGCGGTGACGACGCTCGCGGCCACGGCGGCCCAGGCGCCCTGCGCCACGTGGCGCCGGCGCCCGACCGCGCCGGCCTTCGCCAGGAACGCCATCAGGGCCGCGACGATCAGGATGGCCTCGAACCCCTCGCGCACGAGCAGCACGAACGATTGCGTGAGGAGGTTCGCGCCCGAGCTGCGGTCGGCGACCAGCCGCTCGGCGCGCTCGAGGCCCGCCAGCAAGCGGGCGTGAATCGCGTCGAGCTCGTCGCGTCCCGCACCCGCTCCCGCCCGCGCGCGCAGGCTGGCGAACGCGTCCTCGAGCTCGCTCGCGAGTCCGGCATTCCTGGCGCGCACGTCCGTCTCGACCTGCTCGAAGGTGAGGTACGCGTCGAACGCGATCTTGTCGGAGCGCAGCGCCACCGCCGAGTCGAGCTGACGCCGCACGGTCGAGAACGTGGCGGCCGCAGGCGATGCCCTGTACCGCTGCCGCTCGGCGGTCGGAACGACGCGGAGGAACGCGACGAGGCTCGCCGCCTGCCCGGAGTCGAGCGAGGGGCCAAAGCCCGGCATCGGCGTACCCGGCCGGCCCTGCAGGATGAGCCGCGTGAGCTCCTGGTCGGTGAAGCGCCCGAGTGCCGCGAGGTCGCTCAGCGCCGGCGGCCGCACCGAAAGGGACTTCGCGAGCGGACCATCGCCCCCCCCGCTCGCACCATGGCACGACGCGCACTGTGCGGCGTACAGCCCCTCGCCTTGGCGCACCATCACGTCGTCGGAACGGAGCGTCGCCACGTAGCTGGCCACCGCCCACCGGTCTTCGGGGGGCAGCGTCTCCTCGAATTGCGGCATCGCCGTGCCCGCGACACCGATCGTGAGCTTCCGGTACACGTCCACCGGGGACACCGTGCTCATTGCTCCACGGTCGGCGAGGCTCGCGGGCGCCGGTCCTTCGAGCTGGCGGGCCTTCGGGCCGTCGCCCTTGCCCGTGGGACCGTGACACTGCACGCACTGCTCCCGAAACACCGCCGCGCCGCGGGCGATCGACGGCGGCCGCCGCGGATAGGGATCGAGGGCGCCTCCCGCCGCGGCGGCGATCCGCTGCACCAGCGTTCCCGCCCGCTGGGACACGGAGTCGGGCGGGGCCACGCGATCGATCATTGCCTCGAGGGCCGCGAGGTCCGCGTCTGCCACGACCCGGACGGCGGCGGGCAGGGACCCGACGTCCAGCCGCGCCTGCTCCAGGAACTGTCTCGCCTCGGAGACCTCCTCGGGCACGGTCACACGGCCGCCCCGCGGCGCGACCCCGATCGCATACTCTTTGGCGGCGAGCGAGGCTGCCGCCACGATCCGCCGGGACACGGACAGCGAATCCATCGCCTGGCCGGCCGCGCGGACTGCCACGGCGGCGCTCAAGAGCAATCCTAGCAGTGGTTTACAAAGGATGGGAATGATTCTCAATTGGGGGTCGTCCAATACTAGAGTAAACTAGTCGGGAATTCAAGCGAGCCGATCACCCCCGCTCGAGCACGACCACGGCGACGGCCGCCTGATGTGTATGCGAGAGCGACAGGAGCACCCGCTGCACCCCCAACTGTTCGGCCCGGGCCGCCGCGAACCCGCTGAGCCGGACGTCCGGCCGGCCATCGGGCGCGCGGGTGACCTCGACTTCTCGCCAGCCGATCCCCCGGGCGGCCTCGCTTCCCTGGAGCGCCTTGTAGACCGCTTCCTTGGCGGCGAGCCGTACGGCCACGTGGGTCGCGGGGTCCGGGCGACTCTCACAATAGGCGCGCTCCGTCGGCGTGAGCAAGCGCTCGAACACGCGCGATCCCTTGTCGGCGATTATTGCGGCCACGCGGGAGACTTCGACCAGGTCGATACCGACGCCGATTGCGGTCATGGCCCGCCGCTCAAAAACCGAGGCGCGCCGCGAGCCATGCGGGGGCGGGGAGATAGCCGCCGAGCACCAGTCCGAGCCATACCAGCGCGACGGCGAGGGGCGTCCACAGCGCGACCAGGGGCCAAAGCGACGGCCGCCACCGGGCCACCGCATCGATCTCGTCGGTCCAGCGGCGCTGCTCGTCGGCGACCTGCGTCTCGAGCGCGAGCCACGCGGCCTCGAGCCGGCGCGCGGCGGTGCGGAGCGCCTCCTGCCAGTCGGCATGCGCGCCCTTGTCGAGAACGCTCGCCTCGCGCACTCGCGCGGCAACCGCATCGAGTACGTCGAGGGCGGCGACAAGCGTCTCGCCACCCGCGGCCAGCCGGGCGGCGATCGCTCGCTTCTCGGGACCCGTGAGGAGACGGCGGCGACGCGGCCGCCGCGGCATCCGTACCCGGCGGGCGGCCCGCTCGATCTCCCGATCGAGCGCGGCCGTCACGCGCTCGCCCGTGCGGCGCACCGCAGCTTCCCACGCCCCGAGCCAGGCGCGCCGGCTCACCACATCGAGCACACGGTCGCGATCGTCGCCCGCGGCGGCGGCGCGCGCCTCACCGCCCAGCTCCATCACGCGCGTGGCAAGCTCCTCGCGGATGTCGTCGAGGGGAACCCACGGCTCCTCCAGGCGGCGGGGCACGAGCACGCGGCCGAGCGACGGCGCGAGCTCGGGAACGCGCAGCGGCATCGGGATCTTCACCGGCGCCTTCACCGGGCGAGGAGGGCGGCCCGGCCCGTTCGGGCCTCGTACTGAGCCACGAAGTACGGCAACGATTCGGGAAGAAACCGCTCGCGGGCGAGGCCCGTGGCCGCGATCGCCAGCTCGATGTCGGGCGGCTCGCCTTCGACCTCGAGCAGCACGTCCATCGCCGGATACCACTCGAGGCGCAGCACCGCCCGGCCGAGCCGGTACACTTCCACGTGACGGTCGATGCGCAGCGACACCGCGAACCCCAGCTGCTCGAGGATCGTCACCACCGAGTCGGGGGCCGCCACGCGCGCCTCCGCTTCGGCGCGGTGGCGGTACATGCCGCGCTGCGAGGGGGGACCCTTCCACCCCAGCACCCCGTAAGCCGGCGCGCCGTCGGCCGGGCGAAACTCTCGCAGCCGCAGCACTTCGCCGCGCTCCGCGAGCGTGCGGTCTCGATCGAACCGTCGGTCGGTCATGTCACCGCGAAAGTCGAGGGACGCCCCGGCGCGGAGCAGCGCGCCCCGCAGCCCGTCGGGATCGTCCACCCGCGCCTTGACTTCGAGCTCGTCCGCCGGAGACGCCGAGAGGCGGCTCACGCGAAGATGGCGTCGAGCACGGCCGCCGTGTCGGCCAGGGTCTCGAATACGTACGCCGCGCCGGCCGCGCGCAGGGCGGCGACATCGTAGGAGCCGGTGGCCACCGCGACGCTGCGCGCGCCGATCGGCCGGCCGCACGCCACGTCGTCCGGCGTATCACCCACGATGATCACGTCCGATCCGGCAAAGCGCGCACCGGTGAGGGCCGTCGCGCGCGCCGCGGCGACCGCCGGAAGGTCGGCGCGCCGGGCGGAGTCCGAGCCGTACGCGCCCACGCGGAAGCGCGCGGCGTCGAGTCCGGCCGATCGAAGCTTCAGGGCCGCACCCGGGGCGACGTTGCCCGTGAGCAGTCCGACCAGCGCCCGGCGACCGGCCTCGTGTGGCTCGAGCGCCGCGAGCAGTTCGGCGATCCCCACCATCAGCCGCGTCGTTCGAGTCGGTTGCTCCAGCTCGGTGCGAAGGTGATCCACATAGCGGCGACAGACCGCCTGGATCACGCTCGCGTTGTCCGCGTCCGCGTGTCCGGCGAGCGACAAGAGATCCCGCACGATCTGCGGATCGGTCTTCCCGTCGAACCGGTAGGTCTCGATGGGCCCCGCCGTACCGGCTTCGTCGAGGAGTGCGCGCTGAATGGCGCGGCGGCCGGCGCCGTCGGTCCACAGGAGCGTGCCATCGATGTCGAACAGGACGAGCTTCATGTCGCAAACATAATCGACCGATGGCTCGACCAGCGGAGGGCGCCCTACGGTCGGACATTCACCCGCCGCACCGCCACCAGGAAGTCCCGCAGCCGCCTGGCGCCCGGCGTATCCCCGAACAGGTGATCCGACGCGACGCCGCCGCGCGACAGGGCGGCGTGCACGATCCGACCCGCCCCCGCCCAGAGAGCGACATGGGAAATCCGCTGCCCGTCCGCGAAGCACAGCAGGTCGCCCGCCTCGTAGCCCGAGCCTGTCGGGTCGATCGTCACCTCCGCTCCCGCGAGCGACTGTAGGTCCGAGTCGCGGGGGAGCGCGACGCCCCGGGCCGCGTAGGTTCCCTGGACCAGGCCGGAGCAATCGATCCCCCACTCGGTGCGCCCGCCCCAGAGATACGGCGCGCCCGAGAACCAGCGCAGGGCCCACTCCGGCGGCGCGAGGAGGCGCGCTTCGGCTCGGACCTCCGATTCCAGCCGGAGTACCCCCGCGGTCACGTTCCAGGCGCATCCATCGGCGGTCTCGACCTGCCCGTTGCGACGCAGCGCGACCCGCGCGCCCACCACCAGCCGCAGGCGCCGATCCTCGAACTTGAGCTCGGCACCGAGCGAACGTCCGGTGGCCCGCGTGCTCCAGTCCTCGGCCCATTCGTTCGGTCCCACGGCCAGATAACCAGCGTGGGTCCATGCATGGTAGCCGTCGCCGGCGCGCACGCGCAGCCACGCACCTCCCTCGGCGCGCCGCTCGAGCAGCGCGAGCGGCTCGCCATGCAACGCCTCGCTCACCCGGTCGGCCGTGATCCGCGGCTCGCGCAGCAGCGGGGCGAGCGCGGCCGTGACCACCGCCGCCGGCTCGTCGCGGACGGAGGCGTCCGGCAGCAGCCTGATGTCCGCCGCGCGGCCGGCGGCGGCCGCAATGCGGCGCAGCGCGGCCAAGGCGTCGCGGCTGGTGGTGCAGCCGACCAGACGCTCGGGCTCGACCGTCACCTCGAGCACGCCGAGCCGCGCATCGGGCACCCACTTGCGCGCGACGTCCGCGACGTCGCGCTCGAGACGATCAACCACCGTCCGCCAGGCCCGGGATGTCCCCGAGTCCCCGCGCGAGCCGCACGGCGCGCTCGACCGCGATGGGCACCGCCAGCCCCGCGAGAGCCTCGGCTTGCAGGGGGGTCGCGGGCGTAGCCGCGGCGGTGCTCACGGCGAACACGACGTCGCCGTCGAACAGGGTGCCGTAGGGCACGATGCGCCGCGCGAGCGCGTCGCCCGCCGCCTGGGCCAGACTCTCGAGGGTGGTGCGGTCGAGCGTGGCATTGGTCGCGACCACGGCGAGGGTAGTATTGCGCCCCGCCACGGCGCCGAACGGGGCGCCCCCCCGGGCGAAATGAGCCAACGCGTCCACGTACGTGCCGTCCGCGCCGCGCGCCCCCGCAAGGATGGCTCCCGAGCCGTCGAGAATGTTCCCGACCGCGTTCAGCACCACCAGCGCGCCGACGACGATGTCGCCCCCGCTCGCGGCCCAGCTTCCCACGCCGCCCTTCGTGGCGGCGCGCGGCCCCAGCGCCTTGCCGACGGTGGCTCCCGTGCCCGCGCCGACCGACCCTTCCGCGACGTCCGCTGACGCGACGGTGCACGCGCGGTAGGCGTCGTCCGCCGTCGGCCAGCGGTCCGCCTTGCCCCCAGGGGCCAGGTCGAAGTCGAAGATCACCGCGGTCGGTACAATGGGCACGATGCCGGCGGGCCCCACCGGCAGGCCGCGCCCGCGCTCCTTGAGCCAGCGCATCACGCCGTCCGCCGCGCCGAGACCATAGGCCGAGCCGCCGGTGAGCAGGATCGCGTCGATGCGGTCGACGAGGTGTCGGGGGTTCAGAGCGTCGATCTCGCGGGTCCCCGTGGCGCGGCCTCGCACGGCGCAGGCGGCGCGCATGCCGCCCTCCGGCCCGAGCACGACGCTGCACCCGGTGGCCCGCTGCAGGTCGGTCCAGTGTCCCACGGTGATACCTTGCACGGCGGCGAGGCTGGAGGGAGCGGAAGACGTCATCGAAGCGCGAAGATAGCTTGGCTTGCTCGGCTTGTGGAGGCCACATACGTTAGCGCCATGCCCAACTCCCCCCCCGGCCCGCAGAGCCCTCCGACCACGGTGCTCGTGGTCGACGACGAAGACGGCATCCGCCAGGCACTCGATCGGTTTCTCACGCGGCTCGGCTACCGGGTGTTGCAAGCCGCGAGCGGCGCCGAGGCGCTCGACCGCCAGGCCGCGGAGCAGCCGCAGGTGATGCTGTCGGATATCCGCATGCCGAACATGAGCGGCGTGGAGCTCGTGCCCAAGGCGCTCGCGGCCGACTCGGACCTCGCCATCATCATGCTCACGGCGATCGACGAGCCGCGCACGGCCATCGAGTGTCTCAAGCTCGGGGCGTACGACTACCTCATCAAGCCGGTCGATTTGGACGAGCTGGAGATGTCGCTGCAGAGCGGGCTGCGGCAGCGGCAGCTCGAGATCGACCGCCGCGAGCTCGAGCAGTGGCTCGCGCGCGAGGTGGCCGTGCGCACTCGCGATCTGGAGGAGCGGACGACCGTGGTCGAGGACGTCGCGCTCACGGCCCTCGCGGCCGCGGGAGACTGGCCGGGGGTGAGCGCCGCCGTCGAGAAGCTGGCGAAGGAGCTCGGCACGTCGCCCGAGGACGTGACGCGCGAGATCCGGAAGCGGCGGGGGGCGGGCTAGGCTCTCTGCGAAGCCTTGGCCTTCTCTTCGCACGCCTTGCAGCGCGTGACGCCCCGGAAGGAGCAGATCAAGCAGATGAAGGTTCCGCAGTCGGCGCAGGGATAGCCTTCCGAGGCGCGCTCCTCGTTGCCGCAGGAGCGGCACACCATCCCGTCGTGCTCCATCAGTTTCGGTTTGTCGGTCATAATCCGCCTCAGACGTCGAGCCCGTACACCTTAATCTTATTGATCAGCGTCGCACGCGAAATGCCGAGCTCGAGGGCCGCCCGCGTACGGTTGCCGCCGTGGAACTTGAGGGTCTTTTCAATATGCACCCGCTCCACCTCGGCGAGCGCCTGCGGCTGGTGGCGCCGGTCGCCGCCTCCGCTCCCCCCGCTCCTGCGCAGGTCGCTCGGGAGGTGCTCGAGGCCGATCTGGCCCGCCCCGCGCGCCAGGATCATGGCCCGCTCGACCACATTGCGCATCTCGCGCACGTTCCCCGGCCACGGCGCGGACAGCAGCCGGTCCAACGCCTCGGCGCTCGTGACGCTGGGACAGCCCGGCATCTGGGGCACCAGGTCCGACAGGATGCGGGTGAGCAGCGCCAGACGGTCGTCGCGCGACCGCTCGCGCACCGCCGGCAGCCGGAGCGGCATCACGCTGAGGCGATAGTAGAGGTCCTCCCGAAAGCGACCGGCACGCACCTCGGCCATCAGGTCCCGGTTGGTGGCGGCGACCAGCCGCACGTCGACCGTGAGCTCGCGGGTGCCGCCCAGCCGGCGGAACGTCTTCGTCTCGAGCACCTTCAGCAGCTTGGGCTGCAGCTCCGGCGCCAGGTCCCCGATTTCGTCGAGAAAGATCGTTCCCCGATCCGCCAGCTCGAACAGGCCTTGGCGACGCTCCTTCGCGTCGGTAAAGGCACCCTTCTCGTGGCCGAACAGCTCCGACTCGAGGAATGTGGCCGAGAGCCCGCCACAGTTCACCTCGACGAAGGGACCGCTCGCGCGTGGGGAGAGATGATGGATCACCCGGGCCACCCAGCCCTTCCCGGTCCCGCTCTCGCCGGTGAGCAGCACGGTCGAGCGCTCGCTCGCCGCCAGCAGCTCGATCTGGCGCCCCAGCTCGCGAATCGCGGGCGAGACGCCGAGTGATTCGAGCCCCGCGTGCTCGTGCTCGCGCGCCCGCAGCCGCGCGTTCTGGCGCGCCAGGCGCACCTTGTCGCCCACGCGTGCCGTAGCGGCGGCCAGGTGGTTCAAGTCCACGGGCTTCGTGAGGAAGTGCTCGGCGCCGAGCTGCATGGCCCGCACCGCCGTCTCGATGTCGCCCTGGCCGGTGAGGAGAATCACCGAGCCGCCCCGTGACTTGAGCTGCTCGAGCACGTCCAGTCCTCCGACGTCGGGGAGGTGCAGGTCGAGGATGACGACGTCGGGACGCAGGCGATCGAACGCCTCGAAGCCGGCCTCGCCGGTGCCCGCGCCCGCGACCTCGTACCCGATGCGGTCGAAGTACGCACCGAGCGCGCGCCGCAGGTCGGCGTCGTCGTCGATCAGGAGGACGCTGTCAGCCATGGGGCGACGCCGCGAGCGGCGCGGTGTCGGGGTCGACGATCACCGACAGGGCGGCCGGGAGGAGGCGTGCCTCGAACGGCGCGTCCCCACACGGCTCGCCGTCGAGCTGCATCGGCCGCGGGGAGCCCTCGAGCACTTCGACACGCACGGTGCGGCCGCGACCGAACCACAATCGCCGGGCGCCGTTCATCGGTCGACGCACCAGCTCCAGGAACGCGCTCAGGCTCTGCCATACGCCTTCGGCCCGGAGCACGACCACGTCCAGCCAGCCGTCGTCCGGCGCGATGTCGTGCCGCAGCCGCAGGAAGGGCGGCACGAGCTCGCCGCAGTTCGCAACCAGCACCATGGCCGCCGGCAGCTCGCGCGCGACCCCGTCCACGGTCACCCGGTGGAGCGGACTCGTGACGGTGGGGAGCGCGGCGAACGCCTTCATCACGTACGCCGCCATCTTCCAGCGACGCTTCTCCGCCGCCGCCGTGCCCGCCATCAGCTGGGCGTCGAAGCCCGTCCCGCCGCACACGGCGAAATAGTGCGTGCCGTCGGGGCGCTCCACAGTGCCCAGGTCGAGTGTGGCGGTGCGGCGGGCCAAGATCACGCGCGCCGCCCCTGCCGGGTCGCGCGGCAGCCGCAGGTTCCCGGCGAGCAGGTTCCCCGTACCACCCGGTACCAGCCCGAGCGGCACGCCGCTCCTCACCGCGCCGGCGGCGATCTCCATCGCCGTACCATCTCCCCCGTAGCAGACGAGCACGTCGAATCCCTGAGTGCACGCTTCGCCGGCGAAACGACGCGCGTCGCCCGCCCGAGCCGTGGCGAGCACTTCGACCGTCCACCCGCCCCGCCGGAGGGTGTCCCGGACCGTGGTGACCGCGCGCGCGTCGGTGCGCGCCGCCGCCGGGTTGGCGATCAGGAGGGCCCGCGTCACGGCTAGTAGCGCCGCTCCCAGAAGAGGTCGAGACCGACCTGCCGCGGCACGGTATTGCCCTGCGCCCCGGTCGGATCGATGCTGCACGTCTGCACCGGCGCGAAGCTCGCCTCCGTGCGCCACTCGGGGCTGATGCGGAACTGCAGCGACAGGCCGAGCATGTTCTGCACCCCCACCTGGCCTCCCGAGCAGAACCCCGCGTTCACCACAACGAACGTCTTGGGGCCGAGCTGGCGCCCCACGGCGACATTCCAGGGGGCGAGCGCGGTCCCCTGCCCCCCACCGCCGGGGCGGATCTCGACGTAGTCCACCGGCACGCCGCCCGACACGATGGTCTGCTCGATTTCCCCCGACAGGATCCCGAGGGCGCTCTGTAACACGGCCCGCTGGTCGGCGATCCCGCCCTGGTCGCCGGCGAGATCCACACTGCTCTTGCCGAACAGCAGATAGGAGATGATCTCGGTCTGCGACAGCTCACGCTTCTCCGCCTCGAGGGTGACCTTCGGCACCAGTAGGGTACCGCCGATGTGCGCGACCACCGAGATGTCCTCGGGGTTGTGCAGGGCCGGCGTCGGAACGGGGTGCACGACGTGCTTCGCCCTGATGTCGAGCGCCGCGTCCTGGTCGGGGGTACCGAAATACCGCACTGTTCCCTCGGTGACGACGAACTCGCGCGACAGGAGCGACCCTACCTTGAGCCGGTACGTCCCCCGCACCGCCTGCAGCGTGCCGCTCACGAGGTACTGGTCGCGCTGCTTGGTGAGCCGCACGGAGCCGGCGAGCTGGATGTTCGCCTCGTCGGAGCGCAGCCACACGTCGCTCCCCATTTCCAGCTCGAGGTCGTCGATTCGCAGGCTGTCGAGGAACACGTTCTCGAACTCGGGCCCGAGGCGCTGCTGCTGGATGAGCGCGGCGAGCGAGGTGTCCGCGAGCTCGTCCAGGTTCACGATCCGCTTCTGGACCAGATCGGCGAAGTACAGGACGCCGGACGTCACCTTGGCGTGACCGGTGAGCGTCGCGCCGAACACCGGCCCCTTGAGCGACAGCCGGCCGCTGGCGGTGATGGCCACGTTGTTCCGCAAGTCCAGCGCTTTGAACTGGTCGGCGGCGATCTGGAGGTCGAGCACGGGATGCGTCAGCTGCTCGAGCCGCACGATGCCGGTGAAGTCGGCCCGGCCGCGCTCGCTGCGGGCAGACAGAGACTGGATGGCGATCGTGTCGCCCGACAGGGCGAGGCGTCCGTCGACGTCCTCGTAGCGCACGCTCAGCGTGGGGATGGTCGCGGCCGCATTGGCGATCTGGAGCTCCCCCCGCAGGCGGGGCGCGTCCCACGTCCCCGCGATGCCCAGGTTCGCCGAGAACACCCCCGTCACGCGCTGCAGCGACGGCGTGAGCGCCTCGAGGACGGAGAGGTCCACGCTGTCCGCCCTCGCCCCCACCGACAGCGTGTCGGGGAGCTGGCGGCGCGGCACGGGCTCGAGGGCGAGGTCCAGCGGCAGATACGCCTGGACGTCGAGGATCTGCTGGCCCGAGCGCCACAGGTGGACCGCCCCGCGAAGGCGCCGATCGTGGTAGTCGAACGTCCCGTCCATGAACGGCGCGCGGAACTCGCCGAACGCCCCGTTCGAGAGCGAGAACGACCCGCTCGACACTGGGCTGGCTCGGGTGCCCGACAGCCCGGCGGTGACCGTGACCGTCCCGCCCACGCCTGCGGTGTCCCGCTCGAGCAGCGCGTACAGCCCGACCAGCGGGAAACCCTCCAGCTGGAGGTGGGCGTCCGCCCGCCCCCGCGTCGGCAGGGCCCCCTCGAGCACCAGCTTGCCCGATCGGTACGCGCTCTGGAGGACGAGGCCGGTCACCGTCGCCGCGGAGTCCGTCACCGTCAGCTCGGTGGGCCGCTCGAGCACCCACACATCGCCCGGAAGCTGGACGGCCAGCGAGTCCACGCCGACCGCGAGCGCCGCGCCGCCGGTTTGGGCTGCTCGGCGGGCGAACCGCCCCCCGGCGAGGAACGCTCCCCCCTCCCCGATGCGCGAGCGCGCCAGCCACGTGAGCGAGTCCCGTGTCCCGCGCGCGGTGGCGAACGCGGCGGAGAATCCGAACGTGCCGTGGGCAATCGAGTCCAGGCTCGCCTCGAGCGCGAACGTGGGAGCGGAACCCGGGTGCCAGGTGAGGTGGCCCCTGCCGGCGGGCACCCGCCAGGCTCGCCACGCGAGCCGCTCGACGCTGGCTCGCGCGTCGAGGCCGAGCGAGTCGAGCGAGCCCTCGAGCGTGAGCAGCACGCGCGCCGCACCGGCCAATGGCGTGTTCCTTGCGTCCCCCCTGCTGCCCCCCCCGGGGTCGTCGAGGGGATCGGGGGAGCCGCCCCCGAGCCAGCCGACGAGCGGGTCGAGCGCGGTGAGGCTGTCGGCGCCGAAGTCGAGCGCCAGCTGACCGCCGGTCCCCCGGGTCCATCCCAGCGAGCCCGACCCTGTGGTGACGAGACCTGACTGCGTGATGCGCAACGAGTCCACATACAGCCGCCGGTCGGCGAACCGCACGCGTGCGGCACCCGAGTCCACGCTGGCGCCGGCGAGCTGCGATGGCTCGAGGGTCGCCTGCAAGGTCCCGACCGGCGGCACTGCGCTGTCGCCCTCGAAATCGCCGCGAAGCGAGAAGCTCAGGCGGGAAGGCGGAGCCCGGCGCCCGAGCCAGTGCGCGAGGTCCAGGTCGCGAGCCGTGACGGTCAGGCCGCGCGCGCCGTAGTGCGGCAGGTCGAGCATCAAGGTACCGTCGCCGCGCACCGCGCCGCCCCCGGAGTGCAGATCAACGTGCGTCTCGAGCGCGCCGAGCGGGCCGGCGAGCTTTACGGACCCGGCCGCGGCGCCAAGCAGCGGCAGCGTCGGGAAGCTGCCCCGGAGGTCGTCGAACGAGAGCGAGTCCGCCGTGACGTCGGCGTAGATGCCGAGTACCTCACCCCGCGTGTCGAGCCGCACACTCCCCGTCAGCGCGCTCGGGGGGCGCTCCCCATCGCGGTGCTCGAGCGTGCCCGCGAATTGCGCGTCGCGCAACGGCCCGGTGAGCGTCCCGGCGACGGAGAGCGTTCCGTGGAGTCGCACCGCCGGGGCGAGCCGCGCGACCGTGCCCAGATCGATGCTCGACGCCTCCACGGCGAACGGTTGAAATCGCAGGCCGGCGGCGGCCTTGAGGTTCACTTCGCCTTTCCCACGGACGCGGGTTTCGGGCCATCCCGGAACGAGCGAGTCGCGGAACGACCAGTCGGTCTCCAGGGCGAGTGCCGCCACCGGCCCGGTGGCGATGGTGTGTCCGCTGAGCCGTCCCGCAAACGGCAGCGTATCGAGGAAGGGCCGGGCGAACTCGAGGTCGAACTCGCGGGCGTCGAGATCGGCGTCGCGCAGCGCGACGAGGCCGGAGTCCGACGCGCTGAATGCGTTGAGACGGCCCGCGACCGTCCCGCCACCGTACTCCAGGCGCAGCGGGTCGAGCCCGACTTCGAGCACGCGTTCGCCGTGCGAGCGTAGCCGCACGTCACCAGACACCACCCCGGCAGCGGGAACGCCGGCGAAGCGGCGGTCGATGAACTGGAGATCCCCGAGCGTCGCCGAGTCGGCGCGCAGCCGCAGATCGAAGAGCAGCGTGCCGTGCGGCCAACGGACCGTGCCGCGCGCGTCGCGCAGCGCCGACGCAGGCAGCCGCACGCGGGCGAGCTGCACGTCCATCGAGTCACCGACCACCCGGAGCCGACCCGCCACGTCCACGAGTCGCACCCCGGGGTCGGAGCTGGTCACGGCCAGCCGGGAGACGTCGATGCGGATTCCCCGTTCGCGCGGGGACGACACTTGCAAGGCGGAAAGGCGGGCGTCGAGGTGCTCGAAGCGGCGGACGCGGAGCCGTCCGTTGGGGGCGTCGTTCGCGATCTCGACGCTCGAGTCGCCCGGGGCGGGGTGCTTCGCCTGCAGTCGCAGGATGACCGTCCCGTCGGTGATCCGGACGTTGCGGAACAGGATGAGGGTGGCCGGCCCGTGCGGACCCTTATCGGGACCCCCAAGTCGCAATAGCTCTTCGATGTTGAGCCGGCCGCTCGGGTGCTGTACGATGTTGATCACCGGCCGGTGCAGGTGGAGCTCGAAGAGCACGACCCGGCCGGCCGCGAAGTCGAAGGGGTTGTAGCTGAGGTTCGCTTCCGGCAGCCAGGCGACCAGCGTGGTGTCCGCGTCGAACAGCCGGACCTCGGAGAGGGTCAGCCCGGTGAGGAGCGATCCGCGCACGTCTCCGATCTCGGCCGTCCCGGTGAAGACCTGGCGGAGCGCCCCCTCGCTGACCCGCGCCAGGAGCGTCCGCCCGGCGCCCGTGCCGACCAGGGACGAGAGGGCTCCGAGAAAGCCGGCGAGCAGCCCCACCAGCGTCCACAGCGCGGCCCCGAGCGAGCGGCGGATCATCTAGAACGCCTGCCCCACGGCGAACTGCACCACCACCCGCCGCCAGAACCCGTGCGGCAAGACGGGATGCACCGTCACCTGGCGCCCGGCCGAATCGGTCACGGCCGTCAGGCTGTTGTTCGCCGTGTTCAGCAGGTACAGCACTCCGGGCTCCGCGGGATAACCGGCGTAGGCCGCGTCGAGGCGCACCGGTCCGAGCGGCGTAACGAACCGCACACCCACGCCGGGCGTGAACCGCACCCCCCGCACGGTCGGATCGTCCCGCTCCCACACCTGCCCCACATCCGCGAACACCGCCACCCGCATGCGGTCGGGAAAGAGCGGCGTCGGGAATCGGAACTCGACGTTCGCCACGAAGATCGCGTTGCCCCCGGTGGCCGACGCCTGAAGGTTGCCGTACGTCGTGTCGCCGCTGACGTCGACCTGTATGGTCCTGAAGTACACGCGCGGACCAAGCTCGTTGCGAGCGTACCCGCGCACCGAGTTGGGACCCCCGCCGTAGAATCGCTGATCCGGAGGCACGAACCGGACGCTCTGGCCGGCGAAGCTGATCCGGCGCGCCGGGAGGATCGTCCCACCCAGCAAGCGCCACGCGAACGCCCCGCGGCGGCCGACCGGATAATAGCGCGACACCTCGAGCTGCCCCCGGTTGAACTCGTACAGCGTATCCGAGCCGACGAGCCGCGAGGAGTGAGTCAGCGACGCGGTGATGACGCCCCCCGCCGTGGGGTCGAGTACCGAGTTCGTCCGATTCCGCACGCCGGAGATCGAGACCGCCCCGAACGGCCGTCGGTTCGCCAGGAACGCCTGATCGGACGCGTTACACAAGAGGAACCGTTGGCAGTACACCGCCGCGTCGGCGGTCGTGCGGCCCACCGAGTAGCCGTACCCTACCGAGACGGGAACGTCGCGCCGGGCGTTGAAGGTCACGGCCACATTCGCGCCCACCGCCTGGCGCGTATACGCCTTGAACTCGGAGCGCCGCTCGGCGAACACGGCGAAGCTCGCCGTGTGGCGGGGCGACAGGAACGCCGGCTGGCGCAACGTCACCGTGGCGTTGTAGTTGACCGTGTCCGAGGTGGAGTCGGCCTGCAGGAAGCGGCACACGTTCTGCTTGAAGTTCGCGTCGGTCGGAACACCTACGCCGATTTTCGAGAGCTGTCCCGTGACGTCGAGCGAGCGCGCGCCCCCCAGGAAGTCGTAGGCCGTCCACCCGGTCTGCACCCGGAAGCAGTCGAGTGAGCCGTATCCCGCCCCGAAGCGGATGCGGTGGCGCGGCGCCTCCGCCACGCGCACCAGCACCCGCACCGTCGAATCGCCGGCCGGCGGGGTCGTATCCGCGAGCGCCACGTTGACCGAGCGGAACATCCCCAGCCCGTACAGGTCGCGCTGCGTCAGGTACAGCCGATCCTGGCGAAACCAGTCCCCGGCCCGGACCGAGAGCATGCGCCGCACGGTGGCGGTGTCCACCTTCTCCGCACCGGTGATCAGCACCTGCCCCACCCGCATGCGCGGGCCGGGGAGCGCCTCGAGGGTCGCCACCGCGCGGAGCGCCGCGACGTCCACATCGTAGCTCCGGAGGATGTCGGCGTACGGGTACCCGAGGTTCTTGAGCCGGCTCACGATGGTGTCGGCGGACGCCTGGAACAGGGCCCGGTTGAACGGGTCGCCGACCTGGAGCGGCAGGTCGCGCTTCAAGCGCCGCACGTCGAGGATCGAGTCGAGGCTCAGCACCTCGAGCGCGGCGAGCCGCACCGGATCGCCCTCGTAGATCCGAAACGTGACATACACGTCCCGGCCCTCCCGGCGTACCAGGGTGTCCACCACGGCGTTCATGTACCCGCTCTGGCGGTACAGCAGCAACAGCCGCACGACGTCGCGGCGGAACTCAAGCTCGTTGAACAAGCGCTTCGCGCCCAGGCCCAGCAGGCGGATCGGGAACGCACGCGCGAACCAGCTCGAGTTGGACGTCCCGATCGCGGTGCTCAAGGTGTAGTCGTCGATGGCGTGATTGCCCTCGAAGGAAAGCCCTCGGACCACCCGCTGCTGCTCCTGCTGCGCGGCGAGGGGAGCCGCCGCGAACACGGCGACGAGCAGGGTCAAACGGAACGCGCGCAATTGACGCAGTCGGGCTGCATCCCTATGTTGGCAACCTCCCCCCGCACTGTCAACCTTTTCGACACCTGACCCCATGCGTGCGCTCCTCGGTCTTGCCCTCGCCGCCCTCGCCGCCCTCACCGCCGCCGGCGCTCTCACCGCCGTCACGGCCTGCGGGGGGAAGGCTGCGCGCGCGGGGGGACGAGGCCTCACGTACTACGAATCCTACGACCCACGCTCCCTCGATCCCGCCCTCTCGACCGACGTGCCGACCGGTGAGATGGTGACCCTCGCGTTCGACGGACTCACCCGGTTCGACGCGGACGGCCGACTGCTGCCGGGGCTCGCCGATCGCTGGACGACGGGGCACGACGGGGATGGCCGGCGGTACGTGTTCCACCTGCGACCGGGCGTCAGGTTTCACGACGGGACGCCGCTCACGGCCGCTGCGGTGCGCGCCAGCATGCTCCGCGTGTTGTCCCCCGCGACCAAGGGCGGCCGCCCCTGGCCGCTATACCCCATCGCCGGAGCCGAAGCGTACGCCGCTGGGCGCGCGGGCGACGTGAGCGGCATTACGGTCCAAGGGGACTCTAGCATCGCGTTCACCCTCACGGAGCCGCTCGCGATCTTTCCCAAGTTCCTCGCGATGCCGGTGGCGAGTGTCGTGCCGGTGCCGCCCCCCAACGACCTGGCGCAGCGGCCGGTGGGGACCGGACCGTGGCGCTTCGTGGCGTGGCAGCACGACGACTACCTGGTGTTCGCGCGGAATCCGAGCTACTGGGGCGGCGCCCCGGCCAGCGACACGCTGCTGGTGCGGGTCATTCCGGAGCCGCTCACGCGCGCCGCGGAGTTCGAGGCCGGCCGGCTGAGCGTGATCGAGGTTCCGTTCGGGGAGACTGCGCGCTGGCGCGGGGAGCGGCCCGACCAGCTGGTCGAGAAGCCCGCGCTGCGCGTGGTGTACGTGGCTCTGAACAACCGGCGCGGGCCGCTGCGCGACCCCCGCGTGCGGCAGGCGATCAACCATGCCGTGAACGTGCCGGAGATCCTCGCGACGGTGTACGGCGGTCGCGGCGTCCTCGCCCGCGGCGCCATCCCGCCGGCGCTCGCCGGGAGCGATACCATGCGGCGGGGGTACGGCTACGACCCGGCGGCGGCGCGAGCGCTCATCGCCAGTGCCGGGTATTCGGGCGGGATCGACCTGCGGCTGTGGCGCACCGGGACGAACGTGGAGCTGTCGCGGGTGGCACAGGCGATCCAGGCGCAGCTGGCGGGTGTGGGCGTGCGCGTGGAGCTGGTCGAGCGGGACGCGTCGAGCCAGCGCGAGGCTGCCCGCAAAGGTGAGGCCGACATGGTCATCCTCGACTGGTGGGCCGACTACCCCGACGCCGACAACTTTCTCTACCCGCTGTTCCACTCCGGGAGCTTCGGCCCGGGAGGCAACTACGCGTTTTACGCGGACCAAGGCACGGACTCGCTGATCCTCCGCGCCCGCCGCACCACCGACGACACGGCGCGGACCGCGCTCTACGCCCGCATCGACGAGCGCGTGTACCGCGCCGCGCCCTGGCTGTACCTGTGGTTCCCGACGGACCTGTGGGCCCGGCGGCCGGAGCTCGTGGGCTGGGACCTGCCGGTGATCTTCAACGGACAGCGCTGGACGCGCGCCCGGGTCTCGCCGCGGTGATGCGTCTCGTCGGGCGCCGCCTGCTGATGACGCTGCCCACCCTGTTCGGCGTGCTGGTGGTCGCCTTCCTCCTGTTGAACGTCGCGCCCGGCGATCCGGTGGCGGCCATGGTGGGAGAGCGGGCCGACGCGGCGACCATCGCCCGGCTCCGGGCGGATCTGCATCTCGATGACCCGCTCCCCGCCCAGTTCGGACGCTACCTCTGGGCCGTGCTGCACGGCGATCTCGGGCGCTCCTACATTACCCAGCGGCCGATCGCGCAGGACCTGGCCGCGCGCTTCCCCAAGACCGTCCAGCTCGCCCTCGCCGCCATGGTGCTGGCCGCGCTGAGCGGCGTCACGCTGGGCGTCGTCTCCGCGGTCCGGCCGGGGGGAGCCGTCGACCGTGTCGCGATGCTGGTGTCGTATCTTGGGGTATCGTTCCCGGTCTACTGGGTGGGGCTGCTCCTCATTCTCCTGTTTGCGGTCGCGCTCCGCTGGCTCCCGCCGTCGGGCTCGGGCGGGTTCGCGTATCTCGTGCTGCCGGCGCTCACCCTCGGCATGCGCTCGATCGCGTTCCTCGCGCGGATGACGCGCGCCGCCATGCTGGACGTGCTGTCCAGCGACTTCGTGCGGACCGCGCGGGCCAAAGGGTTGAGCGAAGCGACGGTGATCCTGCGTCACGGCTTCCGCAACGCCCTGATCCCGGTGATCACCGTGATCGGACTCGACACCGGGAGCTATCTCACCGGCAGCATCCTCACCGAGACGATCTTCGGCTGGCCGGGCCTCGGCCGCTACGTGCTGAGCGCGATCGAGAAGCGGGACCTCCCCGCGATCCAGGGGAGCATCCTCTTCATGTCCCTGGTGTTCCTGCTCGTCAACCTCGTGACGGACTTGGTTTATGCGAAAGCTGATCCTCGCATCGCTTACGATTAGCTCCTCGGTCGCGGCCCAGACGACCGCCACGCGACCCCGCACCGCGCCGCTCCGGGGATCGCTCGAGCAGCGGCTCGCCCAGCTGATCGATGCGCCCCCCTTCAACCGCGCCACCTGGGGGATCTACGTCGTGGACGACCGCGGCCGGGTCCTGTATCAGCGCAACGCGGATCGCTTCTCGGTGCCCGCCAGCAACACCAAGCTGGTCGTCACGGCGGCGGCGGCCGTGCTGCTCCCGGCGGACTATCGCGTGACCACCAGCCTGTACGTGAACGGCCGGGTTGACGCCGGGGTGCTGCAGGGAGACCTGATCCTGTACGGGCGAGGCGATCCCACGTGGTCCGCGCGCTGCTACGGCGTGGACAGCCTCGCCCCTGGCGTGTGCGATTCCACATTCACCGCGATCGACGCGATCGCCGACTCGGTCCGGGCCAGGGGGATCCGACGGATCACCGGGAAGCTCGTGGGCGACGGCTCCTACTTCGAGCCCACGTTGATTCATTATGGGTGGAACGCGTGGGACCTCACCTGGTGGTATGCGGCGCCCGTATCGGGGCTCGGCTTCCACGACAACAGCGTGGACTTCCGAATCGACCCCGGTCCCGCCGTCGACGCGCCGCCGGTGATTACCTGGTCCCCGGACCTCGGCCTGATCACGTTCGAGAACCGCGCCCGCACGGTCCCGGCCGACTCGACCTCCACGATCGGCGACAACTTCTTCCGGACGGCGGGCGGCTGGAGCATCCGGGCGGAGGGGACGGTGGCGCTGGGAAGGAAGACCCGGGTGGAGAGCGTGGCGCTCCCCGACCCGAATCTGTACGCCGCGCGGGCGCTGGCGGCGTCGCTGGCCCGCAGCGGTGTGGCCGTGGAGGGGGGGGCGGCCGGCACGACCGATTCGCTCGCCTACCGCACGGTGCGCTGCTGCGCCTCGCCGCTCGTCGACTTCCGGGGCCGGCCGCTCCCGGACATCATTTTTCCGATTCTCAACTCGAGTCAGAACTGGTTCGCGGAGATGCTGCTCAAGATCCTCGGCCGGGAGCTGAAGGGGGAAGGCTCGTGGAAGGCGGGGCTCGACGTCGAGCGCGGGTTCCTGACCGACTCCGTGAAGATCGACTCGACCGCGTTCGCGCTCGAAGACGGCTCGGGGCTCGCGGCGGGCAACCTCGTCACGCCGCAAGCCTTCGCGAAGCTGCTCGCGTATATGCATCGCCACCCCAACGGGGGACCGTTCGTGGCGGGCCTGCCCCACGCCGGCCAGCCCGGATCGCTCCTCAAGCGGTTCGTGGGCACACCGCTCGAGGGTCGCGTGATCGCCAAGACAGGGAGCATCGACCGCGTGAACAGCTTGTCAGGCTACATCGAGCGGGCGAACGGGGGGGGCCGGACGATCACCTTCAGCGTCCAGGCGAATGGGCATGCGGTGCCATATGCCCAGATGCTGGCGCAGATTGATTCGGTGGTGGTGGAAATCGGGAAAACGAAATAGGACGGTAGAAGACGGTAGAGGTCGGCAGAGGATACCTCTACCGACCTCTACCATCCTCTACCGTCCTCTACCATCCTCTACCGTCAGTCTTCCGTCTGCCCGAACAGCGCCATGTTGCTCGAGTGCCCGGGCTCGACCTTGGCCGCCGGGTTGATGAAGTGCACCGCATGGTTCACGGCGACCGCCGCCTCGGCGGCGCCGGTGGCGATCAGCTTGAGCTTACCCGGGTAGGTCGTGATGTCACCCGCCGCGAACACCCCGGGGATGTTCGTCTCCATCGTCTGCGACACCTTGATCTCGCCCTTTTCGATGTCGAGGCCCCAGTGGGCGATTGCCCCGAGCGAGGAGATGAAGCCGAGCTGCGGAATCACGCAGTCGACGGCGATACGCTCCTCTTCCTTCGTCTTGTTGTTGAAGATCGTGACGGCCTCGATCGCCTCACCGCCGTGGATCGCCTTCAGCTCCCAGAAGGTACGGAGCTCCATTTTCCCCGCCGCGCACAGCTCGTGCACCTGCCGCACCGTCGCCGCGTGAGCCCGGAAGCCGTCGCGCCGATGGATCATGAGGATGAACCGGGCGACCCCCTGGAGGTTCACGGCCCAGTCGAAGGCCGAATCCCCTCCGCCCACCAGCAGCACGCGCTTCCCGGCGAACACTTTCGGGTCCAGGATGCGATCGTGGAGGCCCTTCCCATACCAGCGATCCGCGTCCTTGAGCGACAGCTTCCGGGGTGTAAAGGCGCCGATCCCGCCGGCGATGAGCACGGTACGCGACGGGTATTCGTCTTTGTCGGTCGCAACGACGAAGGCCGGCTTCCCGTTCTCTGAGTCGTGCGTCAGGCCCCTCACCTGCTCCCCCAGGTGGACCGGCTGCTTGAACTGGAAGGCCTGCTCGGCCATCCCCTTCACGAGGTCCTTGGCGAGCACCTTCGGGAAGCCCGCCACATCGAAGATGTACTTCTCGGGGTACAGCGCCGTGAGTTGGCCGCCCACCTGGTCGAGGTTGTCGATCAACCGGCAGGAGGCCCCGCGCATCCCCGCGTAAAAAGCGCCGAACAACCCCGTCGGGCCGGCGCCGATAATCGTGATATCTTTGACGTCCTGCATGGGCTTCAATCGTAACGGAACCCCCCGGGAGAAGGGAGAGGGGAGCGGTTGAAGATCTACACCAGGACGGGGGACGACGGCGACACCGGTCTGTTCGGCGCCGGTCGCGTGTCCAAGGATCACCTGCGGGTCGATGCCTACGGACAGGTGGACGAGCTGAATGCGGCGATCGGACTTGCCATCGCGCTCGATCCAAGGACCTTCTGCCGCGAGCTGCTCGAGACCGTGCAGCGGGACCTCTTCACGATTGGAGCGGAGCTCGCCACGCCGGATGCCGCAAAGCTCGCCAAAGCCCTGCAGGGGCCACCGATCGGCATCGAGCAGGTGACGGCCCTCGAAGGGGCGATCGATCGGTACGAAACGCAGGTCCCCCCGCTAAAACAATTCGTCCTGCCCGGCGGCGTCCCGAAGGCGGCCGCGCTGCACCTGGCCCGCACCGTCTGTCGCCGGGCGGAGCGCGCCGTGGTGCGATTCGAGCGGAAGGACCAAACGGGCGGCCGTTCCTCGGTCGTCCCCTACTTGAACCGACTCTCCGATCTGCTGTTCGTGCTCGCCCGAGTGGCCAACCATGCGGCGGGGGCTTCCGAAATCGTATGGTGAAGATCCGGGTTGCCATCTCGGAGCAGCGCGACGCGTCGTACGACATCCTGATCGGTCGCGGGCTGCTCGCGGATCTGCCGGCCCTGGTGAAGGCGGCGTGCCCCGCCAACGGCTACGCGGTGATCACCGACTCGCACGTGGCGAAGCTGTACGGCGAGAAGCTCGTTGCACGTTGCCACGACGCCAAGTTGCACGTGGAGTTGTTCGCGTTTCCCGCGGGAGAATGGAACAAGACGCGGGAAACGTGGGCGGCCCTTTCGGATCGGATGCTGGCGCGCCACTTCGGTCGCGACTCCGCGGTCATCGCCCTGGGCGGCGGTGTCGCGGGCGACGTCGCCGGGTTCGTCGCGGCGACCTACCTGCGCGGCATCCCCTACGTCCAGATCCCCACGACACTGCTGGCCATGATCGACTCCTCGATCGGCGGCAAGGCGGGGGTGGACGTCCCCGCCGGAAAGAACCTGCTCGGCGCCTTCCACCAGCCGCGACTCGTCGTGGCGGACCTGGACGTGCTCGGCTCCCTGGCGGCGCCGCAGCTCGCCGCAGGCATGGCCGAGGCGGTGAAACACGGCGTGATCGCCGACCGCCAGTACTTCGATGCCCTCGAGCAGGAGCATGGAGCGGTGGCCGCCCGGGAAGCGGGAGCGCTCGAGCGCGTGGTGCGGCGCTCGGTCGAGATCAAGGCGGCGGTCGTGGCGGCGGATGAACGCGAGGCGGGGCGCCGAGCCATCTTGAACTTCGGCCACACCGTCGGGCATGCGATCGAAGCGACCGCCAAGTTCGCCACGCTGCACGGCGAGGCGGTCGCGATCGGCATGGCGTACGAAGCACGTCTCGCCGAGGCTCTCGGGATCGCGGAACCGGGCACCGCGGACCGGGTGCAGCGGCTGCTGGAACGCTACAACTTGCCGCTCGAGCTGCCGGCGTCGGCGACCGAGGACGCGCTCGTCGCCGCGATGCAGCTCGACAAGAAGGCCCGCGAGGGCACGGTCCGGTTCGCGCTGCCGCAGGCGATCGGGCGCATGTTCGCGGACGGAACGAACTGGACCGTCGCCGCGCCGGAGGACGTGGTGCGGGACGTGCTCCGGGGCGCCGCCCGGCGGCCGTCCATCACTTCCTGACATAATCACATACCCGTCAACAACTTCCCACACGGGTGTGCACGTCTCCACATGGCGGAGGCGGAAAGTATCAACCTCGCATCAACATCAATTTCTCCACACCAATGTGGATAGTGGATAAACTGCGCATCCATGCGGCGGCGTCACAATTTGTGATGTGGAAAAATGTATAGATTTGCACCATTGACGAGCGATTCCTATATTGGGCGCCATTCGGGGTATTTCCCCGAGCCTATCACCCGTCCATGTCGGAGCCCTAGCTATGGCGCGGTCGAACGGAGGCAAGGCGAAGGCGTTCTTTCGAGCCAATCCTTCCGGAGCCTTCGACCAGTACCTGCAGGACATCCAAAAACTCCCGCTGATCAAGGATCCCGCTGAAGAACGCCGCTTGGCCCGTCGCGTGCAGCGGGGCGATGAAAAAGCCGCCGAGCGCCTCGTCACAGCCAACCTCCGATTCGTCATCTCCTACGTCAAGAAGTATCAGGGTCACGGCCTCGATCTTTCCGAGCTGGTCGCCATCGGGAACGAAGGACTGCTCAAGGCGGTGAAGAAATTCGATCCCGATCAGGGCGTGAAGTTCATCTCGTACGCGGTGTGGTGGGTGCGTCAGGCGGTGTTGAAGGCGCTCGCCGAGCAGACGCGCAGCGTGCGCATCCCGCTGAATCAGAACTCGCAACTCATTCGCATGAGCCGGACCGAGACGTACTTGTCGCAGGAGCTCGGCCGGGAGCCGACGGACGATGAGATCGCGATGGCGCTCGAGGACACGGTCGAGAACGTGCGCACCGCGCGCCGCATGACGGCGGCCGAGCTGTCGCTCGACGCGCCGGTGGACCGAAGCGACAAGGACGCGGCGACGCTGGGCGAGCGCTTCGCGGGCCAGGAGGGCGGGGAGATCGAGGAGAAGACCGACGGCAAGCTGATGCGCGAGTTCATCGACCGCATCTTCCAGAAGTACCTGACGCCGCGTGAGCGCAAGATCCTCTACCTCTACTACGGCCTCGAGGAGGGCAGCGAGGCTATGACGCTCGAGAAGATCGGGGCGCTCATGGGAGTGACGCGGGAGAGGATCAGACAAATACGGGAACGGGCGTTCGAGAAGCTGCGGGAATCGCCGGATGGGAGAGCACTGAAGGGCTTCTGGAGAGCCGCCTGAGGACCTGCAACTACTAGACGCACAGACGCACAGCGGTGAACAGTATGAGGGGTCAGGAAATGCGCTTTCCTGGCCCCTCTTCGCTATTCTCCCCTGTGCGTCTGTGCGTCTAGCCGTGGTCTAGCCTGTATACTATTTACATGAGCCGGGAGCTTCCAATTTTTCCCCTTCCGATTGTCCTGTTCCCCGGGGCCCCCCAGCCCCTGCACATCTTCGAGCCTCGCTATCGGCAGTTGCTCCAGGACTGTCTCGCCGGCGACCGGCGGTTCGGCATCGCCTATGTCGCGCCCGACCCCACACCCGGCGCCGATCCCGTGCCGAGCCCCGGCGACGTGGGCTGCGTGGCCCTCATCCGGTCGAACCAACCGCTCCCCGACGGGCGTTCCAATATCCTGACGGTTGGCGAGCGCCGTTTCGTACTGCGGTCCTGGATCTCGAGCACGCACCCGTACCGCGTCGCCGAGATCGAGGAATTCGACGACGACCCGACCGATGCCTCCGAGGTGACCAACCTCGCGGCGGATGTGCGCGACGGATTCGGGCGCCTGGCGCGGGCGCTCGGCGTGCTCACCGAACGTGAGGACGAGGCCATCGAGATGCCAAGCGATCCCCAGCTCCTCTCATTCCAGGTCGCGGCGTCGCTCGAGCTCGACGCGGCGGCGAAGCAGGTGTTGCAGGCGATCCGGAGCACCAGCGCCCGGCTGCGACAGCTCGCGACCGTGCTTGGACCGGTCGCGGCCGACGCGGAGCGCCGGGCGGCGGTGCGCCAACAGGCGCGGGGCAACGGGCGTGGCGGCCGTCACCCCGAGATCGAGCGCACCACGTGACCGGCGGATCCCTCGCCGCGGCGCTCAGTGAGATCGTCGGAGCGCGCCATGTGCGGACGGCGCTTCCCGAGCGGGTCACGTATGCACGCGACGGATTGCCGACGCACCGACACGTGCCGGGCGTGGTCGTGCTGCCCGGGAGCCGGGACGAGGTCGTCGCGGTCGTGCGGCTGCTCGCCGCCCTCGGCGTGCCCTTCGTGCCCCGGGGCGCCGGCACCGGCCTGTCGGGCGGCGCGCTCGCGGACGACGACGCAGTGCTGCTGGTGCTCACGCGACTGAACCGCATCCTGGCCATCGACCCCAAGAACCGGCTCGCCGTGGTGGAGCCTGGGGTCGTGAACGTACGGCTCTCGGCCGCGGCGGCTCCGCACGGCCTGCTGTATAGCCCCGATCCGTCGAGCCAGACCGCGTGCACCATCGGCGGCAACGTGGCCGAAAACTCGGGCGGGCCGCACTGTCTCAAGTACGGAGTGACCGCGAACCACGTGCTCAGCCTCGAGGTCGTGCTCGCCGACGGGCGGATCGTCCAGCTCGGCAGCCCCGGAGGAGAGCCCTGGGGGCCCGATCTCGTGGGCCTGTTCGTCGGCTCGGAGGGCAACTTCGGCATCGCGACGCGGATCAGCGTGCGCCTGCTGCCGGTGCCGCGCGCCATCCGCACCCTGCTCGCGGATTTCAGCGCGCTGCGCACGGCGGGCGAAGCGGTGTCCGCCGTGATCGCCAGCGGCATCGTGCCCGCCGCGCTCGAGATGATGGACCAGTCGTGTATCAACGCGGTCGAAGATTCGGTGTACGCGGCGGGCTATCCGCGCGATGCCGCGGCCGTGCTGCTGCTCGAGCTCGATGGCGGCCGGGAGGAGGCGGTGGCGGCGGATGCGGAGACGATCGCCGGGATATTGCGGGCACATGGCGCGCGCAGTGTGCTCAGCGCCGCCGACGCGAAGCAGCGCGAGCGGCTGTGGCAGGGCCGCAAGAAGGCGTTCGGCGCCATGGGTCGACTGTCGCGCGACCTCGTCGTGCAGGACGCCGTAGTCCCCCGCTCCGCCCTTCCCGACGTGCTGGAGGCCATCGGCCGTATCGCCGCGGCCTACGGGCTCACCGTGAGTAACGTGTTCCACGCGGGAGACGGCAACCTGCACCCCAATATCTCGTTCGACGGCCGCGTGCCGGGCCTCAAGGCGCGGGTAGACCAGGCGAGCGGGGAGATCATGGCGGTGTGCATCGCCGCCGGCGGCACGATCACGGGAGAGCACGGCATTGGGCTCGACAAGCTGCGCTACATGCCGCTGCTCTTCGACGGCGACGCGCTGGCCGCGATGCGAGCCGTGCGGCGCGTATTCGATCCCGACGAGCGCGTGAACCCGGGAAAGGTGGTCCCGGTGCATGCGTGTCGGGAGTGGAGTGGATTGCGGATTGCGGATCGCGGATTGCGGATTGAAGAGCGGGGCCGCTCGCTCGCCCAATCCGCAATCGACAATCCGCAATCCGCAATCGCGCCGCGAGGCGCGCGATGAGCCTCGTCGACCGCGTCCGCGCCCTGCTCGGCGAAGACGCCGTGGACGTCGCCGCGACTCGCGACGGCGTGCCGCGCGTCGCTCCCGGATCGCCCGACGCCGTCGCGCTGCTGCTCGGCACGGCGCGCGAGGAGGGGTGGCGCGTCCGGGTCGAGGGTGCGGGCACGTGGCTGCCGGCCGACGCCCCCGCCGACCTGGCGCTCACCACCCGCCGGCTCGACAAGGTCCCGGCGATCGAGCCGCAGGATCTCTCCGCGACCGCCGAGGCGGGCATCGGCTGCGACCTGCTGCGCCAGCAGCTCGCCGACCGCGGCACCTGGCTCGCCCTCGACCCGCCCGGCCTCGCCGGCCGCACCCTCGGCTCGGTCGTCGCGACGGCGACGGCGGGGCCGTTACGGCAGGGGTTCGGGCCCGTGCGCGACCACCTGCTCGGCGTCACCTTCGTCACCGGCGACGGCCGCCTGGTGCAGAGCGGCGGGCGCGTGATGAAAAACGTCGCGGGCTACGACCTCACCAGGCTCGCGGCGGGAGGCTTCGGCGCGTTCGGCGTGATCGTCCTGGTGCACCTGCGGCTCCGTGCCCTCCCGCGCGCCGACCAGACGCTCGTGCTGGAAGGGTCGCGCGAGGACCTGGCCCAGGTGGCCGAAGACATCGCCGCGGCCGCCGTGCAGCCCGCCGCGCACGAGCTCATGTCGCCGGCGCTCGCGCGGCGCGAACGGTGGATGCTGGCGGTCCGCTTCGCCGGGTCGGCGGCCCTCGTGTCCGCTGAAGAAGCAGCGCTGCGCGCCGCCACCGGGGGACGCTTCACCGCGCTCCGCGCGGACGAGGCGCACGCCCTGTGGATGCGTGCGGCCGAGAGCTTCGCCACGCGGCCGGTGACGTTCCGCGTGGGCGGACTGCCCGACTCGAGCGACGAGCTCATTGACCTCCTGCAGCATCAGGTGGGGGACGAGTGGGTCTCGGCGAGCCCGGGCATCGGAGCGATTCGCTGGGGCGGCGAGACCACCGTGGACCGCCTGCGGCGGCTGCGCCGCACGCTCGCGGGGCTCGAAGTGCCGCTCACGCTCGAGCGCGCCCCCTGGCCGGCGCGCGCAGCGGTCGGCCATTTCGGGGCCTACCGCGAAGGCGTAGGGCCGCTCGTCGCCGGGCTGCGGCGCACGTTCGACCCGGGCGAGGCGTTCGTGGTGGCCGTCGAAGGCACGGAATGACGGATCGGGGCGGCTTCGAAGGGCTGGACTCCTGTGTGCATTGCGGCTTCTGTCTCCAGGCCTGCCCGACGTTCCTCGCGACCGGTGACGAATCCGACAGCCCGCGCGGCCGCATCGAGCTGATGCGCGCGCTCGAGACGGGCGAGCTCGCGCCCGCCGATCCGGGCGTCGCCTTGCACCTCGACCGCTGTCTCGGCTGCCGCGGCTGTGAGCCCGTCTGTCCGTCGGGCGTCCGCTACGGCCGTGGCCTCGAGGCGGCCCGCGCACTGCTCACGGAGCACCGCGGCGTGCCGCCGCTGGTGCGCGCAGCGCTCGGAGTGCTCACCGGCACGGGGGACGGGTCGCGCATCCTGTACGCCCTGACGCGGCTCGTCCGCGCGACCGGAATCCCGCGTCGGCTGGTCGGCTGGGGGCGGATCCGGTTTGCGATGGGGATGCTCGCGGCAACGAAGCCACAAGGCGGTGGAAGGCGGTGGAGGGCGGTGAAAGGCGGGGCACCAGCCACCGACGCCTCCACCGCCCTCCACCGCCCTCCCCCGCCCTCCCCCGCCCTGCTGTTCCGAGGATGTGTAATGGACGGCCTCTTCTCCCACGTGCATGACGCCACCATCCGCACGCTCCAGGTGAACGGGTACGAAGTGCGCGAAGTCCCACCGCAGGTGTGCTGTGGTGCGCTCCATGCACACGCCGGTCTGCGGGACGAGGCGCGACGGCTGGCCGGCACGAACATCGCCGCCTTCGGGGACGACGATACGCCCATCGTCGTCAACAGTGCGGGGTGCGGGGCGATGCTGAAGGAATACGGCCACCTCGTCGCCGTCGGGGGCCGGGGGGAGGCGTTCGCCGCGCGGGTGCGGGACGTGAGTGAGCTGCTGGCGGAGCGGGGCCCGCGGCCCGGCGCGCCGCTCGATGTGACCGTGGCGTACGATCCTCCCTGCCACCTCATGCACGCGCAGGGGATCGCCGGGCCGCCGGAGCGGATGCTCGGCGCGATCCCGGTGCTGCGCGTGATCACCCTGCCCGACGCCGCCCAGTGCTGTGGCAGCGCGGGCCTGTTCACGCTGGTGGAGCCCGCGATGTCGCGCGCGGTGCTCGCGCCCAAGCTCGCCTCCCTCGCCGCCGCCCGGCCGCAGGTGGTGGCGACGGGCAACCCGGGGTGTCTCATGCAGCTTGGAGCCGGGCTCGCCGCCGCGGGCGTCCCCGCCGCGGTGCGTCACCCCGTCGAGCTGCTCGACGAGTCGTACCGGGCCGCGGGCTATTATGCTTGAGGGATGACGGAAGAGCTGCCCCAGGTTTCGCGGGTGGAGCCTGGTGAAGTCACCCCGGCGCTCGTCACTGCGCTCTACACCGGCGCGGTCGTGTCGCCCGTCGCGGCGGGGGTGGTGGCGCTCACGGGCTCCGGGGCCGTCACCTCCTTTCAGGGCCTGCTGACGAACGACGTCGACCTCCCCGGCGACGGGTCGTTCGTGTACGGCGCGTTGCTCACCCCCAAAGGGATGATTGTCGTGGACGGCTGGGCCGCCCGGCTGGGCACCACGGTGAGCTACACCGTGCCGGGGGACGCGGGGGGACGCGAGCGCGCGCTCGCGATCTTGACGCGCTCGGTGCCCCCGCGCCTGGCCCGCGTGAGCGACCGCACCGCCGAGGTAGCGGTCTATCGCCTGGCAGGGCCGGGTGCGCTCGCGGTGGCCGTCGCGGCGGGCCTCGAAGTGCCGCCCGCCCCCGGCCGCGTGCTCGCGCGGCCCGACGGCGTGGAGACCGCTCGGGCCACCGAAGGAGCGCCGTTCGTGGTCCAGGTGACGGCCCCCGGGGCGGCGGGCCCGCTGCTCGCCGCGCGCTTGGAGGCCAGCGGCGCGGTCGCGGCCGGCCCCGCCATATTGGAGCTGAGCCGGATCCTCGCCGGGTGGCCGCGACTCGGCGCCGAGGTGGACGAGAAGACCATCCCCCAGGAAGCGCGCTTCGACGAGATCGGCGGCCTGTCGTACACGAAGGGCTGCTACACGGGCCAGGAGACGGTCGCGCGGCTGCACTTCCGCGGCCACGTGAATCGCCAGGTCCGCGGCCTGCTGTTCGATCCGGAGCCGCCGGCGGCCCCCGCCGACGGCTGGAGCGTGGTCACCTACGTGGACCGCGACGTCGGCCGGGTGACGAGCCTCGCGTTTGTGCCCGAGACCGGCGTCGCCGGCGCCGGGCGCTGGATCGGCCTCGCGCTGATCCGGCGGGAAGTGGCGCCGGGCTCGGTGGTGCGCGCGGCCGGCCGCGATGCACGCGTGGTCGACCTCCCCTTCGCGTTCCCGATCGCCGCGCCGGCATGAGCGTGCTCGTCACGGGCGCGAGCGGCCTCGTCGGCAGTCACGTGGTCGAGGCCCTCGTCGCCCGGGGCGACGCGGTGCGCGCGCTGGTGCGGCCGGCGAGTCGCGCCGCCGTCCTGCGGCTCGGGGCGGACGCGGTGGTGGGCGACGTGACGGATCCGGCGGCGTGGCGGGCCGCGGCGCGCGGCGTCCGCGCCATCGTGCATGCCGCGGCCATCGTGCAGCGACGGGCCTCCTGGGAGCAATACGTGGCCGTCAACGTCGAGGCGACCCGACTCGCCGTCGCCGCGGCCCGGGCGGAGCGGGCGCGGCTGGTGCACATCTCGTCGGTGGCCGTCTATGCCGGCTCGGCGGCCTATCCCGCGACACCCGAGCGGCGGGATGAGGACTTCCCCTTCCAACCGATCGCGGCGCCCGACTTCTACGCCCGCAGCAAGCGTATGGCCGAGGACGTGGTGCGGGACGCGGCGACCGAGCGCGACCTCGACGTGACGGCGGTGCGCCCGACCGTCATCTACGGGGAGCGGGACCGTCTGTTCACGCCCCGCGTCATCGGCGCGGTGCGGCTCCCGCTCGTGCCTCAGATCGGCCCCGGCACGAACCGGTTGTCGTGCGTGTACGCGGGCAACGTGGCCGCCGCCGCCGTCGCCGTCCTCGACGCACCGCTGCAGGGCTTCCACGCGTACAACGTGACGAGCGACGGGCCGCCCGCGCTGTCACAGCGCGAGTTCTTCGCCGCGTTTGCGGCCGCGCTCGGCCGGCGCTACCGAACGATTCCGATTCCCCGGGCGTTTGTGGGTCACGCGATCGGCCTCTTCACCGTTCGCCGGCTGGCGCGGGCGGCGGTGTCCTTCGTCTCGGGCGAGAACCCCTACATCGACGATCGGATCCGCGCCGAGCTCGGCTGGCGGCCGCCGACGCCCGCCCCCGAGGCCATCGGACGCACGGTCGCCTGGTTCGTCGAAAACGAAAAGCCCGGGCGCTAGTCCCGGGCATCGTATCTGTCCTGTCTGGCTCCTGGCTACGCCCGGCGCTTTTTCTTGGCGGTGGGCTTGGCGGCCGGTTTGGCGGCCGGGGCCATCTTCTTCGCCGTATCGGCCATCATCTTGTGGGACGTGTCGGCCATCATCATATGCGACGTATCGGACATCATCATCTTGGACGTGTCGGCCGGCGTCTGCGTCGTCTGTTGCTCGGCCTTTTGACACGCGCCCATCGCCATCAGGGCGAGGACCATTGCGAGACGCTTCATGCGGGCTCCTCTAGAGAAAAGAGTAGCGGTGCGGGGTTCGGCCGGGGAAAACCTAGCGGCGGGCCTCCCGGAGTCAAGACCGCGGCGCGGTGCCGGGTGTATCAGGCCGACATGACCGACCGCCGCAGCTTCGTCGCATGGCTCGGCACGCTGCCGCTCGGCGGCAGGGACCGCCCCTTGCGCTCCCCCCCGATTGTCATCGAGGCGACCCCGACGGCGCTCTACCAGCAGCCCGATGGCCGCAACAACCTCGTGCGGGTCGCCGTGACTGGCCTGGAAGCTCCGGCGGCGCGCGCCCGCGTGACCGACCGCCGCGGGACGCTCGTCGGGACCGCGGGACTGCTGCCGACCGGCGTGAGTCTCGCAGGCGAGCTCTGGGTACCCCTCTCACGGGCGCTCGGAGCCGAGTTCCAAATCGACGTCGAGGTGGGAAAACAGCGCGTCGGGCGCCGGCTCGTGCGGCTGGTGCCACCGCGGCGCTGGACCCTGTACTGGATCGCCTCGAGCCACACCGACGTCGGCCTCACCGGGCTGCAGGAAGAGTCCCTCGAAGTGCACCGCCGGAACCTGGATGCCGCACTGGCCCGGCTGCCGGCACACACCGACTTCTGCTGGACCGCGGAGTGCGCGCTTCAAGTCATTTCGTTTGTCGAGAATCGCACTCCCCGTGCCGGGGAGGCGCTCGCGCGGGCGCTGCGCGACGGCAGAGTCGGATTCTCCGCCGTGTTCGCCCAGCTGCTGACGGGGCTCCTCGACCACGAGACCTTCGCCCGCGTTTTCTGGCCCGCGGGCCTGTACGCCCGCGAGCATGGATTGGGCTATCGCGCGGCGCAGCTCGCCGATGTGCCCGGCCAAGTGCTCACCTTCCCCACCCTGCTGGCCGCGAGCGGGGTGCGCTACCTGGCGAGCGGCGTCAATCCGGAGCGGGCGGCGCCGCTGCTCTCTCCGGCCGACGCCGCGCGCGCCCAGCTCGGCGGGGGGGGCGGGGCGGGTGACTGGACCACGTACCCTCAGCTGTATTGGTGGGAGGGGCCGGATGGGAGCCGCGTGCTGCACTGGCGCTCCGACCAGTACGCCGATGGCTCGCGCTTCGGGTTCGACGTGGATGCCGCCGAGATGGGCCGACGCCTCTCCGACTGGCTGCTCACCCATCCCGTGTTCCTGTCCCCCGGTTATCCCTACGACATCGCGTTGTTGAGCGGCGCCACGGGCGACAACGGCCTTCTGGACGAGCGCGTCGTCGCGAACGTGGAGGAGTTTGCCCGGCGGTTCGCCTACCCCCGGCTCGTCGCCGCGCGCCCGGAGGACTTCTTTCGCGAGGTGGAGCGGCGTTGGGGCACGAAGCTCCCCGTACGGCGCGGCGACACCGGGTGCTACCGCGAGGACGGCGCCGCCTCCACGGCGGCGGAGCTCGGGCGCTACCGCGCCGCCCAGCTGGTCGCCCGGGCCGCGGAGCTGCTCGCGCTGTGGGACGAGCAGACCGAGCCGCCGGGCGCCGGCTCGCCCGACCGGATCGAGCAGCGGGCCCGGGCGCGCCGAGGGATGTGGCGCGATCTGCTGCTGTTCGGCGAGCACACCTGGGGGTCATCGGCCAGCGGATCGGACCCCGACGGGGCGGCCGCCGTGGCGCAGTGGCGATACAAGCGGCGCTTCCTGGACGACGCTGCGGCCGCCGCCGACGCCCAGGTCGCGGCCGCGCTGCTCCGGATGGGCCTCAGCATCGGTGGGAGCGGCGGCGCCGGGCGCGTCGTGTTCAACGCCTCGAGCTGGGCGCGGAGCGACGTGCTGCGAGTGCCCGACGGCGCGGCACGGCGGCTCGCCCACGACGGCCGGGAGTGGCCGGCGGTGGATCTGCCCGACGGGTCCGCCCTGGTCGTGGCACGAGAGGTCCCCGCGCTGGGCTATCTGGCGCTCACGGAAAGTGAGCGAGCGACAAACCCACCGCAGGACGACGGTGCCGCGCTCGAGGCACAGGCCGGGGGCTTCCACGTGGTGCTCGATCCGGCGAGCGGTGCGATCCACTCGCTCACGACCGGCGACGGCGTGGAGCGCGTCCGGCCAGCCGCGTGGTCGGGCCTGAACCAGCTCGTGTACGTGCAGGGGGGCGCGCACAGCGCCCTCTGGACTGGTCGGGCGCGCGACGAGCTGCGCGCCGTCCCCGACCTCACGCTGAGCCAGGCGGCGCTCGTCTCGGCGCGCCGCGAGCGGCTCCCGGGCATCGGCGCCCGGCTCGTGGTGGAGCGCACACTGCAGGGCTGCACCGGCGTCACGACCGTCGTGACACTGTACGACGAGCTCCCGTGGCTGGATATCGAGAATCGGGTGACGAAGCCCGCCACGCTCGACAAGGAAGCGCTGTACGTCGCGTTCCCGTTCGCGCTCACGAAGCCCACGGTCGAAGTCGAGGTGCCGCTCGGGCGGATGACGGTGGAGCGCGACCAGCAACCCGGCAGCTGCCGGGACTGGTACTGCCACGCCCACTGGGTGTGGCTGCACGACGCGGCGGGGGGAATCCTCTGGAGCGGGCCCGACACGCCGCTCTTCACGCTGAACGACATCTTCCGCGGTCAATGGCGCCGGCGGATCGAGCCGGACGGCACGCTGTTCGCGTACGTCCTGCACAACTACTGGCCTACGAACTTCGCGGCCCGCCAGGGCGGGCAGTTTTCGTTCCGCTACCGCATCTCGGCGCTCCCGCCGGGCGGCGACCGCGCCGAGCCGGCCCGGCGCGGCTGGGCCGCCTGCGACCCGCTGTACGTGAGCGCGCCGTACGCGAGCGCCGGCGCGGGCCCGCTCCCCCGCAAGGACTCGGCGCTGTTCATCGCGGATCCCGGCGTCGCCGTCGTCGGCGCGAAGCCGGCAGACGACCGCGCCGGCGTGGTCGTGAAGCTCGTGGACGTAGCCGGTGCCGCGCGCGCCGTGGCCGTCTGGCCGGGGGCCTACGGCTTCCGCAGTGCCCGTCGCACGAACTTCGTTGAGATGAACGGCGACCGCGTCCCCGTCGCGCCGGACGGTCGCGCCACAATCGAACTGCCCGCGTGGGGCGCCGCGGCACTGCGACTCTTTACATCGCGGGAGGGTGCCGATTAACTATTGCCCTATGACCAAGCCGACCACGCTGGGCGACCTGAAGCAGACCGAGTGGGCGAGTCCCCCCCGGATCCAACGCACCGTCAAGGACGAGCTGCGCGAGAATCTGATCTGTCTGCTCGAGAATGGCTCGCCGCTGTTCCCGGGTATCGTGGGCTACGAGGACTCCGTCATCCCGCAGCTCGTCAACGCCGTCCTGTCCCGGCACAACTTCATCCTGCTGGGCCTGCGCGGGCAGGCGAAGAGCCGTATCCTGCGCCAGCTCGTCACGCTGCTCGACGAGGAGATTCCGATTCTCGCCGGGAGCGAGGTGAACGACAACCCGTTCGCGCCGATCTCGAAGTTCGGCCGCGAGCTCGTGGCCGAACACGACGCCCGGACACCGATCGCGTGGCTGCCGCGCGAGTCCCGCTTCGTGGAAAAGCTCGCGACCCCCGACGTCACCATCGCTGACATCATCGGCGACGTCGATCCCATCAAGGCCGCCCGGGGCGGTCACCTGCTGTCCGACGAGCTCACGATGCACTTCGGACTCCTGCCCCGGGCGAACCGCGGCATTTTCGCGATCAACGAGCTCCCCGACCTCGCCGGGAAGATCCAGGTGGGCTTGTTCAACATCATGCAGGAGGGGGACGTCCAGGTCAAAGGCTATCCGGTCCGCCTGAACCTCGATGTGGCGCTCGTATTCACGGCCAACCCCGAGGACTACACCGCCCGCGGCAAGATCATCACGCCGCTCAAGGACCGCATCGGATCCGAGATCGTCACCCATTATCCCTATACGGTCGAACTCGGCGCCGCGATCACCCGCCAGGAGGCCTGGCTCGAGCGCACCGGGCGGCCCCTCAAGCTGCCCGACTTCGTGGCGGAGCTGATCGAGCGGGTCGCCTTCGAGGCGCGCGAGGATAAGCGGGTGGACCGCCGCTCGGGCGTGTCGCAGCGGCTGCCGATCAGCGTGCTGGAGAACGTGGTGTCGAACGCCGAGCGACGCACCGTCACCACCAAGGAAAAGACGGTCGTCCCGCGCATCTCGGACATCTACGCCGCGCTGCCCGCGATCACGGGGAAGCTCGAGCTCGAGTACGAGGGCGAGCTGCAGGGCCCCGAATCGATCGCCAAGGACCTGATCCGACGCGCCGCCGGCAAGACGTTCGAGTCCCGCGTGGGCGGCGCCAACGTGGACGACATCGTCCACTGGTTCGACGAAGGCGGGGCGCTCAAGCTCTCCATCGACGAGCGCTCGGAGACCTGCCTCAAGGGCTTCAGCGTCGTACCCGGCCTGCTCGACCTGGTGGACCAGGTGGGCCTCGCCGCGAAGAAGGACCCGGGCACCATGGTCGCGGCGTGCGAGCTGGTGCTCGAGGGCCTGGTGGCCGAGAAACGGATCTCGCGCACCGAGGAGCTGGGCTACGTGCGCGCGCGAGCGGAGCCGAAGGGGCCGGGGTACGGGAAGACCGGCGGTGGAGGAATCGGCGGGGGACCGAATCTGTTCCAGTAGTCCGTCATCCGTCATCCGTAGACGGATAACGCCTCCCGGCAACGCGCAGTATCTTCCCCGCGTCACCTCCCTCCGGAGATCCCATGGGCAAACTCGTCGGCGGCGCGGTCCTCCTCGTCATTGCGTTTTCCCTGCTCCTGGCCGCGGCCACCGTGCGCGCCCAGCGCCCCGGGCCGATCTCCAACCTGCTGCGCTTCGCCGGCTACGCGGTCGGCGCCCTCGCCGTCCTGTTCGCGACCGGGTCGGCCATGGTCGTGATCGACCCCGGCGAAGTCGGGGTGCGTCACGCCTTCGGCTATGTGGACCCGGGACCGCTGCTCGCCGGCATCCGCTTCGTGCCGCCGTGGTCCTCGATCGAGCGGTATTCGACCCGCGAGGAGCAGTGGCCGACCCGCGGGGAGCAGATCGAAGCGATCGAGGCGCTCTCGAGCGAGCAGATGGGGATGCACGTGGAGGTGTCGATCCGCTGGCAGATCGACCCGATGCAGGCACCCAAGATCTTCACCGAGATCGGCAACGAAGACCAGATCCGCGGCGCCGTGCTCAACGCCATCCGCAAGGGCGTGCGCGACGGCATGGTGCAATACTCCATCAACGACATCTCCAAGCGCACGCAGATCGCGAACACGATGGAAGGGCTGGTCGACTCCGCCCTCGTGACGAGGCCCCGCGCCGGCGGTGGGAACTTCCGGATCGCGACGGTGACGGCATTCTTTCTCCGGGACCTGCAGCCCCCACCTCAGGTGGTGCAGGCGATCAACAACAAGATCGCCCAGGAGCAGCAGATCGAGACCGAACGCCACCGCGTCGAGGTCGCCCGCCTCCAGACCGAGCAGCAGCGGCTCCTCAACCAGACGCTCTCCCCAGAAGCGCTCACCAAGCAGTGGATCGAGGTGCTGCACGACATGAAGAGCTCCAGCAACCTGATCATCTTCGTACCGACCGAGGGCGGGCTGCCCCTGTTCAACATCAGCGAGCTGCGCAAGAACCTGAAGCCCTGAGATGGCGCCGCCCGTCATCACGATCACTCGGCAGTATGCCTCCGGCGGCTCGGAGGTCGCCCGCCTCGTCGCGGCGGCGCTTCGGTGGGAGGTGATCGACAACGAGTTCGTGGACGAAGTCGCGCGCCGGGCGGGGCTGCCTCCCGACGCGGTGGCCCAGCGCGAGGAGCGGGCGCCGGGATTGCTGGAGCGCCTCGCGCGCGCCCTCGCGGCCGGCTCGCCCGAACTGTTCATCGCAACCGCCGCCGTCCCGCGCGTCGAGCCGGACGAGGCGGCGATCGTTCAGCTGACCGAGCGCGTGATCGCCGAGGCGGCGGCCCACGGTCGGATCGTCTTGGTGGGCCGGGGCGCCCAAGCCGTGCTCGCGCAGCGGCCCGACGCGCTGCACGTCTACGTCGTCGCCGGGAAGCCGTGGCGCATAAAGCTCGCCGTCGAGCACCTGGAGGTGACCCCGGCCGACGTAGAGAAGGTCGTCGACGAAACCGACCGGCAGCGCGACCAGTACGTACGGACCTATTACGGGCGGCATCGCCCGGACGTGGTGAACTACGATCTGGTGGTGAACACGGAGAGGCTGGGAATCGACGGGGCGGCGGCGCTGATCGTGGACGAAGCACGCCGGAGGAACTGGAGGTGATCAGCGCGGTCCCCCCCCGGTCAGCGGCGCTCGCCGCGTGCCTCTCCCTGGCCTGCGGGCACGGTCCGACTTCCGCACCGCTCGTGCCGGTGGTCGCGGTCCCGTTCGACGCATACGGGGGCGCGATCTACGTGCCCGCGGTGATCAAGGGCGACTCCGTCTGGCTCATGCTCGACACCGGCCTCTCCCGCACCGGCCTCGACCGGGACTGGGCCCGGACCGTCGGGATCGAGCCCGTCCCGGCGTCCTCGACCGCCGTCGTGGACACGATCCGCTTGGGAGAGCTCACCCTCGCAAACCACCGCGTGGCGCTGTATCCGCTCCACGGCTTGAGCGAAGCGAGCGGGCGACTCGAAGTCGGCCTCGTAGGGCACGACGTCCTGCAGCACTACGCCGTTGAGATCGACTACCGGCAGCGGCGCGTGCGGTTGTTCGACGCGGCGCGGTACCACTATCGGGGCGCGGGCACCACCGTGCGATTCACTGCGGACGCGGATCTCCCCCTCCTCAGGGCGCAGGTGAAGGTCCGGGGCCGCCGTGCCATCCCGGCCCGGTTGCTGCTCGATACGGGCGCGTCGGGCCTGTGCCTGATTCTCACGACCTCATTCGCAGAGCAGCACGGCCTGGGCACCGTGGCCCCGGCCATCCAGGCGCCCATCGGGACGGGCCTGGTGGGCGAGCTCCACGGCACCATCGTCCGGCTGCAGGAGGTCCGGCTCGGCGGCCTGACGGTCCCTTCGCCGACCACCGGCCTGGGCGGCGAGTACAAGGGCTTCCTGTCGCGAACCGACATCGACGGCGTCATCGGCAACTCGGTGTTCGAGGGAACGCGCCTGATCGTCGACTATGTGGGCCGCCGCGCCATCGTCGAGCCACGACCCGTCGACGGCTCGCCGTGCGATTTCGATATGAGCGGGCTGCGGCTCGCCGCCCGGGGACCGGGGCTCGCGCACATCATGGTCGATTACGTCGTCCCGCACAGCCCCAGCGCCGAGGCGGGGATCGCCGTCGGCGACGAGCTCCTGCTGATCGACGGACGCGGCGTCGCCGCGGGGGACCTGAGCGACGCTCGCAAGGCCCTCCGCGCCGACGGCGAGGTGCGCCAGCTCGTGCTGCGCCGCGAGGCGGACACGATCCGGGTGGCGCTGAAGCTGAGACGGCTGTTGTAGACGAGGCTAGAGGAGGTTGGGGAGGTTAGAGGAGGTTGTTCCGTACGCGATCAACCTCCTCCAACCTCCTCCAATCTCCCGAACCTCCGCTATGCCGTCCGCCGTAGCGCCGGCACCCGCCAAGCGACCAGCGCCGCGCCGATGAGACAGCCGATTCCGCCCAGGGCGATCGCGAAGGGTGCGCCGGTATGCTCGGCGACGAGGCCGGCCTGGAACGCACCGAGCGGCGCCATTCCCACGAACACGAAGGCGTAGAACGCCATCACCCGGCCCCGCAGCTCGTTGGGAACGAGGGTTTGGAGCATGGTGTTGGCGAGCGCGGTGGTCACGATCATGGCGCAGCCGGCGAGGGCCAGGAGCACCAGTGCCACCCCGACGGAGCGGACGGCCGCGAACAGCATCAGCAGCGCGCCGAACGTGGCGCCGCCGTCCAGCAGCGCCGCACCCTTGCGAACGCGGCGCCCGCGGAGCGCGAGCCCGAGCGCGCCGAGCATCGCCCCGACGCCCACCGCCGCCATGAGCACTCCGTAGCCGCGGGCGTCGGTGTGCAGCACGTCCCGGGCGACCACCGGCATCAGCACGATGAACGGGAAGCCGAGCACGCTGAACACGGCGACCAGCACCACGAGCGCCGACACACGGGCGTCGCTCCGGATGAACGCGACGGCCTGGCGCACCCCCTCGCCGGCCGTGGTGGCCGCGCCGTCGGACACGAAGGGGGGGAGGCGCATCGCCAGGAGCCCGGCGATGACGGCGATGTAGCTCACCCCGTTCAACAAGAAGCACATGCCGACGCCGGCCGCACCGATCACCACGCCCGCGACGGCCGGGCCGACGATCCGCGCCGCGTTGAACATGGACGAGTTCAGCGCGATCGCATTCATCAGGTCGTCCCTGCCCACGAGTTCCGCGATGAACGCCTGGCGGCCGGGAATGTCGAACGCATTGACGATCCCGAAGAACACCGCCAGCACCATCACCTGCCAGGTCGTCACCCGGCCGGCCCACACGAGCGCCGCCAGCGCCAGCGCTTCGAGCATCTGCAACGCTTGTGTCCACACGATGAGGCGGCGCTTGTCGACCCTATCCGCGACGACGCCCCCATACAGCGTGAACAGGAGGACCCCCAGAGACCGGAGCGCCTGGGTCAAGCCGACGGCGAACGGAGAGTTGGTGATCTCGAGCACCAGCCATCCCAGGGCGATCGATTGCATCCAGGTCCCGATGAGCGAGATGCCTTGACCGAAGAAGAAAAGTCTGAAGTTGCGGTGGGAGAGCGCTCCGAGTCGAAACGTGCGCGCGGCTTCGTCCATTGCGGGAAAGCTCGCCGCCGCCCGATATTTCGGGTAGGGAGCCCGATGAAATACACGACGTACAGCCGCTACCTCCCCGAGCTGGCCGATACGATCAACCTCCAGGCCCTGCTCGATCAGCTCGCCGACTTCCTTCTCCAGTCGGGCTTCGCCGGAGGCGCGTACTCGCATCCGTTCTGGGGCGAGTTCGGCGAAGAGGAGTCCGACCGCTCCCTCGACGCCCTGCGGCAGGCGATCCTCCAGGCGCTCATGGACTCGGGCCAGCTGACGCCCGAGATGCTCAAGCTGTTGCGCGGCGAATCGACCGGCGACGCGGCTCGAGACGCCGAACTCGAGCGTCAGCTCGGCGAGCTGCTCGACAAGATCGTCCAGAAGCTCATGGACGAGGGCTACCTGAACGTGACCGAGGCGCCCAAGGTACCGGCCGGGCAGCAGCCGCTGTTCGGTCCGGGCGGGATGGCCAAGGAGGCTGCCCAGCAGGTGCAGTTCAATCTCACCGAGAAGGGCATCGATTTCCTCGGCTACCGAACGTTGAAACACCTCCTGGGGAGCATCGGCAAGTCGAGCTTCGGGGCGCACGACACCGAGCACCTCGCGACCGGCGTCGAGGCCGAGGCGGCGAGCAAACCGTACCAGTACGGCGACACGCTCAACCTCGACGTGAACGCCACGCTCACGAACGCGCTGCAGCGCGAGGGGCTGGGCGTGCCGATCAACCTCGAGTACGACGACCTCATGGTGCACCAGGCCGAGTACCGCTCGTCATCGGCCACGGTGCTCATGCTCGATTGCTCGCACTCCATGATCCTGTACGGTGAAGACCGCTTCACGCCGGCCAAGAAGGTAGCGCTCGCGCTCACCCACCTGATCCGCACACAGTTCCCGGGCGACACGCTGCGTGTGGTCCTGTTCCACGACACGGCGGAGGAAATCCCGCTCGCCCAGCTGGCGCGCGCCCAGGTGGGGCCGTATCACACCAACACCGCCGAGGGGCTCAAGCTGTCGCGCCGAATGCTCCTGTCACAGCGCAAAGACATGCGCCAGATCATCATGATCACCGACGGCAAGCCGTCGGCGCTCACGCTCCCCGACGGACGGATCTACGTGAACTCGATGGGCCTCGACCCCCAGATCCTCCAGGCCACCTACCGGGAGGTAGCGCTGTGCCGGCGCTCGGGGATCATGATCAACACCTTCATGCTGGCGCGGGACCGGAGTCTCGTGGAGTTCGTGAAGAAGGTGTCGGCCATCTGCCGCGGGAAGGCGTACTTCACGAACACGATGACGCTCGGCCAGTTCATCCTGATGGACTTCATGCGGCGCAAGACTCGGCGGGTGTCATAGCCCGCTTCGCCGCCCCTGGTACACGAGCCGGGACAGGTCCGCAACCAGATTGTGGCCGACGCTGTCTTCCTTGATACCGCCGGTCAGCACGACGAGCACATAGCCGACGCCAGCCGACGGGTAGACGAGCGCGGCGTCGTGGTAGACGACCTCCCCGATCCATCCGGTCTTGTGTGCCACCCGGGTTCCCGGCGGGACGCCGACCGGGATGCCCTCGTTGAACTCCTGCCGGCCGAGGATCGCGAGCATCGAGTCGCAGGCGCCGCGGCTGGCGGCGCGGCCGGTGGCGATCGCACCGAGCAGCACCCCCAGGTCGCGGGCGGTGGTCGTATTGTTCAGCCCGGCCCGGTACGCCGCGCCGTCCTCCACGCCACGCAGCACCTGAATCGACCACGCGCCCATGGCGCGCGCCGACGCTTGCGCGCGTGATGCGCCGACCCGCTCGATCAGGATGTTGGTGGCGAGATTACTCGAGCGGGTGATCATGAGCTCGAGCAGCTCCCGCACTGACCGGTTCCGCCCCACCAGCGCATACAGCGTCGAGTCCGAGTCGTCGTCCTTGCCGACCGTGAACGCCCCGCCCCCGACGAGCGAGGGAAAGGCAGTGTGTACGGTGAGCGAGTCGTCGAGCCGAAGGAGCCCGGCGTCCGCGTCCCGGAAGATCTGGATCATCACTGGGACCTTCATCGTGCTGGCAGCGTGCAACCGCAGGTTCGCTCCAATGAGGATGGAGTCGGAACCCGCGAGGTTTCGGTAGTAGAGGCCGACGGCCTGGGCCGGTGCTCGTGAGATCCGAGCCTCGAGCCGGTCACGCAGCGCGCCCGCATCCTGACTCGCGGCCGGGGCTGCGGCTCCCGGCAACACACCGATCAGGAGCAGCCACTGTCGGAACATGGACCGAAGATAAGGGCTAAATTGCCGTGTGCCCCAGCCTGCCATTTTTGGTACCCACGAAGAAAAGACCCTGGCCCAGCTGCGGGACGTGGCGACGCGGGCCGAGCGCGTGGCCCTCATGGCAGACGGTCACCTGGGCTACGTCATGCCGATCGGCGGCGTGGCGGCGTACCGCAACAAGGTGAGCGTGATCGGCGTGGGCTTCGACATCGCCTGCGGCAACGCGGCGATCCGCACCGACCGCCGGGTCGACGACCTCCCCCGGCCCGAGCTCGAGCGCCTGGCGGACCAGATCCAGCAAACGATCTCGTTCGGCACAGGCCGCTCGAACCGCGCGGATGACGCGCCCACCGACCATCCGCTGTTCGAGCATCCCGCGTGGGAGGCCGTCCCAGGAAAGCACGAGCGGGATGGCCTCCGCGCCAAGGCGCGAAACCAGCTCGGCACCGTCGGAAGCGGCAATCATTACGTGGACGTGTTCGCCGACGAGAACGGGGACATCTGGGTGGGCGTTCACTTCGGCAGCCGCGGGCTCGGCCACACCGTCGCTTCGGGCTTCCTGGCGCTGTCGCAGGGGAGGCAATGGGGCGAGCGCGTGCCGGAGGCCGAGGCGCTGTTCGCGCTCGACCAGCCGCTGGGACACGACTACTGGCACTTGATGACCCTCGCCGGCGAGTATGCCTACGCGGGGCGCGAGTGGGTGGCGCGCAAGGTGGTGTCGCTGCTCGGCGGTCGGGAGCTCGAGCTGGTCCACAATCACCACAACTTCGCGTGGAAGGAGACCCACGACGGGACGGAGTACGTCGTGGTGCGCAAGGGAGCGACGCCGGCGTTTCCGGGGCAACAGGGGTTCGTCGGTGGCTCGATGGGGGACGACGCGGTCATCATCGAGGGTGCCCGACACGACTCCCCGCTGCAGCGGGCGTCGCTCTACTCCACGGTGCACGGCGCGGGTCGGGTGATGTCACGCACCGAGGCGCGCGGCAAAGTGAACCGCCGCACCGGCGAGCTGATTCGGCCCGGCCGGGTCACGTGGGACATGCTGCGGTCGTGGGTCGGTGGGAAGGGTGTGATCCTGCGCGGCGGCGGGCTGGACGAGTCGCCGCACGCCTACCGACGGCTGCCGGACGTGCTGGCGGCACAGGGCGACACGGTCACGGTGCTCCATACGCTCACGCCGCTGATCGTCGTGATGGCGGGGGAGAAGGAGTTCGACCCGTACAAAGACTAGATCCGCCGCTTTACATCGTTTATCCGGACGGCATCGGCCGCTCGCGCTTGACGAACGCACTCACCGACAAGCAGCTTGGCACACGCGGTACGGGTCGTAACTGGAGTACGGTACTGAACTCGCTGCCCTCGCTGCCGGGTGACGCGCGCCATCCAATGCCCAGACGAATCCCGCAGACCCTGACGACGGTGCGGCGCCTGGCCCTGGCGCTTCCGGGGGTCGAGGAGGGACCGTGCTACGGTACGCCGGGGTTCAGGGTCCGTGGAAAGTTCCTCGCGCGTTTGTGGGAGGATGGCGAGACACTCGTGGTCAAATGCGGTGACGACGAGCGCGACTTCCGGATGCAGGCCGATCCCACGACGTTCTTCACCACCGCTCACTATCGCGGCTATCCCACCGTGCTGGTCCGCCTGACCCGGGTCCGCGCCGCCGACCTCCGCGACATCCTCGAGCAGGCGTGGCGGCGCAGCGCGCCCAAGCGTTTGATTGCCGAATATGAAAACCGTGGCGCAGGAACGAAGCGGAGGGCGTGACCACGCGCCCTACCGCTTTCGTCCGCGGGTGAACCCGCGACTCGGCCGGTAAACGGGCGTACCCGAGTCGAGCATCATGCGGGTTTACCCGCAAATGCCGAGTCGCGGCTTGAGCCGCGCACTCATCGGACGCCGCGTTCTCCATTTTGATTAACTTGCAGGCGTGAGCGAATTCGTCTTCGGTACGCACAACGCCGCCTTCGTGCAGGTCATGTACGAGCAATACCTGCGCGATCCCGCGTCGGTGGGCGAGGAATGGCGGCAACTATTCGATAACGGGAAGCTGGCCGAGCTACCCGTAATCCCGACCAGCCCCGCCGAAGCGCTTCGGGAGGCGGGAGGCGGGAGTCGGGAGACGAGGAGCGCGGCGGCGCCGGTAGCCACGCCTCCCGTCTCCCCTCTCCCGTCTCCCGGGTTGACTCCGATCACCGGCCCCGCCGCCCGACTCGCGCAGAACATGGCGGACTCGCTCTCCGTGCCCACCGCCACGTCGTTCCGCGAGGTCACCGTCGACGTGCTGGACGCGCGCCGGCGAGAGCTGAACACCCAGCTCGCGGCAGCCGGCAGGAAGATCTCCTACACGCACCTGATCGGATACGCGATCGCCCGGGCGGCGCGCGAGCTTCCCGTGATGACGCATGCGTTCCGCGACATCGATGGCAAGCCGCACCGCTTCGATCCACACGCGGTGCACGTCGGCCTGGCGGTGGACGTGGAGAAGAAGGACGGCAGCCACGCCCTGGTCGTCCCCGTCATCAAGCACGCCGAGGGCATGGACTTCGCGACTTTCCACGCGACATACGAGGCGCTGGTCGACAAGGCGCGCACTAACAAGCTGGTCCCCGACGACTTCGCGGGCGCCACGATCACCCTGACCAACCCCGGCACCATCGGCACGGTTGCATCCGTACCGCGCCTCATGAAGGGCCAGGGCTCGATCATCGCGACCGGCGCGATCCGGACCATCGGGGGCGCCAAGGTCATGACGATCACCTCGACCTACGATCACCGGATCATCCAGGGAGCGGAGTCGGGACTCTTCCTGCGACGGCTCGATGAACTGCTTCAAGGCGAAGAGAACTTTTACGGTGCGGTGTTGGAGAGTCTGGGCCTACCGGGAGGCGAGACACGGGAGGCGGGAGAAGTTGTCGCGACGCAGACGGCGGCTCCCGGCTCCCGCCTCCCGGCTCCCGATGAGTTGAAGCACGTCGCGGCGGCAATGGCATTGGTGAAAGCCATCCGCAACTTTGGCCACATGGCGGCGCGGCTGGACCCCCTCGGCTCCGATCCGCCGGGGGATCCGGCGCTCGATCCCGGACCCCTCGGGCTCAGCCCCGAGATCATGGCGCGGATCCCGGCCGACCTGCTGCGGATCTACGTGCCCGGACGGACCCTGGCGGAGGCGTATCCCAGGCTGCAGGAGACGTATTGCGGCACGATCGCCTACGAGGTCGAGCACATCGGCAGCCACCAGGAGCGCGTGTGGCTGCGCCAGGTGATCGAATCGGGGGACCACCGTAAGCCGCTCTCGCCGGTGATGAAGCGCCAGCTGCTCGCTCGGCTCACCGCGGTCGAGACCCTCGAGCGCTTCCTCCACAAGGCGTACCTCGGCCAGAAGCGGTTTTCGATCGAGGGACTGGACGTGCTCGTGCCGATGCTCGACCAGACCATCGAGCTCGCCGGCGCGAGCGGCGCCCGGCGCGTGGTGCTGGGGATGGCGCACCGCGGCCGGTTGAACGTGCTCGCCCACGTAGTCGGCCTTCCGTACGAGACGATCTTCGCGGAGTTCGAGGGCGGGCGGCACGTCGAGGGGACGCTCACACCCGAAGGCGGCACCGGCGACGTGAAGTATCACCACGGCGCGGACGGCGTGTACCAGACCGCCGGGGGCAAGCCCGTCAACATCACCCTCACGCCCAACCCGAGCCACCTCGAAGCGGTGAACCCGGTGGTCGAAGGGCGGGCCCGCGCCAATCAGACGAATCGTCGCGGCAAGGACGCGATCCACGATGGGACGGTGGCGCTCCCCGTGCTGATCCACGGCGACGCGTCGTTCGCCGCGCAGGGCGTCGTGGCGGAGACCTTCAACCTCGCCCGGCTCAAGGGCTACACCACCGGCGGCACGATCCACCTGATCGCCAACAACCAGCTCGGCTTCACCACCGATCCGAAGGAAGGACGCTCGACCGATTATTCGAGCGATCTCGCCAAGGGCTTCGACGCGCCGATCATCCACGTCAACGCGGACGATGCGGAGGCATGCCTCGCGGCGGTGCGGCTCGCGATGTTGTACCGCGACAAGTTTCACGGCGACGTGGTGATCGATGTGGTGGGCTACCGCCGGTGGGGTCACAACGAAGGCGACGAGCCGGCCTACACGCAGCCGGTGATGTACGAGCGGATCAGGCAGACGCCCACGGCGCGCCAGCGCTACGCCGACCAGCTGGTGCGGGAACGTGTGGTGGATGCGGCCCAGGCGGCCGCGGAGGCGGAGCAGGTCCATCAGCGACTCATCGAGATCCAGCAATCGCTCAAGGCGCACCTGCGCGAGGCGGGCGCGGGGGAAGAGCCGCAACGAATCTCCGGCGCGCAAACCCAGCTCGCAGAGCCCGATACCGCCGTGTCCGCGCCGCTGCTCACGACATTGAACGAGCAGCTCCTCCTCGTGCCCGAAGGCTTCACGATCATTCCCAAGCTGCAGAAGCAACTGGAGCGGCGCCGGCCCGCCCTCGCCGAGGGTCAGATCGAGTGGGCCCACGCCGAGGCCCTGGCCTTCGCGTCGCTCGTCGCCGAGGGGACCGCCATCCGGCTCACGGGCCAGGACACCGAGCGCGGCACGTTCAGCCAGCGACACCTCGTGCTGCGCGACGCCCGGGACGGCCGCCGTTACGCCCCGATCCAGAACCTGCCGGGGGCGCGGGCGCCGTTCGAGCTGCACAACAGCCCCCTCTCCGAGTTCGCCTGCCTGGGCTTCGAGTACGGCTACGCGGCCGCGGCACCCGAGACCCTGGTCCTGTGGGAGGCCCAGTACGGCGACTTCACCAACGGCGGCGAAGTCATCATCGATCAGTTCATCATCGCCGGGCTCGCCAAGTGGGGGCAGACGTCGCGCCTCACACTACTCCTCCCGCATGGCTACGAGGGCCAGGGACCCGAGCACTCGAGCGCCCGCATCGAGCGCTTTCTCGCGCTCGGCGCCGACGGGAATATCCGTATCGCCAACTGCACGACGCCGGCGCAGTACTTCCATTTGCTGCGGCGCCAGGCGCGCCACGCCGAGCTGCGGCCGCTCGTGTTGTTCACGCCGAAGAGCCTGTTGCGGCTGCCGCAGGCGAGCTCGCGGCTCGAGGATCTGGCGACCGGACGGTTCCAGCCGGTGCTCGACGACCCCGCCGCGCCGCCCCGCGACGCCGTGCGCCGGCTCATCCTGTGTAGCGGCAAGGTGTACTACGACCTCACACTCTCCCCGGCGCGGGCGCAGGCCCAGCACGTGGCGGTCGCCCGGGTGGAGCTGCTCTATCCGTTCCCGCGCGAAGAGCTGGCGACGTTGATCCGCCAGTATCCCAACCTGCGCGAGATCGTGTGGGTGCAGGAAGAGCCGCGCAACATGGGTCCACAGAAGTTCATGCTGCCGCAGCTCCGCGAGCTGGTGGGCCCCGAGGTGACGGTACGCGATATCGGGCGGCCGGAGCGGTCGAGCCCGGCGGAAGGCTACCCCGCGGCGCACCAGGTCGAGCAGGCGAGGATCGTAGCGGCTGCGTTCGCTCCGGTCGCGTAGGGAGGAGGGTCCTTTGCCACAGCAGCCGTTCCAGGTCCATGTCTTGGGGACGCTCGCAGCCGTGATGCTCGCTTCCTGCAACCGGACGATCAACACGCTGCCTCCGACCGTCACTCCTACCGATCCGGTCCAGCAATACGCGCTCCGCATCCCGGACTCGCTCGAGATCAAGGCGGTGGACTTCGACGCGGCACTCTACCCGAACGTCAGCGGCGGCGGCAGCCTCGGGGTAGACACGAAGCTCGGAGGACGCGCATTCGTGAAGGTCTATGCCGTCCACCGGAAAACGGGCGAAACGTACCTCCTTGTGTTCGAGGACATCGCCCGGCGCCGCGATCCGGTGCTGGTGATCCGGTTCGAGGGCTCATCGGGCCGACCATCGAGCCCCTAGCGGGGCCCCGCCCTACCCTCCGAGCGTCACCGCACTAGTTTTTGAGCAATGGCTACCTCCACGCCTCCTCGGACCCGGCAGGCACGCGAGTCGGTCGTCATCCGCTTCGCCGGAGACTCGGGCGACGGGATGCAGGTGACCGGATCACGCTTTACGGTCGAAGCAGCCCTCGCCGGAAACGACCTCACGACCTTCCCCGATTTCCCCGCCGAGATCCGCGCCCCCGCCGGCACCACGTACGGTGTGTCGGCGTTCCAGATCCATTTCGGTGGCGTGGACGTCACGACCCCAGGGGACGCGGTGGACGTGCTCGTGGCCATGAACCCGGCGGCGCTCAAAGTGGACCTGAAGGATCTGCGACTCGGCGGCACGATCGTTGTGGACACGGGCGCGTTCACCGAGCGCAACCTCACCAAAGCGGGGTTCCCGGCCAACCCGATCGAAGACGGCTCGCTCGCTCCCTACCAGGTGCTCACCATCGACATCACGCGGCTCACGGCGGAGGCCGTCAAGGCCCTCGGTCTCTCGACCCGGGAGGCGCACCGCTGCCGTAACATGTGGGCGCTCGGCCTGATGCTGTGGATGTACGGCCGCGACCGGCAGGTGACGACCGATTGGCTGCGCCGCAAGTTCGCCGACCGTCCCGAGCTTGCCCAGGCCAACGTCGCCGCCCTGAACGCCGGCCACGCGTTCGGCGAGACCGCCGAGATGTCGGAGCACCTCGTGGGCTACACCGTGCCGAGGGCGCCGGTCGAGCCGGGGCGCTATCGCGCCGTGAGTGGGACCGAGGCGATCGCGTGGGGGCTGATCGCCGGCATGCGCGGGGCGGGGATTCAGAGGATGATCTTCGCGGGCTACCCGATCACGCCCGCCTCGCTGCTGCTGCACACGCTGGCGAATCTCAAGTCGCACGGCGTGATCACGTTCCAGGCGGAGGACGAGATCGCGGCGATCGGCGCCGCGATCGGCGCCGCCTACGCCGGAGCGCTCGGCGTGACGTCCAGCTCCGGCCCGGGGGTGGCACTCAAGACCGAAATGCTCGGCCTCGCGATCGCCACCGAGCTTCCCATCGTGCTGGTCGACGCCCAGCGCGCCGGTCCCTCCACCGGCATGCCCACCAAGGCCGAGCAGTCCGATCTGTTCCAGGCGGTGCACGGGCGCAATGCCGACGCGCCGCTCGCGGTGCTCGCCGCGGCGACGGCGAGCGATTGCTTCGAGGTCGCGATCGAAGCGGTGCGGATCGCCACCAAGTACATGACGCCGGTGATCCTGCTCTCGGACGCCTACCTCGCCCACGCCGCCGAGCCGTGGCGCCTCCCCGACCCGGCGGGGCTGCCCCGCTTCCCGGTGCATTTCCGGACCGACCCCGCGGGCTTCCACCCGTTCCAGCGCGATCCGGTGACCCTCGCGCGAGCCTGGGCTGTGCCGGGCACGCCCGAGCTGGAACACCGCATCGGCGGGCTCGAGAAGGACTACGAGACGGGGCACATCTCCTACGACCCCGACAACCACGCCCGCATGACCCGCACCCGCGCCGCGAAAATCGCCGGGATCGCGAACGACATCCCGCCGCAACGACCGGCGCTCGGCGACGACCACGGCGCCGTCGCGGTCGTGGGCTGGGGCTCGACCTATGGCGCGATTCACCAGGCAGTCCGCGATGCGCGGGAGGACGGGCTCGACGTCTCGCATCTCCACCTCCGCTATCTGAACCCATTCCCGTCGAACCTCGGGGACCTGCTGAAGCGGTTCGACCGCGTGCTGGTGCCGGAGATGAACAACGGGCAGCTGCTGCAGCTGCTGCGGGCCGCGTACCTCGTGCCCGCGGAGGGACTGAGCAAAGTGGAAGGAAAGCCGTTCAAAGTCGCTGAGATCGTGCAAGCGATCGAATCGACACCGCGGTGAGGGCCGGCCTATGACCGTCACGACGATCACCGACGCCGAGCTCGCCCCCAAAGACTACGCATCGGACCAGGAGGTTCGGTGGTGCGCCGGCTGCGGGGACTACGCCATTCTCAAGGCGGTCCAGAAAGCGCTGGCGGAGCTCGGCGCGCGACGCGAGCGCACCGTGTTCGTTTCGGGGATCGGCTGCGCGGCCCGGTTCCCCTATTACCTGTCGACCTACGGGTTCCACACCATCCACGGGCGGGCGCCGACGATCGCCACCGGGATCAAGCTCGCCAATCCCGAGCTGGACGTGTGGGTCATCACGGGCGACGGCGACGGCCTCTCGATCGGCGGGAACCACATGCTGCACGTGCTGCGGCGCAACGTGGATCTCCAGATTCTGCTCTTCAACAATGAGATCTACGGTCTCACCAAGGGGCAGTACTCGCCCACGTCACGACGCGGTACGCGCTCACCCTCGACGCCGCAGGGCTCGATCGAGAACCCCGTCTCTCCGTGCGCGTTCGCACTGGGCGCCGGGGGGCGGTTCGTCGCACGGGCGGTGGACACGCAGCAGGCCGAGATGGTGGCGTTGCTGCGGCGGGCGCACGCGCACCGCGGGGCGTCGTTCGTCGAGGTGTTCCAGAACTGCGTCGTCTTCAACGACGGGGTGTTCGACAGCTTCACCGCGAAGGACGTGGCGCCCGCCGCGCAGCTGCACGTGGAGCACGGCAAGCCGCTGCTCTTCGGACAAAACAAGGAGCGAGGCCTGCGCCTGAAGCCGGGCACACTCGCGCTCGAGGCCGTCCCGGTCGGTGAGGGCAGAGCGCCGCTGGACGAAATCCTGGTGCACGACGAGACCAACCGCACGCTGGCGCAGCTGCTCGTCGGGCTCGAGCCCCCGGAGTTCCCCGTGGCGCTCGGCGTGCTGTACTGCTCTCCCGCGAATTCCTACGAGGCAGAGGTGTACGCACAGGCGCGGGCCGCCGGGCTCGGACGCGACGCCCCTGACCTCGGGACGCTGCTCGCCCGCGACGGGACGTGGACGGTCGAGTAAGCCGCGCGGCTTGCTCGCTCGCCCTGTGCCTTGCGACCTCCGTTGCGGCCCAGGGCACCCGCAACGCAATTCTCGAGACCCCCGCGGCACGCCTCGAACTGATCGGGCTCAAGCGCTGGACGCTCGGGATGATTCAGGACTCGCTCGCCCGCTACGCGCCTGGAGAATCGCTCGCCTCCCACGCCTGCGCCGCGATTCTGCGCCAGAAGCTCGGATTCGCCGACGCGGCCGCGCAGTACTACTCGCCGTCGCCCGGGAGTACCAAGGGCTACTGGGCCGTGCCCGTCGTCGAGCCGCAGGACTCCGCACGCGTGCGCTACCGTGAGCTCCCGCGCGACTCGCTCCCGACCGTGCGGAGTGGGCGGCAGCTCTCCTCGTTGTCAGGAAGCGCAATCAGGTCTTTCAGTCCGCAATCCAGACACCTGCGTTCCTGCTCGGCCGGATGCACCCAGACAGCGTCGAGCCGCGACTCGCGTCTGCGCGACCGCTCCTCGAATTCCTGCGGGCGCATCGCACCGAGGCGGATCGAAGTGTCGCCCAGTCGACACTCGCCCACGACGGAAGCGCCCGCCACCGCGCACTCGCCGCCGTGGTGATCGCCAGCTTCGTGGACAGCGACTCGACTTGGTGGACGCTGGCGGAGGCACTCCGCGATCGGGACGCCATGGTGTCCGCGACAGCGAGCCAGGTGCTGAGCGTGCTATCGAATGGCGCCGCGAGGCCGGTGAACTGGGCGCCGGCAGCCGATGGCTTACGTGCGGTGCTCGACGGAACCAATCTCTCTGCGCACAACACACTGCTCGAGGCGCTCGCCGCGACACGGGTGGACCCGGCACTCGCCTCGGCCCTCCTGGGCGGCGGGGGTGAGCTCATCCTCGCGAAGCTCCGCTCCCAGGACCCTAGTGGCGCACGCGCGGCGCGGCGTTTCCTCACGCAAGTGAGCGGACACGACTTTGGTCAGGACGCGGCTGCATGGGAGAAGTGGATCCGGAGTCTTTGACTAGACGGGTTGTGTAATTCGCTCACAAGAATCGCAACCGGTAGTGGCATTCGAGGTCGCCATGTGCGACCTCAGAGTGTCAGCATCACTTCTGGTCTCGGATGAAACGAATGCATCGCTCTACCTTCCGCGCCAACCCGGTCTGGGTCAGCCTGGTAGCCGCGGTCATGCCCTTGACCTTCCTCGAATCGGGTCAACGCCCGGTCAACGAGGGCTGGTCCAGCGCCGCCCCGCTGCCCGAGCCGATCCAGGAGCTCAGCGCCGCGGTGCTGCGCGGCAAAATCTATGTTGCCGGAGGGATCGACCGGACCGGCCGTCCCACCGCCGCCACGTTCCGCTACGATCCGGCCGCGAACCGTTGGGAGCACATCGCGGTTCTCCCGGCCCCACGCCACCACATGCCGCTCGCCGTCGTGGGCGACACGCTCTACGCCGTGGGCGGTCTCGCCGAGCAGAGCTTCATGCCGGAGAGCAATCTGTGGCTGTATCGGGAGGATCGAAACCGGTGGGAGCCGCGGGCCCCGCTCCCCGCGCCCCGCGGGGCCTCGGGCGTGGGCGCCGTGAACGGCCGGCTGATCGTCGTCGGCGGGTGGGGCGCCGGGCGTCGGCTGATCGGGGCGACGGCGATCTACGATCCGGCGACCGACCGTTGGCGCGATGCGGCACCGATCCCGACACCGCGCGATCATCTCACCGCCGCCGTCGCCCGCGGTCTCGTCTACGCCATCGGCGGGCGACCGCTCAATCCCGACCGCAATTACGATGTGGTGGAAGCCTACGATCCGGCGGCCGACCGCTGGACCAAGCGGTCGGCGATGCCGAGCCGGCGCGGCGGCCTGGCCGCGGCGCTGCTCGACGGCGCGATCCACGTGATCGGCGGAGAGACGAGGGGCTCCGTATTCGCGAACCACGAAGTGTACGACCCCGCGACCGATCGTTGGACCACCGCGCCGGCGCTGCCGGTGGCACGCCACGGCCTCGCGGCCGCCGTGGTCGAGGGCAAGCTCTACGTGATCGGCGGCGGGCCCCGACCAGGCTTCGCGCAGACGGACGCCGTGGACGTCTTCGCGCCCTGAGGGGGCGGCGCCGCTGAAGGACGCGGCCCATCGCGCTAGACTTAAGGCATGCCGGAGCTCCAGCTCGCCCTGCGCTACGTCGTGTTCGCGGCGTTCGCCGCGAGCGCGCTCGTGGCGCTCGCCTCCTGGCTGGTGCGCACCCGGCGCATCTCACCGTTCGGCGCGCTCGGTCGGACGCTCCGATCGGCCAGCGACCCCCTGATTCGTCCCGTCGAGACGCGCCTCGTGCGGGCCGGCGGCAACCCGGCGCACGCGGGATGGTGGCTGGTCGTCGCGGTCGCGGCCGCCGGCGTGCTGCTCGTGACGTTGGGGAACTGGCTGGTGGAGACCGCGTACGGCGTGGCCGGCGCGTTCTCCGCGGGGCCGCGCGCGGCGATCGCTCTCGCGGTCGTCGTGGCGTACAAGATCATCGTCGTCGCACTCGGCGTGCGAGTGCTGGCGAGCTGGCTCGGGTTCTTCCGCTACTCCCGGTGGCTGCGGCCGGCGTATGCCTTGACCGACTGGGTCGTCGAGCCGATCCGCCGCGTGCTCCCGCCGACCGGAGGGCTGGACTGGAGCCCGCTCGCCGCCTGGCTCGCGCTGTGGGTGCTGGAGCGGCTGCTGCTCACCATCGTCGTGGGTTGATGGCGACGCTCGTGGTGCACGTGGTACCACGCGCCCGCCGGACCGAGGTGTCCGGGTGGCACGGCGACGCCATCAAAATCAAGGTCGCCGCACCTCCGGTGGAGGGCGCCGCGAACGCAGAGCTGGTGCGCTTCGTCGCCGAGCGGGTGGGGGTGACGCGCGGGGCCGTCACCATCGCCAGTGGGGCGACCGCTCGTCGCAAGACTGTCGCCGTCGAGGGCGTGACGGCGGATGCGCTCGCACGGGCGCTGCTCCACAGGGATTAGGAAGGAGATGAGCGGTGAAACACGCGACCATCAGACGATTCGACCGGCCCGACGAGACGCGCAGCTTCGAGAAGGGAAAGTTCGACCTCGTGAGGATCGGCGACCTCGTCGTTGGGCGCGCCAGCTACGAGCCGGGGTGGAAATGGTCGACGCACGTCGGTCCGATCGCGGGGACCAAGAGCTGTCAGGTCGAGCACGTGGGGCTGGTCGTCTCAGGACGGTGCCGCGTCGTCATGGACGACGGCAAGGCGTTCTCCCTCGGGCCCGGCGACCTGTTCCACATCGCGCCGGGGCACGACAGCTGGGTCGAGGGGGCGGAACCATACGTGTCGCTGCATTTCCTGGGGGCGGATCGGTACGCGAAGTGATGTGATCCGTCATCCGTCATCCGTCGTCCGTCGTCCGTCGCGAAACGGGGGATTGCCTTTACGGATGACGGTTAACGGATGACGGATTGCCCATCTTGAAAATCCGGAACAGATAGTACAGCGACGGCAGCAAGAGCACCGCACCTGCGACCAGTGCGGCAAGCACGAGGCGCAGCGTTGCCGCCGGAGCTGCGGCGTTCGCAATCGACAGGTCAGGGGGCAGGATGTAGGGGTACTGGCTCAGCGCCCAGCCCCACAGGATGAGCGACACCTGCGCCGCCGCGGCCACACGCGCCACGCGCCAGCGGCGAGCCCAGAGGGCGACGAGCGCCGTAATGGCCGCCGCCGCGGTGAGGAGATGCAACGGCACGGCCCAGGCCGCGAAGATGAGCCCCTCGCGCACGCGGGGCGCGCGGTTGAGGGAGAGGAGCAGCACCACCACCGCCGCCAGAAACAACCCCACGCCCGACGCCAGCGCGCGACGGCGAAAGTCTTCCCGCACCTCCCGGTCGCGGGCTTCGAGGGTCAGATACACCGCCGCCAGGAACGCGAACGCGATGAGCGCGAACATCCCCACCGACAGGGCGAAGGGGTTGAGCCACGGGGCGACGTACGTGCCGTAGAAGTCTCCGCTCCCCCATCCCCCGTCTCCGACGGCACCCGAGGCAATCGCTCCCGCCGTGGTTCCCAGTAACAGCGGGGTCATGAGACTCGCGATCGCGAACACCATGCCCCAATTGCGTTGCTCCTCGTCCGCCCCGTACCGCCAGAACGTAAACGCGGAACCCCGCAGCACGATGCCGATGAGCACGAGCGAGAGGGGAATGTGCAACCTCGTGCCGAGCCGCGCGAACGCGGGGGGGAAACAGGTAAAGAGCAGCACGATCGCAAGGATGAGCCACACATGATTCGCCTCCCACACCGGGCCGATCGCCTCGGCGATCAGCTCGCGTTGACGCGCCTTGCGAGGGCCCAGCGCCAGGAGGTCCCACACACCGCCGCCGAAATCCGCGCCGCCGAGCACCGCGTAGGCGTTGAGCGCGACGAAAATGACTCCCGCGACGAGATCGGCGAGGCTCATGTCAGGCTGTCTCTTTTCCCGTTTCCCGTGTCCCGCCTCCCGGCATATAAAACTCCCGCCATTCCGGAACCGCGGGACTGCGGATGATGTGCCGGTACAAGAGCCAGGCGACGATCACGCCCAGAAAGCAGTAGAGCAGCGTGAAGGTGAGGAACGGGACCATCAGCCCCGGCATCGGGGTCACTGCGTCGGCGGTCTTGAGCACTCCGTAGATCACCCACGGCTGCCGGCCCAGCTCGGTGACCATCCAGCCCGCCTCGACCGCGAGGAACCCCAGCGGGGTCGCGAGGGCGAGCGCCCGCATGAGCCGGCGGTTGTGCGCCAGGTCCGCCCGTCGCCACGCGAGCCATCCCGTCCACAGCGCCACGAGGGCGAGGTATGTGCCGGCGGCCACCATGACGTCGAATGAGAGGTGTACCGCCCGGACGTTCGGCCACTCGGACACCGGGACCTGGTCGAGGCCCTTGACGACGGCGTGCGGATCGTGGAACGCCAGCAGGGACAGCACGTACGGCACATGAACCGCAAAACGGGTCTCGCGCGCCGCCGCGTCGGGCCACCCCCCGAGCGTGAGTGGGGCGCCGGTCTGCGTGCGGAACAGGGCCTCGGCGGCGGCGAGCTTCACCGGCTGGTGCACGGCGATGTGGCGGGCGGACAGGTCACCCGAGATCGGCTGCAGCACGGCGGCCGGCGCGCCCACGATCAGGGCGATCTCGAGCGCCCGGCGATGGAACGCGTTCGCCGGATCCTTGAGGAGCAGGAACGCATGAATCCCCGCGACTGCAAACCCGGTGGCGGCGTACGCCGCGAGCGTCATGTGCAGGGCTTGCGACAGCGCAGCCGCGTTGGCCATCGCCGCGAGCGGCTGCACGTTCACCGCCTGCCCGTTCACGAGCTCGAACCCCGTGGGCGCGTTCATCCAGGCGTTGGCGATCACCACGAAGATGCCCGACGCCGTCCCGCTCACGGCCACCGCCACGCCGGCCCAGAGATGCGCCCGTGACGAGATGCGGTCCCACCCGTACAGATAGATCCCGAGGAAAATCGCCTCGGTGAAGAACGCAAACCCTTCGAGCGAGAACGGCATCCCGATGATCGCACCGGCGAACGCCATGAAGCGGGGCCACAGGAGGCCGAGCTCGAACGACAGCACCGTCCCCGACACGGCGCCGACCGCGAACAGGATCGCGGTCCCCTTGGCCCAGCGCTTCGCCAGATCGAGATAGATCGCGTGTCCCGTCACCTGCCAGCGCCGCTCCGCCAGCACCATCATGACCGGCATCGCGATCCCGATGATGGCGAACACGATGTGAAACGCGAGGGAGACCGCCATTTGGGAGCGGGCGGCGAGCAGATCGGACATGAAGGGCAAGATAAGCGAGCAGGTTTGGGAGGTTAGGGGAGGTCGGGGGAGGTTGATCGCGTACGGAACAACCTCCTCTAGCCTCCCCCAACCTCCCCAACCTCCCCCAACCTCCTCCGACAGGCTAGATTGCAGTTCGACAATCGATTCCTCGTGGCGATTTGCGGCCTATTGCAGCCACGTTAAACAAGTCGCTAAAACGCCAGCCCGTTTGGCGACTGCCCGGCCGAACGGGCCTTGCTTTTCCGGACGACGGATGACGGAACACGAATGACGACCACGCTCCGCGATCTTCTCGACGACGGCAAAGTCCACGTTCTGGACGGAGCCATGGGGACGATGCTGTACTCCAAGGGCTTCTTCCTCAACGTCTGCTACGACGAGCTCAACCTGAAGCAGCCGAAGCTCGTCCAGGAAGTACACGAGGCCTATGTACGCGCCGGCGCGGAAATCCTCGAGACCAACACCTTCGGCGCGAACCCCCTCAAGCTGGGCAGCTACGGGCTCGCCGACGACGCCGAGAAGATCAACCAGGCCGCGGCCGAGCTGGCCCGGCGCGCCGCCGCGGGGCGCGCGAGCGTCGCGGGCGCGATCGGGCCCCTGGGCGTCCGCATCGAGCCGTTCGGCCCGACGGCGCGGGAGGAAGCGTTCGCCTACTTTCAGCGGCAGGCGCGGGGCCTCGTCGCGGGCGGGGTGGACGGGTTCATCCTGGAGACGTTTTCCGACGTGGACGAGATCCACGAGGCGCTGCGCGCGGTGCGGAGCGTGTCCGATCTCCCGGTGATCGCGCAGATGACCATCGGCGACGACGGGCTCACGCACTACGGCACCGGCCCCGAGACGTTCGCCAAACAGCTCACGGCGTGGGGCGCGGACGCCGTGGGGGTGAACTGCTCTGTGGGTCCCGCCGGCGTGCTCGAAGCAGTGGAGAAGCTGGTGAAGGCGACCGATCGTCCGATCTCCGCGGTCCCGAACGCCGGCCTGCCCAAGGACGTCGGCGACCGCAAGATCTACCTCGCGTCGCCGGAATACATGGCGAGCTACGCGCGCCGCATGATCGAGGCGGGCGCGCGCATCGTGGGCGGGTGTTGCGGCACCACGCCCGAGCACATCAAGAAGATCCGCGACTACGTCGCGAGCGTCGTGCCGCGCCACCAGCCGACGGTGGTGTCGCGCGAAACGATCGCGGCGCCCGCCGGCGTGGCAGAGGTGCCCCTGGCCACGCGCTCGTGCTGGGGCGCGAAGCTGGCCAGGGGTGAGCTCGTGACCAGCGTCGAGATCGTCCCCCCCAAGGGTGTCGATCCGACGCCGATGCTCGAGCAGTGCCGGGCCCTGAAAGCGGCGGGCGTGGACGCGGTGAATGTCCCCGACGGGCCGCGGGCCCAGAGCCGCATGGGCGTGCTCCCGTCGGCGATCCTGATCCAGAAAGAGGTGGGGATCGAAACCGTCATCCACTACTGCTGCCGGGACCGCAACCTCCTCGGGATGCTGTCGGACATCCTCGGCGCGCACGCCGCGGGGCTGCGCAACATCTTGATCATCACCGGCGATCCGCCGAAGATGGGCCCCTACCCCGAGGCCACCGCGGTCTTCGACATCGACTCGATCGGACTGACGAACCTGGTGTATCGCCTCAACCACGGGCTCGACCCGGGGAACAACCCGATCGGGGCGCCCACGCAGTGGGCGATCGGCGTTGGGGTAAACCCCGGGGCGGTGGACCTCGACCGGGAGCTGTCACGCTTCGCGTGGAAGGTGGATGCGGGGGCGGAGTTCGCCGTGACCCAGCCGGTGTTCGATCCCGCGCAGCTCGAGGCATTTCTCGCACGTGTCGAGCAGTTCAAGATCCCGATCGTGGCGGGGATCTGGCCGCTCCTCTCGCTGCGGAACGCCGAGTTCCTCGCCAACGAAGTGCCCGGCGTCTCGGTGCCGGAGTCGGTGCTGACGCGGATGCGCCGGGCGCAGGACAAGGGCAAAGAGGCCGCGCTCGCCGAAGGCGTGAAGATCGCGCGGGAAATGTTTCAGCAGGTGAAGCGCACGGTGCAGGGCGTGCAGGTGAGCGCCCCGTTCGGGAAGGTCGAGGTGGCGCTCGAGGTGTTCGGGTAGCAAACCGGCGCCGCGAACCTCGCGCGTTCCTTGTGTGAAGCCGTCCCGGCGCTCATACTCCATTCCCAATACATACCGGAGGTCGAGCATGCGTAGGCTGCTGTGCGCGGCCGTCGTCCTGAGCGCGTGCGCGCCGAGCGAGAAGTCGGGCGCGCCCGGCGGGCCGGCGCGGAAATACGCCGGCACGTGGGACGGCCGGTCGTACCGGAGCGCGTCGGACACGGGGATCCCGTTCCGCATCGTCACTGCCGTCGCGCAGGACGGCTCGTTGCGCGGCACAATGACGTACACCTCACTCACCGCCCCCCCGGTGCCGGTGCGGGCGCGGGAAGTCAGCGACACGGTCGTGGTCAGCGAGCTCGGACCTTACCACAGCCTCTCCGCCAACGCGGACGTGGTGACGACCACCACGGGCAAGGTGCGGGGTGACTCGCTCAACGGCACCTTTGAGATGCGCCCGGCGGGCGGCGGAAACCCGATCATGAGCGGCAACTTCCGCTCGAAGCGGGTGACACCGTAACGGAGGGGCGCGCGCGCCTCGCCCTCACCGCCGTGCTCGCGGTGTACGGCGGCTTCTTGATTCTCCACCCGGGCCATTACGGCTGGCTCGACAGCCTCGACCTCGCGATCCACGAGTTCGGGCATCCCCTGTTCGGTCTGTTCGGAGAGTTCATCGGCGTCCTTGGCGGAACGCTGATGCAGCTCCTCACGCCGGCGATCTTCGTGGCGTACTTCTGGCGTCAGGGCGACCGGCATGCGGCGATGGTCGCGCTCTGGTGGGTCGCCCAGAACCTCTGGAACGTCTCGGTTTACGTGCAGGACGCCCGTGCCGAAGTGCTGCCGCTCGTGGGCGGCGGCGAGCACGACTGGAACTACCTCCTCGGGGCCCTCGGACTCCTGAACCAGGACCAGGTCATCGGCGGCGCCGTGCGCCTGGCCGGCGTGCTGGTGTACGCCTGGTCCTGCCTCGGGGGATGGACCTACGCTAGCGAGCGAGCCGAGCCGCCGTAGCTTAGCTCCGACCGCAAAGGAGCGCCCATGCCGACCGCCAACGTCAACATCCTCGCCGTCCTCGTCGCCGCAGTCCTGACCTTCGTCCTCGGCGCCGTCTGGTATTCCCCCGTCCTGTTCGCCAAGCAGTGGATGGCGGCTCAAGGGTACACGGCCGAGAAGCTGGAGGAGATGAAACGGAAAGGCGTGACCCGGGCGTACGCCGTTTCGGTGTTGTGTTATCTCGTGACGGCCTACGTCATGGCGCTGCTCGCCTCTTATACGAATTCCACCACCCTGGCGCAAGGATTGTGGCTCGGCCTCCTCTCCTGGCTCGGGTTTGCCGCCACCGTCGGCCTGACCGCGAACATGTTCTCGGAGAAGCCGATCGCCGCCTGGGTGCTCGACGCGGGCTATCAGCTCTCCTATCTCGTCCTCATGGGCGTGCTGCTCTCGCTGTGGCGATGAGCGGGTGACCCCTCCCCCGTCGCCCACCCCCGCCCGGCCCCCCCGCGCCGCGCTCGTCGTCGGCGCGTCGGGGCTCGTCGGCGGTCACGTGCTGCGACTGTTGCTCGAGGATTCGGCCTACGCGGGCGTCACGGTTCTCGCTCGTCGTGAGCTGCCGCTCGCTCATAAGAAACTGCAGCAACGCGTGGTGGGCTTCGATCGCCTGGCCCAGATCGCCGATTTCCCGCGAGTGCACGACGTCTTCTGCTGCCTCGGCACGACCATGAAGCAAGCGGGTTCGCGAGCGGCGTTCCGCACGGTCGACTACACGTACGTCGTCGAGCTCGCCCGGGTCGCCGTCCGGCACCGCGCCTCGCAGTTCCTCGTGGTGACGGCGCTCGGCGCCGACCCGCGATCGCGGATCTTTTACGGCCGGGTGAAGGGAGAGGCGGAGGAGGCGCTGCGCCGCCTGCAATTCGAGGGCATCCAGATCTTCCGGCCGTCATGGCTCGTCGGCGCGCGGGCCAAGGGCCGGCCCATCGAGCGCATGGCCGGGCTGCTCAGCCCCCTCGTCGCCTGGGCCTTCGTGGGGCCGCTGGCCCGGTACCGACCGATCAAGGCCGAGGCCGTGGCGCGCGCCATGGTGCGGGTCGCCCGCGAGGCCCCGCCAGGCACTCGCATCTACGAGTCCGAGGAAATCGGTCGGCTCGGCGCCCGGCCGTGAAATTCCCTCACCCCCTCACGCTGTTATGCGGCTGCGTGCTGCTCGCCGCCGTGGCGAGTCACGTGCTGCCGGCCGGTCAATACGACCGCCGGGACGACCCCGCGACCGGCCGCAGGATCGTAGTCGCGGGCACCTATCACTCCGTGGCAGCGCGCCCCGTGGGAGCGTTCCAGACGCTCGTCGCGATCCCGCAGGGCATGGCCGACGCGGCCGCCGTGATCTTCTTCGTGTTCCTGATCGGCGGCGCGTTCACCGTGGTCGACGAGACCGGCGCGCTGCGGCAGGGCGTGGACTGGCTGGTGCGGCGCTTCGGGCACTCCCACACGCTGGTCGTGCCCGTGGCTTCGCTCGCGTTCGCGCTCGGCGGGGTGCTCGACAACATGAAGGAGGAGATCATCGCGCTCGTGCCGGTGATGCTGCTGCTGGCGCGCCGCCTCGGCTACCGCCCGGTGGTCGCCGTCGCGATGAGCCTCGGGGCGGCCGCCGTGGGCGCCGCCTTCAGCCCCATCAATCCGTTCCAGGTAGGAATCGCCCAGCAGCTGGCGCAGCTGCCGTTGCTCTCGGGGTGGCTGTTTCGGATCGCCTTCCTGGCGGCCGCGCTCGGGATCTGGGTCTGGGGCACGCTGGCGTACGCCGCCCGCACGCGCACCACGCCTACCACCGCGCCCGACCCCACCGCGGCCACGCTGGACGGCCGGCGCGGCGCGGTCCTCGCGCTCGTGCTCGTCAGCTTCGCCGCGCTCGTGGTCGGCGTGCTCCGTTTCGGCTGGGGGTTCAACGAGATGGCGGCGCTGTTCTTCGCGATGGGGGTCATCGCGGGGCTCGTGGGCGGGCTGGGCGTCGGCGGCACGGCGGAGGCGCTCGTCGCCGGATTCCGGTCCATGGCGTACGCCGCCCTGCTCATCGGATTCGCGCGGGCGATCTTCGTCACGCTCGAGGAGGGGCGCATCGTGGACACGATCGTGCACGGGTTGTTCACGCCGGTCGCCCAGCTGCCGCTCGCGCTCGCGGCGCTCGGGATGATGGTCGTGCACGGCCTGGTGCACGTACCGGTACCGAGCCCCAGCGGTCACGCGGTGCTCACGCTGCCGATTCTCGTGCCCCTCTCGGACCTGCTGGGCCTGTCACGCCAGGTCACGGTCCTCGCGTACCAATACGGAGGCGGACTGTGCGAGCTCTTCACGCCCACGAACGGGGCGCTCATGGCGATCCTCGCCGCCGCGCAGGTCCGCTACGAAGAGTGGCTGCGGTTCGCCCTGCCCCCGCTGCTCACGCTGCTGGGACTGGGAGCCGGCGCGATCGGACTGGGCGTGGCGACCGGCCTCCAGTAGGTTAGGCACGATGTACCGTCGCCTCGATGGGACCCGCATCGTGGAGACGCTCGAGCGCCTGCGGCAGCGCATCGGGGAGCGGTTCCCCGGCTCGGGGCTCGAGCGCGTGTCGGGCGACCTGCTCGACGCGGCGAGCGAGTCCATGGCGCGCGTCACCGACCTGCGTCGCCCCAACGTCCCGCTGCGCATCGCCACCTGGGCGCTGATCGCGATCATCGTCTTCGTCGCGGTGGAGGCGCTGCTCCACCTGCGACTGGCGTTCCGTTGGGAAGAGTTCGCCGGCTTCCTGCAGTCGTCGCAAGCCATTCAGAATGTCGTGTTCCTCGGCCTCGCGGTGCTGTTCCTCGCGAATGTCGAGACGCGCATCAAGCGCCGCCGGGCGCTGGCGGCGCTGCACGAGCTGCGGAGCATCGCCCATATCGTGGACATGCACCAGCTGACCAAGGACCCGGATCAGTTCCTGGCGCAGGGCACCATGACGCGCTTCGAGCTGTCACGCTACCTCGACTACTGCGCGGAGCTCCTGTCCCTGACGAGCAAGGTGGCCGCCCTGTACGTGCAGGATTCCCAGGATCCCGTGCTGCTCGATGCCGTGAATGACGTGGAGACGCTGACCACCGGGCTGTCGCGCAAGATCTGGCAGAAGATCATCATCATTGACACGCTCGAGAGTTCCCGGAGGCTCACGTGACGAGCGAGGCACGGAGGCCGCGATGAGCGGCGACCGCCGCATCGCCCTGCTGCTCGAGGTCTTCGACCAGGCGTTCGATCGCCGGGCGTGGCACGGCACCGCGCTGTGGGGCTCCATTCGCGGTCTCACCCCGCCCCAGGCGTTGTGGCGGCCCGGCCGCCGCCGCCACAACATCTGGGAGATCGTGCTGCACGCCGCCTACTGGAAGTACATCGTGCGCCGCCGCCTGACGCGCGATCCCGCGGTCGTGTTTCCGCGCGCCGGGAGCAACTGGCCGGCGCTTCCGGCGAAGCCCGACGCGGCGGCGTGGCGGCGCGACGTCGCGTTGCTCAAGGAGGAGCACCGGCTGCTGCGAGCGGTCATCGCTCGCTTCCCCGCGGCGCGGCTCAAGGCCCGGGGCTGGCGGTCCACCTGGACCAACGCGCAGCACGTGTACGGCATCGCCTCGCACGACTTGTATCACGCAGGGCAGATTCAATTGGTGAAAGCTCTCCGTCGGCGGTAGTCACTCTCCCCTCAGCTTCTCGATCTCCCGACGCTCCCGCTTGGTCGGCCGGCCCTTCCCCTCGTAGCGGAGCGACGGGGCCACGCGGAGCTGCTCGGCGAGACGCTCGCGCAGCCGTTTTCCCTCGGGGTCCTCTAGGTAGAGCGCCGCCGCTGCCGCCGGCGGGCCACGGTGCTCCGACAGGGCGCGCACCACCACCACGTACTCGAACGGGCCGCGGCGGATGCGCAGCCGGTCGCCCACGACCAGGTGCTTCGCGCGCTTGGCCCGTGCGCCGCCCACCTCGACTTTACCGCCACCGACGGCCGCGGCCGCCAGCGCGCGGGTCTTGAAGAAGCGCGCGGCCCACAACCACCGGTCGAGCCGCACGTGCGACCCTTCCGACATGGCGCCTCTCCTCCTTGGAGGGTATGGTCCACGAGCGGAGCCGGATATGCGTATAATGGGAACCGCGGCCCCGCCCAAACCCTTTTTCGTGCAGAGTCCAATGCATGCTCGGTTCGCGACTCGTTCGCCAGTCGTCTCACGCCGTAGTGTCGCGGCCTCTCGGGCGTTGCGGCCCGTAACCCTCGGCATCGCTACATCGGCCCTGCTGCTCGGCTGTGGGACGCCGGGCGTGCGCGGCGTCGCGGGCACGGCGCCCGCGCCGAACGTGTTGTGGACGCCCCCCCGGCCCCCCCCGCCCCCCCCGCCCGGCCAGCCGGCGGCCGCCCACGCGGCGCTGCCGCCGGAGCTGCCCCCGGACCTGGCCGCGCGGATCGCGCAGCTCAGGCTCACGGACGTCATCGACATTGCCCTGCGGAACAATACGGCCACGAGCGCCGCTTGGGCGGATGCGCGGGCGGCCGCCGCCACCTACGGCGCGGCCAAGGGGCAGTACTATCCCACGATCGCGCTGAACGGCGCCGTGACGGCCATCCGCAGGACGGTGTCCCAGGCCGGCCAGCAGGCGGTGGAGCAGCAATTCTACGCGCCGACGCTCAACCTCTCATGGCTGTTGCTCGACTTTGGGGGCCGCTCGGGCTCGGTCGGGGCCGCCCGTGCGGCGCTCCTCGCCGCAGACTGGACCCACAACGCGACGCTGCAGACCGTCGTGCTGGCGGTCGAGCAGGCCTATTTCCTGTACCTGAGCACCAAGGCGCTGCTCGACGCGCAGCAAACCACGCTCGCCGAGGCGCGGACGAATCTCGAGGCTGCGGAGCAGCGGCACAAGGTCGGCCTCGCCACGATCGCGGACGTGCTGCAGGCGCGGACCGCGTTGTCGCAGGCCCGGCTGGGGCTCGAAACGACGCAGGGCGATCTGCAAACCACACGCGGAGCGTTGGCGCTGTCCATGGGTCTGCCGGCCAACATCCCTTACGACATCGAGGTCGTCCCCGACACGACGCTCCCGCTCGGCGTCATCGAGGGGGTGGACACGCTCATTGCTCAGGCGCTGCGCGAGCGACCCGACCTCGGGGCCCAACGCGCCCTCGTGGAACAGGCCCGCGCCCGGGTGAGCGTGGCTCGATCGCAGGCCCTGCCCACGCTCGCCGTCGGGGGCAACGCCGGGGAGACGTATTTCATCAGCCAGCCTCCGCCCGGCAGCGCCAAAACGGGTAACAGCTACAATGCCACCCTGACGCTATCGATCCCGCTGTTCTCCGGGGGGACGCAGATTTACACCGTAAAGGCGGCATCCGCCGCCGCCGAGGCGGCCGCCCGGCGCGCCCAGGGATTCGAGCAGCAGGTGGTCTACCAGGTGTTCAACGCCTTTTACGGGCTCCGCACCGCCACGCAGCAGGTTCGGACCAGCCGGGATCTGCTCGCCAGTGCGACGGAATCCGAGCAAGTGGCGCTGGGGCGCTACAAGGCGGGGGCCGGGAGTCTGCTCGACCTGCTCACCGCGCAGGCCGCCCTCGCCTCCGCGCGGGCCCAGGCGATCCAGGCGCGGCTCTCCTGGAATACGGCGCTCGCTCAGCTCGCGCACGACGTCGGGATTCTGGGGCTGGACGGATCGAGCCGACTCCGAATGCAACCCGACACGACCGGAACGCCCAAATAGATGAAGCTCACCACCGCCGTCGCGGCGCTCTCGCTGATCCTCGCCCTCGGCTGTTCGAAAAAGGGTGGCGGCGGCGCATCCCGCGTGCCGGTCACCATCGCCCGCGCCGAGCAGCGTCCCGTGCCCTATGAGCTGGTCGGGACGGGCACGGTCGAGCCGCGCCAGACCGCGTCGGTCCAGGCGCAGGTGACGGGGATCCTGACGCGCGTGGCGTTCCGGGAGGGCGACGACGTCGCGGCCGGCCAGCTCCTGTTTCAGATCGACCCGCGCCCGTTCCAGGCCACGCTCGAGCAGGCCCAAGCCATGCTCGCCCGCGACCACGCGCAGGCGCAGAGTGCCGGGGCCGATGCGGAACGTTACGCGGAGCTCGTCAAGCAGGACTACGTGACGAAGTCGGATTACGAAGCGAAACGAGCCGCCGCCGAAGCGCTCCAGGCCGCGGTCCGCGCCGACTCCGCCACCGTCGCGAACGCCCGCCTCAATCTCGAGTGGGCGGCGATCCGCGCGCCGATCGCGGGACGGACCGGACGGCTGCTGGTGCGGGAAGGAAACCTGGTGCGGGCGAACGCGGCGGATCCGCTGGTGGTGATCAACCAGATCCGGCCGATCCTGGTGCGCTTCGCCGTGCCCCAAAACCACCTCGCCGACATCCAGCGCTACAGCGAGCACCGGCTGCCGGTGTTCGTGAGCCCGTCCCAATCCGACACGGTGTTCAGCGAAGGTGTGCTGACCTTCGTGGACAATAGTGTCGACACGACCACCGGCACGGTGCTGCTCAAGGGGGAATTCCCGAACCGGGACAACGCCCTGTGGCCGGGCGAGTTCCTGACCGTGCGGCTCCAGCTCTACATCGACGACAAAGCGCTGGTCGTGCCGGCGCAGGCGGTGATGACCGGCCAGCAGGGGACATATGTGTTCGTCCTGAATCAGGACGGCACCGCGCGCTCGCAGCCCGTCACCGTCGAGCGCCCGGCCGGTGCCTACGCGGTGATCGCCCAGGGGGTGCGGCCGGGAGACGAGGTTGTGACCGACGGCCAGGTCCGGCTGGTGAACGGCGCGGCCGTGGAGGTAAAGGGTTCTGCCGACCCCGCGCGCGCGATGGAGGGGGACAAATGAACATCTCCGAGCTGTTCATCAGGCGGCCGGTCATGACGACGCTCGTGATGACGGGCATACTCGTCTTCGGGCTGATGGCGTACCGGCTGCTGTCGGTGAGCAACCTCCCGAACGTCGACTTCCCCACCATTCAGGTGAACGCCAGCCTCCCGGGTGCGAGCCCCGAGACCATGGCGTCCGCCGTGGCCACGCCGCTCGAAAAGCAGTTCTCCACCATCGCCGGGATCGACCAGATGACTTCCTCGTCGAGCCTCGGCAGCACCAACATCACGCTGCAGTTCACCCTCGACCGCAACATCGACGCCGCCGCGCAGGACGTGCAGGCGGCGATCTCCAAGACGCTGCGCCAGCTGCCCACCGGCATCGTGCCGCCGTCCTACCAGAAGGTGAACCCGGCCGACCAGCCGATCATTTACTACGCCTTGAGCTCGGGCACGCTGTCGCTGTCGGAGCTGGACGAGTACGCCGAGACGTTCATCGCGCAGCGCCTGTCCATGGTCGACGGCGTGGCGCAGGTCAACGTGTACGGCGCGGCGAAGTACGCGGTGCGCATCCAGCTCGATCCCAAGGCGCTGGCCACACGCGGCATCGGGATCGACGAGGTCGCGAACGGGGTCGATGCGGGCAACGTGAACCTGCCGACGGGCATTCTGTGGGGCCCGCACCGGGCGTACACCGTGCTGGCGAACGGGCGGCTCCAAAACGCCGAGCAGTTCCGACCGCTCGTCGTGACCTACCGCAACGGCGCCCCGGTGCGCCTCCAGGACCTCGGGTCGGTGCTCGACGACGTCCAGGATAACAAGAGCGCCGCCTGGTTCAACGGCAACCGGGCGATCGTGCTGGCCATCCAGCGGCAACCGGGCACGAACACCGTGGCGGTGGCGGGCCGGGTGCGGGCCGTGATGCAGACCCTGAAGCAGCAGCTCCCCGGGTCGGTCGATCTGCAGCTCCGCTCCGACCGCTCGCAGTCGATCCTCGCCTCGCTTCACGACGTGCAATTCACCCTGTTCCTGACGCTGGCGCTCGTCGTCCTGGTGATTTTCCTCTTCCTGCGAAACCTCTCGGCCACGGTCATTCCCAGCCTGGCGCTGCCGTTCTCGCTCGTGGGCACGTTCGCGGTGATGTACGCGCTCGACTACAGCCTCGACAACCTGTCGATGATGGCGCTCACGCTGTCGGTCGGGTTCGTCGTGGACGACGCCATCGTGATGCTCGAGAACATCGTGCGCCACATGGAGAAGGGAACGCCCCCGCTCGCAGCCGCGTTCGCCGGCTCACGCGAGGTCGGGTTCACGATCCTCTCCATGACGCTGTCGCTTGCGGCCGTGTTCATTCCAGTCCTGTTCATGGGCGGCATCATCGGCCGGCTGTTCCACGAGTTCGCCGTAACCATCGGCGCCGCGATCCTCGTGTCGGGCGTGGTGTCGCTCACCCTGACGCCGATGCTGTGCAGCCGGTTCCTCAAGCCGTCGCGCGAAGCGCACCACGGCCGCTTCTACGAGGCGTCCGAGCGCGTGTACGAGCGCGTGCTGCGCGCGTACGAGGGCAGCCTCGGCTGGGTGATGGAGCGGCGCGCCCCCGCGCTGGTGTTCTCCCTGGCGATCCTGTTGGCCACGGGGGTGCTGTTCTGGGCGATCCCCAAGGGCTTCCTGCCGAGCGAGGACAACTCCCAGATCTTTGGCACGACGGAGACGGTCGAAGGAACCTCGTTCGACGACCTGGTCCGCCATCAGCAGCAGGTCATGGCGGTACTGCAGGCGGACCCCAACGTCGACGCGACGATGTCGTTCCTGGGGGGCGGCCAGATCAATCAGGGCCGGGTGTTCATGCAGCTCAAGCCCCGCTCACAGCGCGACATGAGTGTGGACGAGCTGATCCGCTATTTCAACCGCAAGCTGGCCGTCATCCCCGGCATCCAGGTGTTCCTGCAGAACCCGCCGCCGATCCAGATCGGCGGCCGCCGCACCAAGAGCCTGTACCAGTTCACGCTGCAGGGCCCGGACCGGGTGGCGCTGTACGACAACGCGAACCGGCTCACCGCCGAGCTGCGCAAGCTGCGGGACCTGATCAACGTCACGAGCGACCTGGTGATCTCGAACCCGCAGGCCAGCGTCGCGATCAACCGCGATCGGGCCGCGGCGCTCGGGGTGACCGCCCGGCAGGTCGAGGAAGCCCTGTACGACGCCTATGGCTCCGCCCAGGTGTCGACGATCTACACCGCCACCAATCAGTACTGGGTCGTGATGGAGCTGCTGCCCCAATACCAGCAGGACCTGTCGGCGCTGACCCTGCTGTACGTCCGCTCCAACAACGGCACCCTGGTGCCGCTCGCGTCGCTCGCGACCCTGACCTCGAGCGTTGGCCCGCTCACCGTGAACCACGCGGGGCAGCTGCCGGCGGTGACGATCTCGTTCGACCTGCGGCAGGGCGTCTCGATCGGGCCGGCGTCCGCGCAGGTGGAGCGGCTGGCGCGGCAGATCCTGCCGTCCAGCATCACGTACGGCTTCGCGGGCACCGCTCAGGCGTTTCAGTCGAGCCAGTCGGGCCTCCTCGTCCTGCTGGTCCTCGCGGTGTTCGTGATCTACATGGTGCTCGGGATCCTGTACGAGAGCTTCATCCACCCGATCACCATTCTCTCGGCCCTGCCGTTTGCCGGGTTCGGCGCGCTGATCACGCTGATGCTGTTCCGCATGGAGCTGAGCGTGTACGCCTTCGTGGGTGTGATCATGCTCGTGGGGCTCGTGAAGAAGAACGGCATCATGATGATCGACTTCGCGCTCGAGGCGCAGCGCACGGAAGGCAAGTCGGCGCGCGAGGCGATCCTGCAGGCGTGCAGCATCCGGTTCCGGCCCATCATGATGACGACGATGGCGGCGCTCATGGGGACGCTGCCGATCGCGCTGGGCGTCGGCCAGGGCTCGGAGTCCCGCCGCCCCCTCGGCATCGCGGTGGTGGGCGGGCTGGCGTTCTCGCAGTTCATCACGCTGTACGTGACGCCGGTTATCTACACGTACCTGGACGAGCTCCAGCAATGGCTGGGGCGTCGGACGCCGCAGCGCGCTGCGGGTCGGGACGTAGCGCCGGCACCGGCGGATTGATTCGTAATTCGTCGTCCGTCATTCGTAATCCGTCGTCCGCAGCGGCGAGCCTCAGTCGAAGTCAGCGGGCGGTGCGGGCAGCGTGCTCGATCCTACGAACCAGGCCAGTCAGCATCTTCTTGACGTCGGTCACGGCAGCCGTGATCGATTCATAGTTAGTCTGATCCAGGAGTCCGAGATCACAGGCCAAGATCCAGTGATACTCCAATTCGCTGGCCGATCCTTGGGCGATGTCGAGGAAGCGCGCGAACTCTCGTCGACTGCGTCGGCCGCACCCTTCCGCGATGTTCGCACAGATGGAGGCCGCGGACCGCCGGATCTGCGCCGTCAACCCGTAGAGCTCGTCCCGAGGAAATCGACGCGTAATCCGGTATGCTGCCAAAGTGAGCTGATGTGCAGCTGCCCATACCCGAAGCTTGCGGAAGTCCTGCATAGCCCATGCGCTCCTCGTTGGCCGAACCGATGGTACAACAGACGCGGTCCACGGGAGACATCCCTTTTCCGCACTGGGTACCGAATCAGCGCCAAAGCGCACGGACGACGGATGACGGATGACGGATGACGCATTACCAGCTTCTTCTTTGCGCGCTAACTTCTCCCCCATGCACGAATGGCAAGTCTGGCTCGTCGCCGCCCTGCTCCTGTTCGTGGCCGAAATGCTCGCGCCGGGCTTCTGGCTGCTCTCCGTCGCCGTCGGCTGTCTCGCCGCCGGGGTCGTCTCCCTGGTCGTGCCGGGGGCGATCGTGCCGGCGCTCAGCTTCGCCGCCGGGACCCTCTTGTCCCTCGTGGGCATCCGCCCCTTCTTGCTACGGCACCTGCACCCCAGCGGATCCGCCATCCGGACCAACGTGGATGCGCTCGCGGGCAAGGTGGGGATCGTCTCGGAGCGCATCGACCCGGTCACCGGGAAGGGACGGGTGTTGGTCGAGGGTGAGGATTGGCGGGCGGCGTCGCTCATGGACGCGGCGCTCGAGCCGGGGACGCGGGTGATGGTGGTCCGCGTGGAAGGGGCAACGCTGTACGTCGACAAGGAGATGTGAGCGATGGACAACATCGGCGCGCTGATCGTCCCCGCGGCGATCGCGCTGTTCGCGATCTCGATCGTCGCGCGGGGGATCCGCATCGTCCAGCAGGCGCAGACGATGATCATCGAGCGACTGGGAAAGTACCACCGCACCCTCTCCTCGGGCGTCAACCTGATCATTCCGATCATCGACAAGCCGCGCGCGATCGACTGGCATCAGGTGATCGTGACGCCCGCCGGGGACTCGTTCGCACGCCACTTCCGCACCGACAAGATCGACCTGCGGGAGACGGTGTATGTGTTCCCCCGTCAGAACGTGATCACCAAGGACAACGTCGTGGTCGAGATCGACGCGCTGATCTATTCACAGATCACGGACCCCGTCCGCGCCACGTACGAGATCGCCAATCTCCCTGACGCGATCGAAAAGCTCACGCAGACCACCCTCCGCAACGTGATCGGCGAGATGGAGCTGGACCACGTGCTCTCCTCGCGCGATACCATCAACGCCAAGCTGCGCGAGATCCTCGATGAGGCGACGCACAAGTGGGGCGCGAAGGTGAGCCGGGTGGAGCTCAAGGACATCAACCCGCCGCGCGACATCCGGGATGCGATGGAGAAGCAGATGCGCGCCGAGCGGGACCGCCGGGCGGCGATCCTCACCGCCGAGGCCGAGAAGCAGTCGCGCACCCTGCAGTCGGAAGGCATCCGGCAGTCTGAGATCAATCAGGCCGAGGGCCAGAAGCAGGCGAGGATCCTCGCCGCCGAGGCCGAGGCCAACGCCCGCCTCAAGGTCGCCGAAGCCGAGGCGCAGGCGATCGAGCGCATCACCGCCGCCATCAAGGGAACCGGCGGCGATCCGGCGCGGTACCTGATCGCGATCCGCTATATCGAAGCGCTGAAGGAGATGGTCACGAGCCCGCAGAGCAACAAGGTCATTTACCTACCGTACGAGGCGACGGGGGTCCTCTCGTCGCTCGGGGGCATCCGGGAGATGCTGGCGGGCCCGGCGGAGGGGAAGAAATCATGAAGGCGGCGGTCTGGCGGACTGGCGGTCTGGCGGTCGGAATGGTCACGGTGTTTCTGTCCGCCGGTCCGCCCGCGACCGTCAGGGAGTCCTTTAGGGACCGCCGGTTCACCGCTTTGCCAGCCTGCGATCCCGCCAACGGAGACATCACGCTGCCCGACGGCTTCTGCGCGGTCGTGGTCGCGGATCAGGCGGGCGCCCCGCGACACCTGGCGGTGGCGCCGAACGGCGATGTGTTCGTCGCGCTCGCCGGCGGGCGCTCGGGCTCGGGAGGGGGGGGCGTGCTCGCGCTGCGGGACACCACGGGCGACGGCAAGGCTGACGTGCGGCAGACGTTCGGCAGCGAGGGCGGAACGGGTATCGCACTCGGTAAGGGAGTGCTGTACGCCAGCACGTCGTCCACGGTGTTTCGCTACGCGATGCGCGCCGGAAGCCTCACGCCGCTCGGCACACCGGACGTGATCGTGAAGGACTTGCCCACGGGCGGGCACGGCGCGCGGAACCTCGCGCTCACGGCGGATGGCAAGACGTTGTTCGTAAACGTCGGCTCGCCCTCCAACGCGTGTCAGGTGTCCGACCGCTCGAACGAATCGCCGGGCAAAGACCCCTGCCCCGAGCTCGCCACCCGGGCGGGAATCTGGCGCTTCGACGCGGCCACACCGGGTCAGACGGAGGGGAGCGGGACGCATTACGCAACCGGGATTCGCAACGCTGTGGGGATGACCCTCGGGCCAGACGGGCAGCTGTGGGCCACGCAACACGGCCGCGACCAGCTGGGACAGAACTGGTCCAAGCTGTTCACTCTCGAGCAGAGCGCCGAGAAGCCATCGGAGGAGCTGCTGCGGGTGAACCAGGGCGACGACTTCGGCTGGCCCTACTGTTATCATGACGTCGAACTCGGCCATCTGGTCCTGGCACCGGAGTATGGGGGCGACGGCAAGCAGGTGGGGCGGTGTGCGCAGAAGAAGGAGCCGGCAGTTGCGTTCCCGGGGCATTGGGCGCCCGATGGCTTGACGTTCTACACGGGGACGCAGTTCCCGGAGCGCTATCGCGGCGGCGCGTTCATCGCGTTCCATGGCTCGTGGAACCGCGCGCCGCTCCCCCAGGCGGGTTACCGCGTCGCGTTCGTGCCCTTCAAGAACGGCAAGCCGGTGGGGGGCTATGAGACGTTCGCGGACGGCTTCTGGAAGGAGGATCCCGCGGGGCCGAAGCATCGACCGGTGGGCGTGGCGGTGGGCCCCGACGGCTCGCTGTACATCACCGACGACGCGGCGGGGCGGATCTGGAGAGTGATGTACCAGGGCGGCAAGGGGCGGTAGAAGGCGGCAGAGGGCGGCAGAGGGCGGTAGAGGCGGTAGAGGCGGTAGAGGTGGCTGGGTACTCCGGGAAGCCACTCGTGCAGAAGCTCGGGATCAAACCCGAAATGCGCATCGCGATCGTCAATGCGCCCCGGGGCTATGGTCGCGTACTGGGCAAGCTGCCGTCGCGCGTGACGCGCAAGGCCAGCGCTGTGGGCCCGCTCGATTTCGTTCAGTTCTTCACAACCGAGAGGCGAGAGCTCGAGCGCCGGTTCGCGGCACTCGCGCGCGCGCTCGCGCCGGCCGGCATGTTGTGGATCTCGTGGCCCAAGAAGTCGTCCGGCGTGACGACCGATCTCACCGAGGACGTGATCCGCGCGATCGGGCTCGCCCACGGCCTGGTGGACGTGAAGGTGGCGGCGGTGGACGAGGTGTGGTCGGGGCTCAAGTTCGTGCGACGGGTGAAAGATCGATGAAACGACGGCGTCCGGGATCTCTCCCGGACGCCGTGCTCTGCCGTTCAGTTCCCCGGTGGAGCTGGGATCATGGCTTGTTACGCCGGACAGCTGATCGGGATCCCGCCGGGGTTACCGGCACGCCTGCGCGAGTCGCACTCCTGGGACGGGAGCACGCTGTAGGGCGCCACCGTGAAGCCCGCGGTGACGTCCTGGCCCAGGGTGCCCAGCTCCGCCAGCTTGTTGAAGCGGCGGTAATCCACCCAGCGGTGCCCTTCCTGGAACAACGACAGCGTGCGCTGCACCAAGAGCTCCTCTTCGAATTGATCATCGGTGGTCGGCGCAGCGAACTTGACGACGGCCGTGCCACCGTTGGTGGCGCCTGAATTCGCCCGCACCGCGGCGAGGTCGGTCAACGCCCCGGCTTGATCCGCCGTGAACCAGCGCGCCTCGGCCCGGAGCAACACCAGCTCCTCGTTCCGGCTGATCGGGACGGGGGTGACGTTGGTGGGATACGTGCACGCGCGATGCGTCGCCGTAACGCCCACCTCCGTTTGCGGGGACGTATAGTTGGTGCTGCATGCAGAGCCGCTGAGCGCCACCTTGCGACGATAGCGATCGTCCGACGCGACGCCCGGGATCGAGTCGATCGACGGATGGACGTAAAAGTTGCGGTCCCCCTGAAACGAAGCCAGGTTCAGTACGTCTCCCGGGGCGATCGAGTAGATCGTGTACACGCCGTTGTCGCGGTTCGCGGCAGTCAAATCGGCGATCCAGGTCTGTCCCAACGCGGTCAACGCATTCGTATAGCAGGGCGCGCCGCAGCCGAGGGACCCGCGCTTGGCCTCGACGCGGGCTTTAATCGCTCGGTTGAACTGGCCGAATCCCGCCGGCCTATTGGCCGCCACGCCGAACGCGCTGAACCCCGAGTGCATCGGGAAGTAGAAGGCGGTTCCGGCCGTATCCAGGTTGCCCTTCGCATCGTCGAGCAGTGCCGTGATCCACTTGTACACCGAGTCCTCGCTGACGATCGGCAACACCGCGTTCACGTCGTCGGTCATGTCCACCACGGCGCCGATGGCGCCGCGCGCCTCGATGATGTGGAGCATGTCCAGGGCGATGAACGTCTGCAGCACGCCCAACGCCCCCGCCTTCTCGGCCCCCGTGAGGGCCGTCGGCGTCGGCGCTCCGGTCGGTGTCGCGTTGACGGCCTTCATCGCCTCGTAGGCGTTGCGATAGTTCTGGTACCGTACACCCCACTGGGTGCCCGCCTCGAACGCGTTGTTTTGCCTCCAGTTCTTGTAAGGACCAGTGATGAAGCGTCCGTCCGTGAGAAACATGTAATAGCTCTCGCGACCGAAGCTCCCGAAGGCGCGGATCTGGACAGCTCGATTATCCCGATAGGTGGCGAGCACGCCGACGAGCATTTGACCCGTCGCCGTCCGCGGGCTGGTCTTCACCACCCCCGGGGTTGGCGAGTTGGGATTGGTAATGTCAAGGCTGCAGCCCGCCACCATGACGGCGACGGCGGCCACGAGATTGGCGAAGATGCGTCGCATGGTCCGGCTCCTCTCGAGGACAATGGGTTGAGAGTCGGGTCGCATGGCTCACCACCCCACGTCCACGGACAGGTAGAACTGGCGGTTGCCGGGGAACGGCGCGAGGTCAATGAAGCGGTTCAGGTTGGTGGCGCCGAAGTTGTTGAACTCCGGATCGAAGCTCCAGTAATGCGTAAACACGAACGGGTTACGGGCCTGGGCCGTGAAGCGAAGCGAGCGCGCGCCCAGTGACTGGAGCCAGCTGTCCGGAGCCTGATAGCTGAGCGATATGTCGCGTACGCGGACGTTGGTCGCGTCTTCGACGTAGGCGCGCACGTCACCATTCGACCACGAGTCATAGCGGAACGAGCCGGCCGTGTACCCGGATGGCACGTTGAGAGCCCACCCGTCACCCATGGTCTCACGCGTAACCGGATCGTCGTAGTCCCGTGAGGTGCCGCCCTCGTCCCACAGATCACGGGTCATGTCGGAGACCTGCCCGCCCTGCTGCCAGCTCACGGTCGTGGCGAGCGTGAGTCGCTTCCAGCGGAGCGAGCCCGAGAATTGCATTACAAAGTCGGGATTGTAGTTCCCGGCGACCGTATCGCGGATGAACGCCACCGCCGAAGGGTCCGTGACCAAGACGCCGATCGGGAGCGGGTTCCTATTGGCGTCGAGGGGCACGTTCCCCCAGATCCACGTCGTCTCCCCGCCAGGGCTGATGAAGTTGCGCCCGAAAGACGCGCCGAACGAACCCGGCGCCGGGAACCGCGGCACGCCGGCCGGCAGGTTCTTGATCTCCTGCTTGTTCTTCGCGAAGGTCGCCCGCAGCGTCAGGTCTACGTCACGGGTTTGTACCGCAGCCGCGGTTAAGCCCGCTTCGACTCCCTTGTTCGACAGCTCGCCGCCGTTGATGTTTCTGTTTGTAATTCCCCCAGATGGAATCGTTGCGGGCTGGAGCAGCAGATCCGTGATCCGCCGGCTGTACCAGGTCCCTTCGAACTGGAGCCTCCGCTTGAGGAAGGTGACATCGGCACCCGCCTCGATCTCAGTGAGGGTCTCGGGCTTGATGAGAGAGTCGCCCAAGGTCCCCGCTTGGACGGGGGTCGCGGTACCACCGATCGTGGTTCCCACGGCGAGAAGCACGTCTCTGTCCCCATAGCGGGGCCGATTGCCGGTGCGGCCCCACCCGCCCCGGAGCTTGACTTCGTTGACCAGCTCGCCGAGGTCGGGGAACCGGTACGAGGCTGACGCGCGCGGGAAGACGTAGTACTTGTGCCGGTCGCCGTTGGCGCTGGAGCGGTCAGCGCGGATCCCGCCCGTGAGCGCCAACCGTTCGTTGAGAGCTAACACTTGCTCGCTCGCGAAGAACGCCATGTCCCGGAAGTCTGCGTACACGCTATCGGAGACCTGGAGGACAGTGCCGCTGTTCGTGGTCTCGACCCCGGCCAGGAGGCCGCGGGAGCGGGTCCGCACCACCCGGTTGTACTGCGTCTCCCAGGAGTAGCCGGCCGTGGTCGTGAGCGACACCGCGTTCGTTGGCTGGTAGGCCCAGGTGCCGGCGAGCTGGAGGTTGTAGTTGAAGATGTTGCCCTCGGTGCGCACCGTCCGCCCGAAGAAGCCGTCAGAACCCTCGTACTCGAGAAAGGGCGGCGAGAACAGATCACCCGAGATCTGGACCCGGTCGAAGCCGCCCGTCGCCGTCACCGACACCTGGTGTTGAGCCGCACTCAGCGCGGACCACGAAGCATTGAGATTGCCGATCTGGCGGAACGTTAGCTCGTTGAGCCGCAGGTACCGGAATGTTTCGAACGGGTTCGATACGCCGTTCCCGCCACCGTTGAACGGATTCCGTACGTACGTCCCCGTCGCGTCCACGGAGTCGAGGTTGATCACTCCGGGCGTGTAGGCGAAGCCGTAGATCGGGGAAGTATTGGTGTTGTCATTGTTCGACAGGCCGCGGTTCAGGCTGTTGCGGGTGATATTGAGTCCGCTAGTGACCTTGACCTTCCCGTTCAGGAAGGCTTGGTCAACGTTGGTCCGGAGTGCATACAGCCGGGCACCGGTGTTGCGGGCGATGCCCGTTTCATCGCGCGCCGTCAGGTTCACGTAGTATTGCGTGGCCGCCGTGCCGCCATTGAAGCTGCCGGTGACCTCGTAGGACGGCGCGTCGTTGTCGTAGAGCTCCTTCTCGTAGTCGTGAGTGAAGGGAATCTGCCCGCTCGGGTAGAGCTCGCTCAGCAAGTTCGGGTCCGGGGACGTCGCCCCGTTGCCGTAGGGCAACGCGGCCACCTGGGCGACGGTCGTGAACTGCCGGGTGCCGAGGAGCCGATACGCCGCGCTCCGCCCGACCCGACTCGTGAGGTTGAACTGCGGAGTCGCACTCGGCGTCCCACGCTTGGTCCGGATCACGACCACGCCGTTGGTCGCGCGAGAGCCGTACATGGCCGTCGCCGCCGCAGACTTGAGGAACTCGATCGACTCGATCTCTTCCTGGTTCAGGTCAGCAAGTCGGTTCACCAAGGCGTCCTGGGTGCCTCCGATTCCGGCGGACGTCGTGCGGGTGCCGGCGCCGGTGATCGAGTTGGCGCCGTCGGAGATGGCGTCGTTCGAGATGATCACCCCGTCCATCACGAACAGCGGCTGTCCATTTCCGAGAATCGACGTAATACCGCGGATCTGCACCTGGGCGCCGCCGCCCGGGGCGCCGCTGTTCATGGAGATCACAGCGCCCAGCGCCTTGCCCTGCATCGCCTGCTCCACCGTCTGCGCGGGCGCGGTGTTCAGCTCGTTGCTCCTGATACTCACGTTCGCCGTGGTTGCGTTGCGGCGCTCGAGCGTCGTCGTTTGGCCCGTCACCACGACCGCCTCGAGCCTGAAGGGATCCTCGGCGAGCTTCACCACCACGTTCGACTCGCCGGCATTTACCGGCACTTCCTTCTTCTGGTAGCCGATCGCGCGGACCAACAGTCGAACGTCGCCCTGCGCGACGGTGATTCGGAAGGTGCCATCGGCCGCCGACTGGGCGACGCCCTGGCCACCGACCTCGGTGATCGTCGCCAGTCCCACGGGAACCTCACCCAACAAGCGCGTCACCCGGCCCGTCACCTCGCGACCTTGTGCCGGGGCCGGCACCGGGGCGAGGCCGAGCGCGAGGACGGCTAGCGCCAACATTGCGTGCTTGCTCATGCGCTGTCTCCGTTTTGTGAGGATGGATGCTGCCGGGAGGGGATCGCCGAGAAACGCCGAGGGGCCCCGCGGCTGAACACGACCAAGCACGCGAGACCTTGCTTCCCGGGGACAGCAACGGACACAGCCCGGGAAAACGACATGTGACGGCGATCCATGTCGCTCACCCTAAAGGTGCGGAAGTATTTTCAGGAGGGCGCACGGGTCGTGCCGTGGACGCTTTATGCGGCAACGACCTATGTGGTGTGGCGTCGCCGCAACATCACTAGCGGCTGCGGTTTGGGACCCCCCGTTTCGTCCACACGAGGATCACGCCGCAGCCGCTGTCCATACGCTGGTATTGAGGGGGGGCGCTGAAGATGTTGGAATAGACCTCGATCGCGAGCACCTCCTCGGGGACCAGCGGCAGCGATGGGGTCTGGATGGGCGGCAGCGGGAAATACACTCCATCGATGAAGTACGCCGGCGGGCAGTAGTTCGCGAGCGCGGGATTGAAGATCTGGCCTTGCCCCCGCTGCAGCTCGACCAGATAGCTCGAGCCATTGGGCCGCAGCCGTACCCCTGGGACCATCCGGAACACCTCTTCAAACTGGACCGCGCCGGCGCTCTTGACATCAGTCGTGTCGAGGAAGTGCCCCTGCGCCGCCTTGCGGCGCCGCTCGAAGCCCACTCGCGCCAGGTAGGGCTCGGAGCGGCCTTCCACGGTGACCGGATCGAGGACGGCGATCGAGTCACCCATGACGATCTCCACCCGTTGCGCCAGGCCGGGCCGCACAGTGGCCTGGGCCCGTCCCGGTGGGTAGCCGACCGCCTGAGCTTCGACGATACGAGGGCCCGCCGAGACGTCTCGCAGCGTGAACCCCCCGAGCTCGTCTGCCTGAGCGCGGCTATCTGTGCCGATCACGACTACAGTCGCTCCCGCGATTACGGTTCCGTTCCGCTTCCGCACGACCCCGGTGAGGGTTCCAGTAGCGGCAGCCACGGCTAAATCCAGACTGGTGCGACCGAACGCGCGCCCGTCCAAATCGACCAGCGCCATGCCGGCTGGGCCCTCGCCGGCTCTTCCCTGGAGCACCACCGCGACGTCCGTCGGCACATTGCAGAGCAACACGCGGCCCGACCGGTCCGAGCGCGCAGCAGCCGTGCCCGGCTCCGCCCGGACCGACCCTGCGCCGAGGACGTAGATCGTCCAATGGGCGGTCACCATGATATCAGGGAGGGGCTTGCTGTCGGCCGCGTTGCGCACCAGCCCGAGAATCGCTCCCGTCTTCTGGTGCCAGGGATCGTGCGGACACAGCGTGCGGTGCGCCGTAGCCGGACCGGGCGTCGCGAGAGTGACCGCCGTCGCGCCGTCCCCGGCAACGTCCACGACCACCGGAGGGGCGGCCAGGCCGGTCGAGTCCAGGACGGGATGTTCGAACGTCAGCCTGTAGCGGCCGGCCGCGAGGGCGGCCAGCTCGAAGCGCCCGAGCGCATCCGTGCGAGCCGTGCGGTTGGTGCCTTCGATCCAGACCTCGGCGCCCTCGAGGGGCGCCGCGCTGATCAGACTGTCGTAGACGACGCCGCGCAGGAGCGCGCTGCCTTGCGCACCCGCACGGGCGGTCACGAGCAGGGCCACGCCAGTGGTGACCAGGGTCTGCCGGACGGTGGCGCGACGGACCATAGTCTCTATAATACGGCGCGAACGGCTAGATTGGGACCGCGATGCCCGAGCTCACGACCACACCCCCCCTCACCAAGCTCTCCGAGGAAGAGGAGCTGTTCCGCGACACCGTGCGCGACTTCGCGGAGCGCGAGGTCCGACCGCGCGTGGCCGCGATGGAACGGGCCTCCACGGTCGACCCGGCCCTGCTCGCCAAGTGCTTCGAGCTGGGGCTCATGGGGATCGACATCCCCGAGTGCCACGGCGGCGCCGGCGGGAGCCTCCTGATGACGGTGCTCGCGGTGGAGGAGCTGTCGGCCGTGGACGCCTCGGTGGCGATTTTCGTGGATGTCCAGAACACCCTCGTGAACATGCTGCTGCGCAAATGGGCGAGCGACGACGTCAAGCGACGCTACCTCCCGCGCCTGGCGAGCGACCTGCTCGGCGCCTACGCCCTCTCCGAGCCCGACTCGGGGTCGGACGCGTTCGGGCTGCAGACCCGCGCCACGCAGCGCGGGAACACGTGGATTCTCGAGGGCCGCAAGCTGTGGATCACGAACGGCGCCGAGGCGGGGCTCTTCGTCGTGTTCGCGAACAGCGACTTCACCAAGGGCTACAAGGGGATCACCGCCTTCGCGGTCGAGCGTGGATTCAAGGGGTTCTCGGTCGGTAAGAAGGAGGACAAGCTCGGCATCCGGGCCTCGAGTACGTGCGAGCTGATCCTCGACGGCTGCGAGGTCCCCGTGGCGAACGTGGTAGGCGAGGTCGGCATGGGTTACAAGGTGGCGATCGAGACGCTGAACACCGGCCGGATCGGCATCGGGGCGCAGATGATCGGCGTGGCGCGCGGCGCCCTCACAGCGACGCTCAAGTACGCGAAGGAGCGGAAGCAGTTCGGCAAGCCGATCGGGGAGTTTCAGGCGGTGCAGTTTCAGCTTGCCCAGGCCGCCACGGAGCTCGAGGCCGCCCGGCTCATGGTGTACAACGCCGCGCGACTCGAAGCCGCGGGTGAGCCTTACACCACGCAGGCCGCGATGGCCAAGCTCTTCGCCTCGCAGGTGGCCGAGCGGGTGACGTCACGCGCCGTGGAGCTGTTCGGCGGCTACGGCTACACGAAGGAGTACCCGGTGGAGAAGTTCTACCGCGATGCCAAGATCGGGACGATTTACGAAGGGACGAGCAACATGCAGTTGAACACGATCGCGAAGCAGATCCTCAAATAGGGAGGAGCCGATGCGCAGGTACGACGCCTTGATCATAGCCGCGCTCGTCGCATGCGTCGCGCCACTTGCTGCCCAGGGGAAGGGGCCGAAGAAATACGCGGTGACGACCGATCGTGCGCTGGTCGTGACGCGGGAAGTGCTGGTGAAGCAGGGCTACGAGGTCGTGCGGGTCGAGAATAGCGGGCGCGACATCGTCGTATGGTATCGCCGCGGCAACAGGGGGAGAGGGAAGGGGAAGGGCCCCCCGGTGAGGATGGTGATCCACCGGACCGAAGATCGCGTGGTATTCCTGAGCGCACCGAGCGCAGTGCTGGTCGATATCGACGTGCGCCTGAAGTTGTAGGCGGCTTCTCTATGCCGCGACAGTGTCGCTAGTTTACGTGCTCGAGGTGTTGCGCACTCGCAACACCAGAGAGTGGTGTTGTAAGTTGCTGTGTTAACTAGTCTTACTGCTCAGCGTGACGGGCCGCACAGCTTACCGGGCCGCTTAACGCGACTTTCAGTGTGCCCAGTGGTAGACGTGGTGGCGCGGGCTATGCAGGTGCCCGGCTCCCCAACACTGAGGCAGTCCCGCTGAGGCCGCCGCGCCCCTCCTCAGCCCTAAACGAGCTAGGAGTGACACGAATGCGAGCCCTCATAGTCTTGGTTGGTTTGGTCGCCACGCCGTTCCTGGCGGGCGTCTCCCAACAGGTGAAGACAAACAGCGGCGTCGGGCATGACGACGCGCACTGCGGGATGCGTTATAGCCTGCACCCGAGCGCCACGGACATCAACAAGTGTCCTCCGCCCACGGCCACCGGTGGTGGGGGTGGCACCGGCGGCACGACCGGCTGCGTGAACTCCCAGATGACGAGCGGGACTTCGACGATCCATGGCCAGGTGTTCGAGGACCAGGCTCCGTTGTATTCCCTGCTTGGAGGCTGGTGCGTCGAACTCAAGGACGCGTTGAGCGGCGCGGTCGTCGCGAGCACGTTGACCTCCGCGACGTCCCTTAACTGGGACGGGGACAATTACGTGTTCACCGGAGTACCGGTCGGCAACTATGTTGTTTGCGAAGTCACGCAGACCGGCTGGCACCAGAGCTTCCCGCTGGACGGGCCAGCCTGCTCGCCAAATGCTGGGTTTCCGGTCCCGATTGCGGCCGATGGCAGCGACGCCCCCTACATTTGGTTCGGGAACCTCACCCCGTAGGGTGAGCGCAGGTTGAGAAGGGCTCCATCGAAGGCCCCGGGCTGGCTCGCCGGGGCCTTCCCTGTTATGACCGTGCGACCTTTGATGCCGCGACAGTGCCATTAGTGGCTGCGACACCACCGCCGTTCCTGTAAGCAACCGCACAGCTTCCCCAGTCGGCCAGAGCGACTTTCAAAGTGCCCAGTTAAGGGGGTAGCGCGGGTCTTGCGCCCGCCCGGCTCCCAACACTGAAGCAGACCTGCTGAGGCCGCAGCGCCCCTTCCTCAGCCTACGAGCTAGGGGTGATACCATATGCGAGCCCTCATCGTCGTGCTTGCCTTGGTGGCTACACCGTTCTTGGCAGGCGTGTCTCAAAGTTTGCAAGGCTCCAATTGCGACAACGGTCTGGGCGACGACCATCGCTCGCTTCAGGGGCAGCTGCATGCTCATAAGGGGCTATGCGCCACGCAGCCCCCACCCCCCGACGCCGATGGCGATGGGGTCCCGGACAGCCTCGACCAATGCGTAGACACGCCGCCCGCCACCAGCGTTGACGCCTCTGGCTGCCCGGTCGCGCCACCCCCCGGCTGTGTGAACTCCGTGGGCACGGGGGGCGGGGCCGTCCTGGGGCAGGTGTTCGAGGATGATCCGGCCCAGAGTTTTCCCTATCTCGCCGGCTGGTGCGTCGAGGTCCGGGACGCGAGCGGCGCGGTGATCGCGAGGGGCGTAACCAACGGCGCGGCCCTCGACATCGAGGGGAACAATTACATCATCACCGGCGTCCCGGCGGGTACGTATACCGTCTGCGAGGTGCTGCCGCCCAATACCACCTGGCATGAGACCCAACCGACGAGCGGGCCGGCCTGCGGGGGTGGCTTGTTCGGCTTGGTCGCAGTCGTGATGGTTGGGGGCGCCGCGGACTTGCTTTGGTTCGGGAACCTTCCGTAGGGTGACGACCGCAGCTCTCGTGAGACAGATCCAAGGCCCCGGGGTATTTCGCCGGGGCCTTGTTCTTGTAAGTTCTCCCTCTATGCACACGGCCCGACGCACCCACTCGTTCAAGGAGTCGGTGATCCGCGGGATGACCCGGCTCGCGAGCGAGCACGGTGCCATCAACCTGGCCCAAGGGTTCCCGAACTTTCCCGCCCCCGATGTCCTGAAAGAGGCCGCGGCGCGGGCGCTTCGCGACGACGTGAACCAATACGCCATCACCTGGGGGGCGAAGCGTCTGCGGGACGCGCTCGCCCGGAAGTACGCGGATTGGTACGGGATGACGGTGAACCCGGAGACCGAGATCACCGTCACCTGCGGCGCCACCGAGGCGATGGCGTCGGCGCTGCTCGCGATCGTCGATCCCGGCGACGAGGTAATCGTATTCGAGCCGTTCTACGAGAATTACGGGCCCGACGCGATCCTGTGCGGCGCGAAGCCCGTGTACGTGCCGCTCGCGGCAGCCCAGGAGCTCGATCTCGACCGGCTGGCGGCTGCGTTCTCGGCACGTACCCGCGCGATCATCGTGTGCACCCCGAATAACCCGACCGGCCGGGTGCTGTCCCGGCGCGAGCTCGAGGCGATCGCCCAGCTGTGCCGGCGGCATGACGCCTACGCGGTGACGGACGAGATCTACGAGCACATCTATTACGAAGGGGAGCACATTCCGATCGCGACGCTCGACGGCATGCGCGAGCGGACCATCACGATCAGCGGCGCGTCCAAGACGTTCAGCGTCACCGGCTGGCGTATCGGGACCATCGTGGCTCCGCCCGATGCGACCGACGCGATCCGCAAGGTGCATGACTTTCTCACCGTGGGAGCCCCTGCCCCGCTCCAGGAAGCCGTCGCCGTCGGGCTCGAGACGCTGGGGGACGACTACTACGAGCGGCTGGCGCACGAGTACCGGGCGCGGCGGGATCTGCTGTGCCGGGCGCTGGTCGACGCCGGCTTCCGCTGTACACCGCCCCAGGGCGCCTACTACGTGCTGGCGGACTGCTCCGGCGTCTCGGAGCTCCCGGACGACGAGTTCTCCTTCTGGCTGACGAAGGAGATCGGAGTGGCCCCAGTGCCGGGCTCGAGCTTTTTCAGCCGCCCGGAGTTGGGCCGGCGCCTGGTGCGGTTCGCGTTTTGCAAGACGGAAGAGATGCTGGCCGAAGCGGCGCGACGACTCGCCCGCGTCAGGCGTCCCGCGCGCCCCGTACGGGCGTAGCGACCGGCGAGAGCGCGCCGGGCGTCGGCGTCGCCCGTCGCCGCACCTGCAGCCCGGCCAGCGTAAACAGCCACCCACCCAACGGTCCGCTCCAGAATCGCAGCCGCCGCTCGCCCTTCGGGTCGGTACGATGCTCGGTGCGCGCCCGCGCGACGACGGCGGCGAGGAGGGCCGCCCCGGCGACGACGGCAAACGACGAGGGAACCCCCACCACACCCGCTAGCCCCGGGATCCGCTCCAGCGCCGCGACGATGCCGGCCGCGGTCGCGACGCACACGTAGCACAGCAGTCGCGAGGCACGCTCGAGCCGCGACGGCCCGTCTCCGTAGAGAAACGCCAGCTCCTCGCGGCGGTGCGACAGCTCCGCGCGGAGCGCATCGACGAGGTCCTCGCGCCCGTATCCCGCCTTGCGCAGCCGCCGCACCCGCGCGACCATGACGACGAGCGGCACCGCTGCGATCGTGGCGACGGCTGCGAGCGTCGCGGCCAGGGCCCGCGGCTCCTCCGGCCGGAGCAACCGGGCCACGAAGAGCGGCAGGGCCACGGCCGTGAACGCGCCGTAGAGCAGTGCCGTCGTCGAGAGCTGGCGCGCCTCCGTTACGAAGGCGCGCACGGCTACGGCCGCGCGGCGATCGAGCGCTGCGGCCAGCGCATCGGCGAGCGCTGCCCCGTTCGGGAAGCGCGCGCCCGGGTCCTTGGCCAGGCAGCGGTCGATGGTCTCGGCCAGGCGCGGCGGCACCGCGGGCGCCACCGAGGCGAGCCGGGGCGGCGGATCGCTTACGTGGCGGGCGAGCACCGTCATGTCGTCGGGGCCCACGAAGGGCAGCTCACCCGACAGCGCGAAGAATCCCACCACGCCAAGCGAATAGAGGTCGCTCCGCGGGTCCACGCGCTCGCCCAGCACCTGCTCGGGGCTCATGAACTCTGCCGTCCCGACGACGCGCTGGGGCCCCGTCGTGGTGCCCGAGCCCACGCGCGCGATCCCGAAGTCGGAGACCAGAGCGCGGCCCGTCGCCAGGTCGAGCAGGATGTTGTCGGGCTTCACGTCTCGGTGAACCACCCCGCGGTCGTGCGCGTAGGCCAGCGCCCGGGCCACCTCCTCGAGCAGCCGCGCGGCCGTGTCGTACGGCATCGGACCCCGTTTACGTACCCGCCGCCCGAGCGTGTCTCCGTCGACGTACGCCATCGCGAAGTACACCAAGTCCGAGACCTCATGCACCGCGAAGATGGGGACGATGCCGGGATGCGAGAGCTGAGCGGCGGTCCGGGCCTCGCGCAGGAAGCGCTCCCGCGCGGCCGGCTGGATTGCCCGGTCGGGCGGCAGCAGCTTGATGGCGACCTTGCGGTCCAGGCGCAGCTCGCGGGCGAGATACACGACCCCCATGCCGCCGCGCCCGAGGCGTCGTTCCAGGACGTAGCGCCCGGCGAGGGCGCGTTGGAGATCCGGTAGCAGGGGGTCCGCCGTCAGGGTCACGGGGCCTGTCTACACCGACGGGTCTAGACCAGGTTCCGCACGAAGTGCGCAGTTTGGTCACAAAGTTCGAAACAACACGCGAACGGTGCGACGGTGATGGCGAGCACACAGACGCTGGCCTCATACCTCTATCGCCGCTTGCCGGCCGTCTTCAGATTCACCCCCCATGGCCGACCACCAACCCTACATCCCCGCCTCCCAAGCACCCGCCGAGCTGACGGCGCGTGCCCTGGTCCTGGGCGTGCTGCTCGGGCTGATCTTCAGCGCGTCGAGCGTCTACCTGGCGCTCAAGATCGGGCTCACGGTGAGCTCCTCCATCCCGATCGCGGTGCTCTCGATCACGATCTTCCGTGCCCTCGGCCGGACCTCGATTCTCGAGAACAACATCGTGCAGACGACCGGATCGGCCAGTGACTCCGTGGCCGCCGGCGTGGTCTTCACGATTCCTGCAATCCTGCTGATGGGCTACGACCTCGACATCGGCCGGGTCGCCGTGCTCGCGACCGCGGGCGGCCTGATGGGGATCCTGATGATGATCCCGCTGCGCCGCGCGCTGATCGTCAAGGAGCACGATACCCTGATCTACCCGGAGGGCACAGCCTGCGCCGAAGTCCTGATCGCCGGTGAAGAGCGCGGCCTCCAAGCCAAGCGCGTCTTTCAGGCGTTCGGGGTCGGTTTCGTCTACAAGTTCCTACAGGCGGGGCTCAAGTTCTGGCCCGACGTGCCGGGCAAGGCGCTCGGCTTCTATCCCGGCGCCGCCGTCTTCACGGAGGCATCCCCGGAACTGATGGGCGTGGGCTACATCATCGGGCCCCGGATCGCCGGCTACCTGTTCGCCGGCGGCTGCTTGGCCTACCTGGTGCTCGCTCCAGCGATCAAGCTCGTGGGGTCGGGTCTCACGGAGCCGTTCGGCTTCCCGGCGGTCAAGCTGATCCGGGACATGAGTCCGGGCGAAATCCGCGCCAGTTTCGTCTTCTACATCGGGGCCGGCGCCGTCGCCTCGGCCGGGATCATCGCGCTGGCCCGCTCACTGCCGACGATCATGAGCTCTTTCGCTTCGAGCCTCAAGGACCTGCGGGACTCCCGGATGGGCCAGGCGGTGACCCGGCTGCGGACCGAGGACGACCTCCCCATCTCGCTCACCGTCGGCGGGTCGATCGCCCTCGCCGTCGTGCTTACCCTGCTGCCGCAGGTGGGCGTCAATCTGCTCGGGGCGGTCCTGATCGTGATCTTCGGGTTCTTCTTCGCCACCGTTTCCTCCCGCGTCACGGGGCAGATCGGGTCTTCGGCGAACCCGATTTCCGGTATGACCATCGCCGCACTGCTCGGGACGTGCCTGATCTTCGTCGCCGTCGGCTGGACCGGCGTGGATCACCGCGTGCAAGCGATCTCGATCGCCGCGGTCGTCGCCGTCGCGACCGCGAACGCCGGCAACACGTCGCAGGATCTGAAGACCGGCTTCCTCGTCGGCGCCACACCGCGTCGCCAACAGCTCGCCATCCTGGTGGGCGCGCTGGGCTCGGCGCTGGTGGTCGGTTGGACCCTGACCCTGCTCAACCGGGCCTACACCTACCCCGTCCCCGAAACACATCCTGCCTTCAGCGCACAGGCGCTGGCGCCCGCGGCAGGGGGGCGGGCAGCGGTCGAGGTCCGGTCCGAAACGATGTCGGGCTTCCGCATCGCAGCCACCGACTCGGTGGACCGCGCCACCTATCAGGTGGTCCGCGTGTACGTCGTCACCGAAGGCGTGGCGGCGGGGAAGTATCTGATGGACCCGGCGGCGCACGAGCTGCGCTACGTGATCGATCCGGGCATCGGCGGGCGCATTCACGAGTATCAGGGCAGGACGATTCCCAGGCTCGACTCGCCCAAGGCCACGATCATGGCGCTCATCGCCGACGGCATCCTGACCCACCAGCTGCCGTGGGTGCTGGTGATGCTCGGCGTGTTCATCACCATCGCCATCGAGCTCATGGGCGTGCAGGCGCTGCCGGTCGCCGTGGGCGTGTACCTGCCGATTTCGACCTCGTCGGCGATGTTCGCCGGCGGCGTCGTGCGCTGGCTCATCGAGCGTCGCACGCAGGCCCGGCAGCAGTCGATCGCGGAGGTCGAGTCCGGGCCGGGCGTGCTGTTCTCGAGCGGCCTGATCGCGGGCGGCGCCATCTGCGGCATCGTGCTGGCGGCGATCGCCGGCGTGCTGGGCTCGGCGGACGCGCTGGCCGAGAAGGCGCCGTTGTTCCATGCGCTCGGCGGCCTCGCCCGCTCGAATCTGCTCGCGTTCGCGTTGTTCGCGGCGCTGGGCGTGCTGCTCTATCGCATCGGCCTGCGCAAAGAATGAGGGGCCGCGACCAGCGGTGTAGGGGCGCAGCATGCTGCGCCCCTACGCTTCCCATGCCCCTACATTTCAGCATTCCAGTCTCTCGGTTGTGACATGCGCATCGTATCGTTGCTGCCCGCCGCCACCGAGATGGTAGCCGCGCTGGGCGCGGTCGGTCGGCTGGTCGGCGTGTCGCACGAGTGCGACTTCCCACCGCAGGTGCGCTCGCTCCCCCGGGTCACCCGTACCCGGGTGGATCCCACCCTGCCGTCGGGCGCGATCGACCGTGCCATGGCGGAAGCGAAGCGCGCCGGTGTCTCGCCGGTGGAGGTGGACGTCGACCTGGTGGCGCACCTGCGGCCCGACGTGCTGATCGGCCAGTCGGTGTGCGATGTCTGCGCCGTGGGCCACCACGAGCTGGCGCGCGTGGTCACCACCCTGATACCCACCCCCTGGGTCGTCACGTTGCACGCGCATACGCTGGAAGAGGTGCTCGTGGACATCCGCAAAGTCGGCGAAGCGCTGGAGCTCCGCGACGAAGCGGACGAGCTCGACGCGGGCCTGCGCTACCGGCTGCGACGCGTCGGTGCCCGAGCCCAGAGGTCCGGACAGGTAGCGGCGCAGCGTGCTGCGCCCCTCCAGAAACCGCGCGTACTGGTGCTGGAATGGCTCGATCCTCCCTACGTGGCGGGCCACTGGGTTCCCGAGCTGGTGGCGCTGGCGGGAGGCCAGGACGTCGGCAGCGCACCCGGCGACCGATCGCGACCCCGTCCCTGGAACGAACTCGCCGCGCTTGCGCCGGACGTCGTGATCGTGGCGCCGTGCGGATTCGACATTCCCCGCGCCCAGGCGGAGCTGGCCGCCCTCACGGACCAGGAGGCGCGGCGGCTGCTCGGGCGGCGCGTCGAGTTTCTCGACGGCAACGCGTATACTTCCCGTCCGGGACCGCGCCTCGTGGATGCGGCCGAGCAGCTTTCCCGGTTGATACCCGGTTGACGGTTCGGACGAGGTTCTCGTGATCGGCGTGCTGGCCCTTGCGTGGAACGTGGCGTCGTGCAACGTGCCACTCAGGCTGCTTCAGCAGCCCACCGACACGCTCCGTCTGTACGCGGTCGGGGACATCAACCTGGGCCGACGGCTCGCGAAGCAGCGGCTGCTCGAGGGCGATACCCTCTACCCGTTCCTCGCGGTCCGCGACTCGCTCGCCGCCGCGGACATCACGTTCGGGAATCTCGAGAGCCCGATCGCCGCCGAGTCGAGTGCCGCGCCCGATTCGGCGGCGGTGTTCACCGCCCCCCCGGCAGCCGCCGTCGCACTGGCGCGCGCGGGCTTCGACATCGTGAGCACCGCGAACAACCACGCCTGGGACGGCGGTCCTGCCGCGCTGGAGGAGACGATGCGGCAGCTCACGCGCGCGGGCGTCCGGTTCGTGGGCTCCGGCTTCGGACGCGACATGGCGGAGCAGCCGGTGATCCTGGAGCGGCGCGGCTGGCGGGTCGCGTTCTTTGCGCTCACCCGCGCGTGGAACCCGGCGCCGTACACGTTCCACAGCCACGCCGGGTCGCGCTACGTCGCCTGGGGAGATACCGGCCGGATCTATCCGGCGATCCGCGAGGTCAAGGCGAGCGGCCGGGCGGACCTCGTCGTGGTCAGCATGCACGGCGGCACCGAGTACGCGGACGCCCCGCCCAAGCACATGCAGGAATTGGCGCGCGGCGTCGTGGACGCCGGCGCGGACCTGGTGCTGGCGCATCACCCGCACGTATTGCAGCCGGTCGTCTGGTACAAGCACAAGCCGATCGTCCAATCGCTCGGCAACTTCGTGTTCCTGCAGGACGACCCGTGGACCCGCCTGTCCGCGATTCTCCGGGTCGTGGTGACTCCCGACCGGCGGCTCCGTCTCTCCGCCATTCCAGTCCACGTCGGCCATCAGCCGACGCTCGCGACCGGCGCCGCGGCCGACAGCGTGCGTCGCCGCCTTCGCGTGCGTCTTTCGCCCATACCGGTTCGCCACCCATGACCCGAGACACCATGGACTTCCTGAAACGACTCCTCGACACCCCCGGACCGTCCGGCTTCGAGACGGCGCCTGCCCGCGTGTGGCGCGACGAGGTGAAGACCTTCGCCGATCAGGTGTCGGCGGATGTGCACGGCAACTCCGTGGCGGCGGTGAATCCCAAGGGCGTGCCCCGCCTCATGCTGGCCGGTCACATCGACGAGATCGGACTGCAGATCACGCACGTGGACGACGAGGGATACCTGTATTTCGCGGGCATCGGCGGGTGGGACTCCCAGGTTCTCGTCGGGCAGCGGGTGGTGATCAGCGGCCCCAAAGGTCCGGTGCACGGCGCGATCGGAAAGCAGGCGGTGCACCTGATGAAGCGCGAGGACATGGACAAGGTCTCGAAGATCACGGACCTGTGGATCGACATCGGGGCGGCGAGCAAGGCCGAAGCGCTCGAGCGCGTGCGCCTGGGAGACGCCGGCGTGCTGGACGCAAGCGTGCAGGAGTTTCCGAACGCGCGGATCGTGTCGCGCAGCATCGACAACCGGATCGGCGCCTACGTGGTGGCGGAGGCGCTGCGCCTGCTCGCGCAGGACCGGCCCAAACATGCGGGAGTGTTCGGCGTGGCGACCACGCGCGAGGAGATCGCGTGGACGGGCGGCGGGGCTCGTACCAGCGCGGTGGGGCTCGAGCCGAACGTCGCGCTGGTAGTAGACGTCACGCATGCGACGGATTGGCCCGGCGCCGAGAAGAAGCGCGCCGGCGAGCACAAGCTCGGTGGCGGTCCGGTGCTGGCGCGGGGGTCGGCCGTGAGCCCGGTCGTGTTCGACCTGCTCGTGGAGTGCGCCGAGCGGGAAAAGATCCCCTTCAGCATCCAGGCGGCGCCGCACGACACCGGCACGGATGCCGACGCCATCTACAATGCCCTTCGGGGGATCCCGACGGGACTCGTGAGCGTTCCCAACCGCTACATGCACAGTCCCAACGAGATGGTGGCGCGCGAGGATCTGGAGCGTGCGGCCAGGCTGCTGGCGGCGTTCGCGCGGCGGCTCGATCCCAAAATCAGTTTCATCCCTTCCTGAGGAGAGCGCTCGATGGCCAAGGGCAAAGGCGCGATTCTGGTGACAGGAGCAACGGGGCAGCAAGGTGGTGCCGTGGCCCGGGAGCTGCTCGCGCGCAAGCACACCGTGCGGGCGATGACGCGCAAACCGGACAGCGACGCCGCCAAAGCGCTGGCGCGGCAAGGGGCCGAAGTCGTGAAGGGTGACCTGGACGACGCCGAGTCGCTGCGGCGCGCGCTGCAGGGAGCGTGGGGCGTGTTCGCGGTGCAGAACACCTGGGAAGCGGGCGTCGAGGGAGAGGAAGCCCAGGGTAAGCGGATCGCCGAGCTCGCCCGCAAGGCCGGCGTCCAGCATTACGTCTACACGTCTGTCGGCTCGGCGCACCGCAAGACGGGCATCCCTCACTTCGACAACAAGTGGCGCATTGAAGAGACGGTGCGCGGGCTCGGCTTCCCGTCTCACGTCATTCTCCGCCCTGTGTTCTTCATGGACAACTTTCTCTCGCCGTGGTTCAAGCCGGGGATCGATCAGGGCAAGCTGATGATCGGTCTCAAGCCGACCACGGCGCTCCAGATGATCGCCGTGAAGGACATCGGTAAGTACGGCCTGCTTGCCTTCGAACAGGCCGAAGAGCTGAACCGCAGGGAGATCGACCTCGCCGGCGACGCGCACACGATGCCTCCGGCGGCGCAGATCCTCAGCAAGGCGGCGGGGCGGACCATCACCTTCCAGCCGGTGCCGATCGCGGAGGTGCGGAAGGCAGGCGAGGACTACGCGCTCATGCTGGAATGGTTCGATCGCGTCGGGTACGACGCCGACATCCCCGGCAACGCGAAGCGGTACGGCATCAAGCCTACGACGCTCGCCGAATGGGCGGCGCGCGTGAGGTGGTCCTCGCCGACGGCTTAGCGGCGCTTCTTCCGCTTCAGCTCCGCGACGGCCCGGCTCGCCGCCTCGCGGACGTCGCGGTCACCGTCGTC
>QHUK01000063.1 GCA_003222085.1 Gemmatimonadota bacterium
GGAGTGCCGTCCGGGCGTCGATGAAATCGCCGGTCATGAGCAGCTCGGCCGCGAGACCGAGCCCGACGATGCGGGGCAGGAGCCAGGCGGCACCCATGTCGGCGCCCGACAATCCGACCTTCGTGAACAGGAACGCGATCTTGGCCGACTCGGCGGCGACGCGCACGTCGCACGCTGCGGCGATGACGGCTCCCGCGCCCGCCACGGTTCCGTTCAAGGCACCGACGACCGGGCGCCGGCATTGCCGCATCGCGAGGATGAGGTCGCACGTGAGGCGGGTGAACTCGAGCAGCCCTGCCTCGTCGCGCCCGAACAGCGCGCCGATGATGTCCTCGACGTCGCCGCCCGAGCAGAACGCCCGCCCGGCTCCCGTGATGATGACCGCGCGCACGCCGGGCTCGTCGTCGAGCGCGCGGAACGTGTCGCGCAGCTCGCGGTACACGTCGAATGTCAGCGCATTGAGACGGTCCGGACGGTTGAGCGTGATCGTGGCGACGCCGGTGTGCGGGTCGTGCCGGTAGAGGAAGGACTGAGGCGCGAGCGGCATGCGAGAATCTCCGGATGTCGTCAGGGCAGCACAGCGGTCGCTTCGATTTCCACGACGGCGTTCGCGTCCACGAGCCCCCGCACTTCCAGGAGCGCCATCGCGGGGAAGTGCCGTCCCATGAGGCGGCGGTGCACCTCCCCGAGCGGCTTCAGGCTCGCGATATACGTCTGCCGGTCCGTGATATAGACGGTGAGTCGGCCGATCTGCTCGGGCCTACCCCCGGCCGCGCGCACGACCTCCAGCACCCGCTCGAGCGCGCCGGCCCACTGCTCGACGAGCCCGGCGCGCTCGGGGGCGGTCTGCCCGGCCACGAACAGTATCCGGCCGCCGGCCGGGGTGAGCATGCCGTGATTCCACCCGCTCGGTCGGCCCAGCGCGTCGGGATTGATGATGCGGAAAGTCATCGGTGGGAGCCTGCCTCGGCGATCACGACGGCCTCCCCGTTGGTCTCACTCCCGGCGCCGTGGCACAGCGCGAGCACCGCGCTCGCCACCTCTTCCGGCGGAATCAGGCGGCGCTGGCCGGTGGTGTCGAGGGCTGCACGCAGGGCGTCCGCGAGCGACATCCCGGTCTTCGCCGCGATGCGGCTGACCGACTGCCGTGTCATGTCCGTGTCCACGTATCCGGGGCAGACCGCATTGACGGTCACGCCGGTCCCCGCGACCTCGGCGGCGACCGAGCGGGTGAGGCCGACCACCGCGTGCTTCGATGCGCTGTACGCGGTGATGTACTTGCCTCCGCCGAGCCCCGCGACGGATGCGATGTTCACCACGCGCCCCCAGCCCCGCGCGAGCATTCCCGGGAGGAACGCCTGGATGCACAGGAACGGGCCGGTTGCGTTCACCGTCAGCGTCCGCTGCCAGTCCTCCAGCGTGGTCTTCTGCACCGACGCCGAGTGGCTGATCCCGGCGTTGTTCACGAGGATGTCCACGTGGCCGAGTCGCGTCTCCGCCTCGCGGGCGAGGGTCCGTACGCCCTCCGGGTCGGCGACGTCGCAGGGGACCGCCCACGCCCGCCGTCCCGCGGCGCAGAGCGCCCTGGCGGCCGCCTCGAGGCCGTCCGGGCCTCGGGCTGCCACGACTACTGCCGCGCCCGCCTCGGCGAGCGCGCGGGCCACGGCCAGCCCAATGCCCCGGCTGCCGCCGGTGACGACCGCGCCCCGTCCGGCCAGCGTCACTGCGCCAGCTCCGCGAGCACTGCTTCTTCGAGGATCGCACCCAAGACCTCGATCGTGCGGGCGCCCTCGTCCGCCCGCGCCTCCGCCGGGGACCCGAAGTACGCACGGGGTCCGCCCGCCTGCTCGAAGCTCGTCTGCCCGGCGCGGATCGCCCCGCTGAGCGAGCGCGGGTTGGCGGGCAGGGAGCCTCGCACCGTCTCGCGTACCAACTCGGGGCGCGCCGCCAGCACGATCGAGCTCTCGTACCGGCCCGCGTGGCAGGCGCCGCTCCGGAACTCGTCCGTGAGCCGGACGGCCCAGGGTTTTTTCGTCACGTCGGGGAACACGATCCGCGCGCCGTCCGTGCGCCGGATTTGCGTCACGGCGGCCTCGATGGCCCCGAGATGTGCGGGGTCCAAGTGCGCGTTGGCGACCGCGAGGAGGGAAAGGCCGTGTCGTGCCAGGCTGCGCGCCAGGTCCACGAGCAGCGCGGTCACCGTGGCCGGCTGCAAGGATACGGTGCCGGGGAACCCGGCGGCAAACTCGGCGGCGGTATAGGCGATGGCCGGGAGCAGCAGCGCCTCGTGGCCGCGGGCGGCGAGCCGCCCCGCCGCCGCGCGGGCCATCGCCTCGGCGATGATCACGTCGGTCGCGAGCGGCAGGTGGGGCCCGTGCGCCTCGACGGCGCCGACGGGCACGATGGCCACCGTCTTCGTCCGGTCGAGGTCGCGAACCTCCTCCCAGGTCAGGTGCGCGAGGTCGAGGACTGCCATGGGTGGCTGTATCGTACCGGGCCCGGCGGTTGACCGCCAGCCGTCCACGGCCGATATCTGTCTCGATGAGCTTCCAGCCGCCCGAACAGTTCAACATCGCCGACTACTTCCTCGACGCCCGCGTGCGTGAAGGGAAGGGCCATCGGCCGGCGGTGCTCACCGACGAGGGGACGCTCACCTACCGGGAGATCCAGGCGCTGGCCAATCGGTTCGGCCACGTATTCACCGAGAGCGGCGTCGAGCCGGAGCAGCGGGTCATGCTCGCCCTTCCCGACGGGCCGGGGTTTGTGGGGGCGCTGTTCGGGACGCTCAAGATCGGCGCGGCCGTCGTCATGGCGAACCCGCAGCTCAAGCCTGACGCCATCGCGTACTTCTATGACTACACCCGCGCCCGGGTGGTGGTCGCTCATCGGGACACGGTTGACGCGTTCCGGAGTGCGGCGCGCGGCGCGCGTCATTTGAAGACGATTCTCGTCATCGGCGACGACGAATTCGACGAGCGGCTCGCGCGCGCCCCCGCCGCGCTCGACCCGTTCCCGACGCATCGTGACGACGCCGCGATCTGGCTGTTTTCGGGCGGCACCACGGGCCAGCCGAAGGCCGTGGTGCAGACCCACACGTCGTTCGCGAACACGACCGAGTGTTATGCGAAGGGCACGATCGGCTACACCGAGCGCGACGTCACCCTCAGTGTGCCCAAGCTCTACTTCGGCTACGCCACCGGGTCGAACCTGTTGTTTCCGTTCTCCGTCGGGGCGGCCACGGCGCTGTTCCCCGAAGCCGCGACTGCCGACGTGTTGTTCCAGAAGATCGCGCGCTTCCGGCCGACGATCCTCATCAACGTCCCCACGATGATCAACCAGATGGTGAGCCACCCCGCGGCGTCGGAGCAGGACCTGTCATGCCTGCGGCTCGCGACCTCGGCGGGCGAGGCGCTCCCCGCGGAGCTGTACGACCGGTGGAAGCAGACCTTCGGCGTCGAGCTGCTGGACGGCCTCGGCACGGCGGAGATGTGGCACATATTCATCTCCAATCGTCCGGGACACGTGCGCCCGGGGACGCTCGGGACCGTCGTCCCGGGGTTCGAGGTCAAGGTGTGCGATGACGCGGGGCGCGAGCTGCCCAACGGCGAGGTGGGCGCCCTGTGGGTGCGCGGCGGCTCGCGCGCGATCGGCTACTGGCAGCAGATGGAGAAGACGCAGCAGGGATTTCTGGGAGAGTGGTACGTCTCGGGCGATATGGTCCGGCGCGACGCCGACGGTTATTTCACCTACTGCGGCCGGGCCGACGACCTGCTCAAGGTGTCGGGCAAGTGGCTGGCGCCGCAGGAAGTCGAGAACTGTCTGCTGCAGCATCCGGCGGTGCAGGAGGTCGCGGTCGTCGGCATCGTGGGGGAGCACGGGCTCGTCAAGCCACACGCCTTCGTGGTCGCAAAGGAGCGCCGCGAGGGGCTCGCCGAAGAGCTGCAAGCATTCGTGCGGGGCCGGCTCGAACCGTACAAGTATCCGCGCGAGGTGATCTTTCTCGAGGCGCTGCCGCGAACCCACCTCGGGAAGGTGGATCGCGCGCGGCTGCGTCGCGCGTAGCGGCTCTCGCGGATCTAGCCGGTTTTCTTCGTCGCCCTGTTCTCGAGCTTCGCGATGAGCTTCTCGATCTCGAGCCGCAGTCGTTTCAGCGCCGGGAGGAGCCTCGGCTCGAGCTCGCGCTCCAGCTCTTTTCCTTCTTTCAGGAAGTCTTTCACCAGGTCGCGGAAACGTTCGGCCAGCTCGCGCCACGTGGGAATGGTGTTCACGTCGGGGTCACCGGGTTTCTTGGTGGGCAGGGTGTTCATGAGTCGCTCCTCGCGCGGGTGGCGTTAGCCGACTCGAAGTATACGCTGTCCCTGCGCCGGGGTTTCGTGGGAGTGCGGCCCATAGCGAAACCAGCACGGTCTTTGTATTTACTACGCGTCTGTGCGTCTACGCGTCTGTGCGTCTAGCAGTTCGGGATAGGTGGCCGAGCGGCTGAAGGCACGCGCCTGGAGAGCGCGTAAACGGGTAACCGTTTCGTGGGTTCGAATCCCACCCTATCCGTGTAAAGCTAGGTGACAGAGAACAGGAGCAGACGCACAGACGCACAGACGCACAGGGGAGAACAGGGCGAGAGCTATTAGGTAGGCCTACCTGGCGACTATTCGCTGTTCACCACTGCTGCGTCTGTGCGTCTGTTACTGTTATCTGTTCTCCAGCCGTTAGTGGACAGGTGCGTGAGCGGTTGAAACGGCCGGTCTCGAAAACCGGTGTGCCCGCAAGGGCACCGTGGGTTCGAATCCCACCCTGTCCGTGTGAGTCTAGTGAGCAGTGAATAGTAGCAGACGCACAGACGCACAGAGGAGAACAGGAGGGAGGATGATACGCTGGTCGAAGGCCTGGCTCGCCGCCGTGGTTGCCGCAGCCGCCCTCGGCTGCTTCAAGTCGGCCGCCAAGAAGGCCGCCGAGGTACGCGAGTGCAGCAGAATCACGATGGACGCCAAGGGTGCGGCGCAGTGTCTGGTGCTGCAATACAAGTGGACGCAGGCGGCGGCACTCACGGCGGCCACCACGTACCAGCAGGAGCAGGACTCCCTCGCGCAGCTGCACGCCGACTCCACCTGGCGCGCCGAGGCGGCGCGGCACCGGAAGGAAACCGCCCAGTGCGCCAAGGACCCCTCGGGGGACATGACGCGCTGCCTCATGGGTTACGGCTGGGCGGAAGCCCGCGCCACGGCGACGGAGGACTCGCTGTGGCGCCACGACGCCCCGACGCACCGGCAGGAGGTGGCGACCTGTACCAGGCAGCGTAAGATGCAGGCGGGGTCGTGTCTCCAGCTGTACTACAAGTGGAGCCCCGGTCGCGCGCTCGCGGTGGACGACTCGATCCGCCGGGCACAGATGAGGAGGTAGTGGGTCACCCCATCCTCATCGCGGCCGAACTCGAGCGACTCCTCGAGCCCCAACAGCTCGTCGGCCTGGACGTCACCTGGCTTCCGAGCGATCAGCCGACTCCCGCGGGCGACTACGTCGCACTCGTCCCGCTGCTGTCGCGCTGGGTGGGCGGCAGCGAGCTCAAGCGCCTCCCGAAGCTGAAAATCGTCGCCAACTGCGCCGTCGGACACGACAACGTGGACGTCGTGGCGGCCGAGATGCGCCGGGTCAAGGTCACGAACACCCCCGACGTCCTCACCGACGCGACCGCCGACCTCGCGTGGGCGTTGATCCTCGCGTGCGCCCGCCATGTGGTGACGGGCACCGAGCTAGTGAAGGGCGGGTCGTGGGCCGGGTGGCATCCGGAGCTGCTGCTCGGGATCGAGCTGCGCGGCCGCACCCTCGGCCTGTTCGGCGCCGGACGGATCGGCCAGGCCGTGGGGCGCCGCGCGGTGCCCTTCGGCATGCGAATTCTCTACACCACGCGCAACCCGCGGCCCGACTTCGAGCGGGAGTGCGGTGCGTTGCGGGTCGAGCTGTCAAGGCTCCTTCGGGAGAGCGACGTCCTGTCGCTCCACGCACCGTCGGTGCCGGCGACCAAGGGCATCATCAACGCCGACACGCTGCGACAGATGAAACCGGGCGCCATCCTCATCAACACCGCGCGCGGTGACCTGGTCCGCGAGGAAGCGCTCGCGCAGGCCCTCGAGGAAGGCCGGTTGGGTGGAGCGGGGCTCGACGTCTACCTGGAGGAGCCGGCGGTCCACCCCCGCCTGCGCGCCGCGCCCCGCACCGTGCTGTTGCCCCACATTGGGAGCGCCACGCTCGAGACGCGCCGCCAGATGGCGACCATCGCGGTCGCGAACGTACAGGCGGTGCTCAAGGGCGACCCGCCGCTGACCCCCGTATTCAGCTAGGTCCGAAAACCGCGTTCGCGACAACGAGTTGCCCGCCGGATGCCCATGTGTTATTGCATAGGGGACTCCTCAACCGGCCCCGGTGGATGGCTCCCGAGACACAGTCCTACTGCGCGCGCTGCGGCACCTCCCTGGCGCCGGGAGCGTATTTCTGTCTCCGCTGCGGCACCAGCGTCCCGGTGGCGGCGAGCGGTGGGGGCGCAGCGGTCGCCCCGCCGGTGCGTCGCGCGGCGCCGCCGGAGCACAACGCGCAGCTCGAGGCCCTACGCCAGGCGACGCTGGGCGAATACGAAATCCTCGCCGAGCTGGGGCGCGGCGGGATGGCCACGGTGTACCTCGCGCACGACCTCGCCCTCGACCGCAAGGTGGCGATCAAGGTGCTGGCGCCCGCCCTCCTGCTCATGGGGGAGGGCATGGTCGAGCGGTTCAAGCGGGAGGCGCGCACCGCCGCCGCCCTGAGCCATCCCCACATCATTCCGATCTATGCCGTCAAGGAAAGCGAGCACGTCCTGTATTTCGTCATGAAGTACGTGCAGGGACGGGCCCTCGATTCGATCATTCGTGACGTCGGCACGCTGCACATCCCCATGGTACAGACGATCCTCGCCCATACCGGCGATGCGCTCGGCTACGCCCATCGGCACGGCGTCATCCACCGTGACATCAAGTCCGCGAACATCATGCTGGACGAAGACGGATGGGCGGTGGTCACCGACTTCGGGATCGCCAAAGTGGTGCAGGCGGAAGGCCTCACGATGACCGGTGTCACGGTCGGCACGCCGACGTACATGAGCCCCGAGCAGTGTGCGACCCGCGATGTCACCGGCGCGTCCGACCAGTACTCACTCGGCGTCGTCGCGTACGAAATGTTGACCGGGCGGCTGCCGTTCCAGGCCAACTCGACCATGTCGGTGATGTACGCGCACTTCAACGAGCGCCCGCGTCCCGTGGCCGAACTCCGCCCGGACTGTCCGCCCAACCTCGCCGCAGGCGTGATGCGGATGCTGGAAAAGGATCCCGCCCAGCGCTGGCCCAGCATGGACGACATTGTCGCCGTGTGCGGCCGGCCGTCCCTGCGGCACGATGACCCCGTCCGCGGCGAAATGATCACCCTGGCGAAGGCGGGCCCCGGCTCGGCGTTAATGGCGGAGCTCAAGACCCCGACGAGCCCGATTGTGCTCTCGAAGCCGCAAGCGCACGCGGCGGCGGCCACAGTGCCGCCCGCCCGCGCCGGCTCGCGACTCTGGTGGGGCGTCGGGGGCCTCAGCGGGTTGGCGATCGCCGCCGCGCTGTGGTGGCTGGCTCCGTGGCGTGGCTGGCAGACGACGCACGCCCCGGTTTCCGCGTCGCCCCGCGACACGGCCCGCGTGAGCCAGGCCCCCCCCGCTCCTGTGGATACAGCGCCCGTGCGCGGCGTTCCGGTCCCGGCGCCGACGCGCGCGGCGCGGCGGCCAGGGCGGGAGCGCGTGCCGTCCGCGCCGCCCGCTGCGGTTGCCGAATCGGCGACGCGCACCGTGGTCGCGCAGCGCAACGACAGCGTGCTGCGCTCACTCCGGGCGCGGGCCACCGCCGCAATGAGCCGCGCGGTCGAGGCAGGAGCGACTCCCGCCGAGCTCGCGAAGGGGGACACCGTGTTCAAGGGAGCGGACTCGCTCGCGGCCCAGAGCCGGTGGCCCGAGGCGATGGTCCAGCTCGCCACCGCCGCCTCTCTCTGGGCGGACGCCGAGCGCCAGTCGCGGGCGCGCGCGGCGCGCGACACCCAGCCGCGCCGCGCCGCGGAGCAGCCGGCCGCCCCCGCCGTGGCGCCCGCTCCCGTCGACCCGCGGCCGGACATCCAGAAGGTGATCGACGACTACGCGCGCGCGCTCGAATCGCGCGACGTAGGCCAGGTGCGGCGGGCGTATCCGGGGCTCACGTCGGCGCAGCAACAGAGTTGGCAGGATTTCTTCGCATCCGTGCGCAATCTCAAGGCCGGCCTGACGGTCACGGCCGTGCATCTCTCGGGCCTCACGGCCGAAGCGATCGTGAGCGGCGTCTACGAGTACGACAACGCCACCACGGGCCGGGCCGAGCGGCGGCCGGTGACGTTCCGGGCGGTCCTCGCGGTGGACTCAAGCGGCTGGCGGCTCACCACGATTCGCTAGCCGGTGCTGGAAGGGTGCTCAAGAAACACGGGGATCTCGGCGTGGAATTTCCCATCCTGTAAGGATGGGCCCGGCACGGCACAACGCTGTAAGCGTAGGGGCGCAGCGTGCTGCGCCCCTACATCGATGATGGCCGGGCCGTGGGAAACGGACTTCGGTGGTCCTCTCAGCGTCCGCCTAGAAGTTGTACTCGAGCCCGGCGGTCCACAGGACGTTAGGCCGCAGCCCGCCGCGGTTCAGCGGCCACAGCGTGTTGCCAACCAGCGTGATCCCGGCCCGCGTGGTGAACTTGAAGCCGAACGAGCCGCTGATCAGGTCGTCGCGCTCGTTGGGGATGTTCGTGGGCTCGACGGTACGGCGGAACGGCAGGTCGTAGGTGACGGTGCCCGGCAGCCGGAGCTTGCTCTCACCGACCTGCAGCTCCGACACCAGATCGACGGCGAGGGTCGCCCACGGCGCCATCAGGTGATCGAACCCGACCGTCGCCAGGACGGCGTCATTCTGTAGGTCACCGCTCCGAAACAGGTACCCGATGTTGGCGTGCGGCGCGAATGCCCCGAACCGCGCCGACAGGATGCCCAATCCGCGGGCCGCGACGTGGCCTGATCCCAGCAGATCATCCTCGCTTCCGGTGGGGAAGCGGACGTCGCCGAGCACCGCGAAGGTGGTGCGGTCCGACCGGGTGACGTTGACCTTGACGCGCGCTGCGATGTCCCCGATGCCGGTCGCGGATCCGTCCACGAATCGGGAGGTGGACAGCTGCGGGTTGTCGGCCGTCCCGCCGAAGAAGTGTTGCGCGGTGGTGCCGCCGAACGGAATGATCTGCGCGTCGCTCGTGCCGCGCAGCGAGGTGGACACGATCGGGAGCACGACCCCGATGTCCACTCGGTCCAGCAGCCCGAAGCTCATAAAGAAGGAAGTGACCGTCATGTCGATGTCGAGCGCCAGGCGCAGCGCGATCACATCGTTCTCGTGCGTCGGGACGCCGTATGGCGTGCACGAGGCGCCCACGGCGGCGTCGCATGCGGGGCCCGTGACGTTCTCGTGGGTGAACGTCATCTGGATGTCGTCGAGGCTCACCCCCCGCAGCGTCTCGAAATGCAGACGGTTCACGTTGGCGCCGACGAAGACCCGCCCCCGGCCGAGCGTCTGGGCGCGCTCGCCGAAGATCGAGCCGGGGGAGCTCGATGTCGACACCGGGACCCCGCCTTCGAAGCGAAACGTGGAGCCGCCGCTGGTCGCGCTCACCGGGAGGTTCGCGACGTTCTGGCTGATCGCCGTGCCGATGAACGAGATGAGGGTGCCGTTGTCGTTCACGGCAGCGGGGACGAAGTGGTCGGCGTGCACGGCAGTCGCCGCGTCGGAGCCGGCGGTGCCGCTGAGGAAGAGCGGGTCCTTCCCATCCGCGAAAATGAACAGCTGGGAGATCTTATCACGGAGTCCCTGCGCGTCGAGCGGGGAGACGGCCAGGCTGAGCCCGACGAGAGTCCACAGGTAGTGGCGCATGGCTTCGAAGAGACCTCGTGCGCCGAGGGGCGTCAACCCCGTCCGCCGTTGACCCCGCAGGGCCGCGCGTTACCTTCCAAGCCTGAGATGAGCCGGCCCGACCGCACGATCATCCTGGACGCCCGCGCCCTGTCGCGGGCGCTTCAGCGAATGGCCGTGGAAGTGCTCGAGCTCGCCCACGGAACCGACGATCTTGTGCTCATCGGCATCCAGCGGCGCGGGGTCGAGCTCGCCGAGCGCATCGCCAGGCTGATCGAGCAGGGCGAGGGCGTGGTCGTGCCCCGCGGCGCCCTCGATATCACGCTCTACCGCGACGACCTCGAAACGGTGGGCCCCAAGCCCGTCATCGGCGAGACCCGCATCCCCGGGGCGCTCGCGGGCAAGCACGTCGTGATCGTGGATGACGTGCTCTACACCGGCCGTACCGTGCGCGCCGCGCTCGACGAGCTCGCCGACTTCGGCCGCCCCAAGCGCATCTCCCTCTGTGTGCTGGTCGATCGCGGAGGGCGCGAGCTGCCGATCCAGCCGGACATCGTCGGCAAGCAGGTCAAAGTGAACAATGGGGAGCGGGTCGACGTGCTGGTCGAGGAGCTCGACGGGCGCGATGAGGTGGACTTGGTGCGCCAGGGAGCTCCAACGTGACCGCCCCCCCCCTCGGCAAGGACCTGGTCGGGCTCGAGGACCTCTCAGCGGACCAGATCCGGCTCATCCTCGATACCGCCGAGCCCTTCAAGGAAGTCTCCGAGCGGCCGATCAAGAAAGTCCCTGCGCTCCGCGGCAAGACCATCGTCAACCTGTTCTTCGAAGCCTCCACGCGCACCCGCATCTCGTTCGAGTTCGCGGAAAAGCGCCTCTCCGCCGACACGGTCAACGTGGCGGCAAGCGGCAGCTCGGTGCAGAAGGGCGAGACTCTGGTCGACACCGCCCGAAACCTCGAGGCGATGCGGATCGACATGGTGGTCATCCGCCATCCCTCCTCCGGGGCCGCCGAGTTCCTCGGTAACCGGATTCGTTCCAACGTCATCAACGCCGGCGACGGCAAGCACGAGCATCCCACGCAGGGCCTGCTCGATCTCCTGACCATCCGCGACAAACACGGGAGAATCGAGGGCATCAAGGTGTGTCTCGTGGGCGACGTCCTGCACTCGCGCGTCGCCCGCTCGAACAT
>QHUK01000035.1 GCA_003222085.1 Gemmatimonadota bacterium
TGCACGCGTCCGCGCCGCGCGTAGCAGACACCAATTGGACACAGATCGTGTCGCTCTACGACACGCTCATGACCATTCGGCCCTCTCCGGTCGTGGCACTCAACCGCGCCATCGCCGTCGCGCAGCGCGACGGTCCCGAGCGCGGGCTCGAGGAGATCAGCGCAATCACCGACGGTCATCGTCTCGCCACCTATCCGTTCTACCACGCGGCGCTCGGCGAGCTGGAGCTGCGCCGCGGCAGAAGCGGGGCTGCGCGCGAGCACTTCCGGACGGCGCTCGGGCTGGCGCGCAACGCCGTGGAGCGGCAGTTCCTCGAGCTGCGGATGGAAACGTGCGAGGGCGGAAAGGCCTCGAGGCCAGCCTAGGTAGTGATCGCGCCGTGGGGGGCTATCGGTTGATCCAGTACGACAGTTTCACCAGGAAGCCGTTGTCGGGCCGGAGGTCGAACAGATCGCGGAGGTTGCCGCCGAGGCCGCGTGGGCCCTCGGCGTCGGCCGACTGCGTGCGCCCCTGGCTCCACACCACGAACAGGGTCGACCCCGGCCGGTACTCCCACCGGAACACCACGTTCGAGCGGAACTGCTTGTAGTTGAAGCCGGTCGACAGGGTCGGGTCGAAATACGGCTGATAGCGGCTCGCATAGTCCGCCGCGCGCGGCGTCGCCGACAGCTCCCGCAGGTTGCTGTAGGTCCCCTTCGAGACGAACGGCTGCGCATACACCTGGAGCGACATGTTCGCACTGAACGGGTAGGTGACGCGGACCGTCACCCCGAGCTGCTTCTGCTCCAGATGGGAGAAGACCGAGTGTATCACCCTGCCCTGCGCATCGGTGACAGGATCGCGCGGCTGGATGTCGTTTGTCTTGCGCGTGTAGTTGGGGATGAACGCGGCCGTGACGCGCGACGCCAGCTTGAAGTCGACCTCCGGCATGAGATTGATGCTGTGTGACCGCCCGCCGTCGCCACGCCAGTAATTGACCCAGAAGTACGGCACGATCGCCTTGCGGTCGTCGCCGTTCAGGCCGGCCCAGGGCGCGAAGTACGAGTCCTGCCGAATCGCCGGACCGCCCCGCGCGCAGTCGTAGCAGTAGGTCCCGCCCAGCTGGCCCAGCGTAAAGCCGGTGTGGAACGACCATGTATTGTTGAATGTCGTGTGCGTGTTGGTATTGAACGCCCGCTCCTCGGGCAGGCCCGCGGTGGTCCAGTACTGCCACCAGTTGAAGTTCCATTGAAACCGCTGGTACAGGCGGCGCGTGTGACGGTCGAAGTATCCTACCCACGTGCTCCAGGACTGCTGGTCGGCGCGCTGCAGGTAGCCCAGGTCGTTGACTTCGAAGCCGGCAGAGCGCCGCTGGTAGCTCGTCTGGCCCAGCAGATGCGTGCCCCCCACCTTGCCGAACTGCAGCTCCTCGGCGTCCCCCGAGAGCGACGTGCGCGTCGTGTCGTAGGGGAGCCCCACGTCGGGCCGCTGGTAGTAATGCACCGCGTCGCGTTGCGTCGCGGCGATGGCCTGGGCGCTCCCCGCCACCCGGCTCAGGTCGAGCGAGCCCCACAGCTCGAAGCGGCCGCCCGGAAAGCGATGCCGGAAGTCCGCGCCGCCCACATAGGCCCTCCGGCGCAGGTACGGTGAGGTAAAGGAGTCGTTGTCGCGATTCACGGCGGTGACGATGCCGCCCACGCTGGTCTCGCCGCCGCGCACGTCCTGCCGCAGACGCACCACGCCGTAGTTGGTGGTCGGCTCGATCGTCACGCCGCCCACGCCCGTCACGTGCTGGGTCACGGCGTCGAGCACCCCGATCGTCATCCCGCCCGGGAGCCGTCCCGTGAGCTTGCCGGCGCCGAGGATCCGCGTGAAGGCAGGCGAGGTGGTATCGGAGTAGGTGCCCGCCAGCTCGGGCGCCCGTCCGATACGCCGGGAGTAGACCAGACCCTCGCCGGTGTTGCAGTCGTTCACCGCGGTGCAGTTCAAGTCGAAGCGAAACGTCCCCGCGCCCTGGACGAAGAACGGCCGCTGCTCCCTGAAAAACGTCTCGAACGCCGAGAGGTTGAGCACACCGGGATCAGCCTCGACCTGGCCGAAGTCCGGATTGACCGTGGCGTCGAGCGTGAAGTTGGGCGTGACGCGGTACTTCACGTCGCCACCCGCTGCCACGTCCTGCGTGCGGCCGATTCCCGTACTGGTGAACTCCGACACGTTCTTGGTCACCACGTAGGGAGCCGCTTCGAGCCGGCGCGGCGCCTCGAGGTCGTCCAGCCCGCTGATCTCGCCGAACTGCGATACGAACCCCGCCTTCGATTGGCGGAACAGGGGCCAGCTCACGCGCTGAGAGTAGCGGTACAGATCGCGATCGACGGTGAGGCCGAATGTGTGGTGCTTTTGCGGCCCGTAGCGCAGCTGCGACAGCGGGATGCGGAACTCGGCGGTCCAGCCCAGCGAATCGACGCGGGTCGCCACGTCCCACACCGCGTCCCAGGCGAAGTCTTCGTTGCCGTCGTTGTAGACCTGCGCGTCGAGCTTCACGCCCGAGGGGTTCACCCCGAATTCATACCCGGTTCGGCGATCATGATACGAATCGAGGAACAGCCAGATCATGTCGGAGGGCGTGAAGTAGTCGCGCCGGGCGAGCACCGTGATGATGCTGTCGGGGTGCGGATCGAAGGCGCGGACGAACACGTACAGGGCGCCTGCGTCGTAGGCGATCTTCGCTTCGGTCGGGAGCTTGGGCGGTCCGCCCTCGCTGGGCCGCCATTCCTGGAAGCCGACGATCGGCTGGGCCTCGCGCCACACAACATCGTCGTCGCGCCCGTCGATGACGGGTGGCTGAGCCGCGCGCGTGGCGGCGACGCTGGTCGGGGGTGGCGCCGGGTCGGGTGGGTGGCGCGGCGATCCCGGGTCCGGGACCTGGCTGGCGAGCGTGACGGCGGCGAGGAACGGCAAGCCAAGGAGCATGAACGGCCCAGTGGAGGTTGCTCGGTTAGATGACGTAACTTCAAAAAGGGTTGTTTCACCAGGAGAATGCCACGGATCTTGAAGGGCGGACCTTCTTCGTCACCGGAGCGAACTCCGGCATCGGCCGTGCGTTGGTCGAGGCCCTCGCGGCGCGGGGCGGCCGGGTCGTGCTCGCGACGCGCTCCGAGGAGCGGACCCGACCCGTCCTGACCGGGATCCAAAGCCGCTACCCGGCCGTGCGGGCGCAATGGGTGTCCCTCGATGTATCGGATCTCGGCTCGGTGCGGCGCGCCGCCCAGGCGTTTCTCGCGTCCGGCCAGCCGATCGACGTCCTGGTCAACAATGCCGGCATCGCGGGGACGCGCGCCCTCACCAAGGACGGCTTCGACCTGACCTACGCGACCAACCACATCGGGCCCTTCCTGCTCACGAGCCTCCTCCTGCCGAGGGTGCGGGAGGCGCCGCAAGGGCGGGTCGTCAATGTGGCGAGCGGCGCCCACATGATGGTCAAGCGGATCGACTGGTCCGTGCTCGAGCGCCGGGCGGCGCCGAAGCGCAGCGGGTTCGCCGATTACACCGTCACCAAGCTCATGAACGTACTGCACGCGAAAGAGCTGGCGCGTCGCCTCGCGGGGACCAGGGTGACGACCTACGCACTCCACCCTGGGGCGGTGGCGTCCAACATCTGGCGTGCGCTACCGCGGCCCCTGCAGTGGTTCGGGAAGCTCTTCATGCTCTCGAATGAAGAGGGTGCCGAGACCCCGCTGTACTGCGCCACCGCCCCCGAGCTCGCGACGACCACCGGGCGGTATTACGACCGCCGCCGCGAGGTGAGCCCCAGTCCGCTGGCGGAAGATGAGGCGCTGGCGAAGGAGCTGTGGGCCAGGACGGAAGCGGCGGTGGGGCGTTCATGATCGCGATCATGCCTTGAGCGCGGATACCAGGGGCAGCCTCCTGATCCGCTTTCCGGTCGCTGCGAAGACCGCGTTGGCCAGCGCCGGGCCGGTAATCGAGGTGCCCGGCTCGCCGATCCCGCCCGGTGCCTCGAGGCTCCGTACCAGGTGGACCTCGATCGGGGGCGCCTCGTTCATCCGTAGCACCCTATAGTTGTTGAAATTGGACTGCTCGACCCGGCCGTTCTTGAGCGTGATCTCGCCCCACAGGGCTCCGCTGATGCCGAAATTGACGCCGCCCTCGATCTGTGCCTTCACGGTGTCCGGGTTGATCACGGTGCCGCAGTCGACCGCGACGACGATCCGGTGCACGCGCAGCTCGCCTGCCTTGGACACCTCAACCTCGGCAACCTCCGCCAGGTAGCTGCCCCACCCGCTAAAGAGGAGGGCCACGCCGCGGCCGCGCCCGGCGGGTAGCGGTCGTCCCCAGCCGGCTGCGTTCGCGGCGAGATCGAGCACCGCGCGGGCTCGCGGCGCCTTGCTCAGGAGAGTCCGCCGGTACGCGACGGGATCGGCCTTGGCCGCCGCGGCGAGCTCATCGATGAAGCTCTCGATCACGAACACGTTGTGGGTGGGCCCAACCCCGCGCCAGAAGGTGGTGTTGAGAACCGGCTCCTCGTGTCGAACGAATTCGACCTGAATCGCCGGGATGTCATACAAGAGCTGTACCGCGGCGTCCACTCCGTCGGGGTCGATGCCGTTCCTGAACGCGGGCGGCAGATAGCGCGCGAGGATCGCCGGGCCCACGATCCGATGGGTCCACGCGACCGGCTTGCCGCGGGCATCGAGCCCGGCGGCTACGCGGTCGTAGTAGTAGGGGCGATAATACTCGTGCTGCATGTCCTCTTCGCGCGTCCACACCACCTTCACAGGTCCCTCCACCTGCTGCCCAATGCGTACGGCCTGCGTTACCCAGTCATATTCGAGGCGCCGGCCGAACCCGCCGCCCAGGAAATGGTTGTGCACCACCACCTTCTCGAGCGGGAGGCCCGTCACTCGGGCCGCTGTCGCCTGCGCTCGGCTCAGCGTCTGCGAGCCGGTCCACACCTCGCAGCTGTCCTTCCGCACGTGGACGGTGCAGTTCATCGGCTCGAGCGTGGCGTGGGCCAGGAAGGGGACCTGATACACCGCGTCGATTTTCTGCGCCGCGCCGGCGAGGGCTGCGGCGGCGTCGCCTTCCTTCCGTGCGACCACACCGGGCTGCTGCGACGCCGCATCGAGGCCCTGCACAACGTCGGCAGTGCTCGCACTGGCGTTGGGCCCGTCGTCCCACCGGATGGCGAGCGCCGCGAGTCCCTGCTTCGCCGCCCACATGTGGTCGGCCGCCACGGCGACCACGTCACCCAGGTTGACGACCTGGCGCACGCCCGGGATGGCCATCGCCTTGGCTTCGTCCAGTCCCGCGACCTTGCCGCCCAGGACAGGGCTCGCGGCGACGGTGGCAATCTTCATTCCCGGCAGCCGCACGTCGATGCCGAACTGGGCCTTGCCGTTCACCTTGTCCGGCGTGTCCAGCCGCTTGGCGGGCGTGCCGATCAGGGTGAAGTCCTTCGGATCCTTGAGCGGCACCTTGTCAGGCACCGGCAGTTTGGCCGCTTTTTCGGCCAGCGCGCCATACGTGAGCGTACGGCCGGTCGGCCCGTGGGTCACGACGCCCCGCTTGGCCCGGCACGACGCGGGGTCGACGTCCCACGTCTGGGCGGCGGCGGCGACGAGCATGCTCCGCGCGGTCGCTCCCGCGCGCCGGAGCGGCTCGTAGAACGCGCGCACCGACGACGAGCCGCCGGTTTCCTGATCGCCGAATAACGGGTTGGCGTACAGCTTGTCGTCGGGCGGCGCGTGCTCGAGCTGAACCTGGTCCAGACCGACCTCGAGCTCTTCCGCCAAGAGCATCGGCATCGACGTGTACGTCCCCTGTCCCATTTCGACCTGATTCATGATCAGGGTGACCCGGCCGTCAGTGCCGACGCGAATGAAGGCGTTGGGGGCGAAGGCGGGCGGCGGCGCGGCGGCGGCGGCGGCGGTTGCCGTACCCGACCGCTCACCCATCCGGCAGCCGAGCAGCAGCCCACCCCCAGCGCTGGTGAGCACCACCACGAAGTCGCGGCGCGATACGGTGTTCATGGTCAGGCTCCTTTCGCGGCCTGCTTGATGGCGGCACGGATGCGAGGGTAGGTCCCGCAGCGGCAGATGTTGCCGGACATCGCCCCGTCGATGTCGGCGTCGCTGGGATGGGCGTTCTTCGCGAGCAGCGCCGACGCCGACATGATCTGGCCCGACTGGCAGTAGCCGCACTGGACCACCTCGAGGTCCAGCCACGCCCGCTGCACCTTCTTGCCGGCCGGCGTATCCCCGATGGCCTCGATGGTGGTGATCTTTTTCCCGGTGGCCGCCGCCACCGGCGTGACGCACGAGCGGATCGGCTGTCCGTCGAGGTGCACCGTACACGCCCCGCAGAGCGCCATCCCGCAGCCGAACTTGGTGCCGGTCAGGCCGACGACATCACGCAGCACCCACAGGATCGGCATGTCCGTCGGGACGTCGACCGTCACGTCGCGTCCGTTGATGTTCAGGGTCGCCATGAATCACTCTCCATGAGATGACGATGGGCGAAGTCATCGTACCGGTGCTGAGATATACGCCTCGGCCGGGCGACCGCCATAGCCGGCCGCCTCATTCACGCGCTCGCCGGCCAGAGCCACGCTGCCCCTCGTACGCCGCTCGAGTCACCGTGAGCGGCACGAACGACCCGGGTGGCAACCGGAACGGCACTCGCGCCCGCCGCGAACAAGTAGCGTGGGACCGCCGCGTACGCCGCTTCCGGCAGGCCGGCGATGTTCGACATGCCGCCGCCCAGTACCACGACGTCGGGGTCGAGCACGTTGATGAGCGACGCCAGGGCGCGGCCGAGACGGTCGTGGTACCGGGCCAGCGTGGCTGCCGCGCCCGGGTCGCCGTCCACCGCGGCGCGTGCGATCTCGCGGGCGGGCAGCGTCAGTCCGGTATGCTCGGCGTGGTCGCGCTCGAGCGCGGGCCCGGAGAGCCAGGTCTCGACGCAGCCACGCTTTCCGCAGTAACAGGGCGGACCGGGCGACTCGTCGGCCCCGAGCCAGGGAAGGGGATTGTGCCCCCACTCACCCGCGATGAGGTTCGCGCCCGACAGGCATCGGCCGTCCACGACGATCCCACCTCCGACGCCCGTGCCGAGGATGATGCCGAACACGACGTCGGCGCCCGCGGCCGCGCCGTCGGTGGCCTCGGAGAGCGCGAAGCAGTTCGCATCGTTCATGAGCCGCACCGGGCGGTCGAGCCGCTCCTCGAGATCGCGTCCCAGCGGCCGACCGTTGAGCCAGACGGAGTTGGCGTTCTTCACGAGCCCCGTTTGGGGCACGACCGTCCCCGGGATGCCGACGCCCACCGTGCCCGTGTCGTCGGCCGCGCGGTCCAGCTCCCGCACCAGCCCCGCGATGGCGTCGAGCGACGCCGCGTAATCATGTGGCGTAGTCACGCGTCGGCGGGCGATCTCCTCACCCGCAGGGGACAGGGCGACTGCTTCGATCTTCGTTCCGCCGAGGTCGATGCCGATGCGCACGGAAGCGGTCACCGCGTGACGCTCGAGGCCTAGCCTCAGAACGGAGTCATCGCAGGAAGTCGGCGACGACCGAGACGGTGGCCGCCGGATTTTCCTCCATCAACCAGTGCCCGGCGTGGGGAATGACAACCTCCTGGACATTGCTGGCGGCAGCGCGCATGACGACCGCCATCATCGGCCCGAACGACTTCTCACCGCCCACGGCCAGCACCGGCATCGGTAGCATGCCCTTAGCCAGAAACGCCCTGTTGTCGATGACGTCCCGATCGAACGCCTTGAACTGCTCGAAGCCGGAGTGCATCGCCCCCGGCAGGGCATAGAGCCTCGCGTAGTGCCGGCGTGAGGCTTCGTCGAAGCGCTTCGGATCGGCCGAGAACTCGTTCCAGAAGCGGTCCAGGTAGATCCGCTCGCGCCCTTTGACCAGTCGCTCCATATCCGGGCCGCCGAACCGGAAGTGCCACAACAACGGGCTCTTCAGGATCTCGTCCCAGGGGCCCACGCCCGGGAGCGGCGCATCCAGGAGGGCGAATTTCGTCACGCGCTCGGGCTGTTCCGCCGCGAAGGCGTAGCCGACCATGTTGCCGATGTCGTGGGTGACGAGCTCGACCTTGTCGACCTTGAGCGCGTGGAGAACACCGCCGATGTCGCCGGCTTGGGTCTTCTTGTCGTAACCGCCGGCCGGATGGGAGGAGAGGCCCATCCCGCGCAGATCCGGCACGATCACCGTGTGGTCGGGCGCCAGCCGGGCGGCGAGCGGCGCCCACATGTCGCCTGTCTCCCCATAGCCATGGAGCAGCACCACCGCGGGCCCGTGGCCGCCCACTCGCACGAAGATCTCCGCCCCGTTCGTGGAGATCGTTTGGGTCTTGAAGCCGGCCGGGAAGGGCGGAACTTGGGCGGGGGCAGGGGCAGGGGCCGCCAGAAGCCACACGCTGATGGCGACCGAAGCAAATTCTCGCATGGCTGAACTCCCGTAGAAGGTAGTTGGCGTGACGGGAAAGTAATCTTTTTGTGGCCATGGAGTGGTTATGGTTCGTGACTCCACAACAGGGAGCGATATGAGGGAACACCCGCGATGACGGCGACTCCGATAACTGCCTGGAGCCCATTGCGACGGCCGTTGTTCCGCGCGCTGTGGATCTCGGATGTCGTGTCGAGCGTCGGCACGTGGATGCATGACTCAGCGGCCGCCTGGTTGATGACGTTGCTCGCCCCCTCACCGCTGATGGTCTCGCTGGTGCAGGCTGCTACTACCATGCCGCTGTTCCTTCTCGCCCTTCCCGGGGGTGCCCTGGCCGATATCATGGACCGGCGACGCGTCTTGCTCGTCGCCCAGGTGTGGTTGTTCCTGATGGCGGCGCTGCTGGGCGTGCTGACGGTTACCGGTTTGGTGCAACCGTGGATGCTCCTCGCGATCACGCTCGCCATCGGCGCGGGTAGCGCGGTCGACATCCCCGCGTGGCAGGCGATGATTCCCGAGGTCGTGCCGCGGGAGGAGCTGCCGGCGAGCGTGGGGCTGGGAACCGTCGCGATCAACGTCGCCCGTGCCGTCGGACCGGCGATCGCCGGCGTGATCATTGTCGCGGGCGGACCCGGACCGGTGTTTCTCATCAATGCCGCGTCGGTGGTGGGAGTGTTCGTGGTTCTGTGGCGGTGGCGGCGCGAATCGCGCCGGGCAACGCTGCCGGCCGAGCGCATGGCGTCAGCGGTGCGCGCCGGCATCCGGTATGTGCGCTACACCCCGGCGCTGCGGACGGTCATCGTTCGCACGGCAGCCTTCGTGCTGTTCGCCAGCGCGCTCTGGGCACTGCTTCCGCTCGTCGCGAAGATCGTGTTGGGGCGCGGCGCCATCTCGTATGGTGCCCTCGTGGGCTGCCTCGGCCTGGGAGGGCTGCTCGGCGCCGCGCTCTTGCCCGGCTGGCGCAGGCGGTGGTCGACCGACGCGATCACGGCGCTCGCCACCGCGGTGTTCGCCTTCGGGTGTCTCGCGCTGGCGTGGGTGACCAACTTTGGTCTGTTGCTCGGCGCGATGGTCATCGCCGGCGCGGGCTGGCTGGTCGTGGTGTCGAGCCTGATTCTGGCGGCCCAGCGCGGGGCGGCGGAATGGGTACGGGGTCGCGCGCTCGCGGTATCGACGCTGACGTTGTTCGGGTCTCTAGCGGTTGGCGCGTTGCTGTGGGGGGTGGTCGCCAACGAGCTCGGCATCAAAATGGCTCTCACGGCGGCCGGTGGTGGCCTGCTCGTGGGTCTCGGCCTGATCCCGCGCTTTCGCCTCGCCGCCGCCGAGGCACTCCATTTGGACCGATCGCAGATCTGGCAGGATCCGGTCGTGGCGGAAGCGCTGGACCCCGAGGCGGGACCAGTGCTCGTTACGGTCGAATACACACTCGAGCCTGCAAAGCGCGCGGCGTTTGCCACCGCGCTGCGCCGTCTGGTGAGACCGATTCGCCGGCGCGACGGAGCCGTGTTCTGGGAGCTGTTTGTGGACTCGGCGAACCCGCATCGGTGCGTCGAGTGTTACCTGGTCGAAACGTGGGCGGAGCATCTGCGGCAACACGGTCGCACGACCCAATCGGACCGCGAGGTGGAGGACGCGCTTCGCTCCTTCTACGCCGGCCGCGAGCGCGTGACGCATTTCGTGGCGTTGTAAACAAGGCGGAATCGGGTCACTCGTACGCCTCCAGCGGCACCGCCCGCTCCACATCGCCGGCTTCTTCCCGCGCGCTCCAGCGGAACCACACCACGGTCGCCGTCATCCACAGGTAGATCGTCCCCACGACCCACATCAACAGGCCGCCGAGCTGCTGATCAGCCATTGGCATAAGGCCCCACACCCGCGGCGCTGTCGAGTAGAACGGGTACAGCACGCCGTCCGCGAGCGTGATCAGCGCGCCCGCCAGCGACATCGGAAGCCCGAGGACGAACAGGTAGAGGAGCTGCGTCAGGTAGCTCGCACGGGGCAGCTCCGGCACCGGCGAAAGGATCGGCCACCACATGATCACCGCCGTGGCGATGAACACCAGGTGCTGCACGATGTGCAGCGGATGGTACTCGAGCGCCGCCTGATAGAATTGCGGGAAGTGCCATAGGGTGATCGGCACCGAAAAGAGCGCGCCGGCGACGAGGGGACGCGTGGCCCAGTGCGCGAGCCGGAGCACCCACGGTGGCCGAAGGAGCGGCCGCACCACCGCCGCGGGCGTTCCATAGAGCAGGAGCGGCGGGAACACCAGGGTAAGCAGGAGGTGCTGCGCCATATGGGCGCTGAAGAGATAAGAGTCCGAGAGGTTGTGGAGCGGACCGTTGAGCGCGAGGCCCAGCACCGCCAGCGCGCCGGCGAACGACGCCACGCGGCGGCGCGGCGCGTGAAGTCCTCCCCAAGACACATAGAGCCCGCCCAGCAGGGCGAGCCCGATGATCACGCTCGGATGCAGGTCCCACCGCTGCCACGGCGGCGGGGCAGGCGCGGGGAGCGTCATCCCGCAGCACCCCTGAGCGTGAGCGCACCGAAGAAGAGGAACAGCAGAGCCACCATCACGCCGACCGCGAGCAGGAGGGGAACGCCGAACAGGAACGTGAAGAACTTGCTGTCAGCCTTCAGGTGCATGTAGAACATCACCACGAGCGCGAACTTGGTCGCCGAGAGCACGAGCAGCACCGGCACGAGCACCGTGTGAAAGGCCGGCACGTAGAATACACCCACCTCGAGCACGGTGAGGATCACGAGGACCGCCCCGACGCGCAGATAGACGTCCGCCGTGGGATGCTGGTGCTCCTCGGTATGGCTCGTCTCGGTCATCTGTGCTCTATTCTCCCCTGCGCGTCTGTGCGTCTGTGCGTCTAGGCTTTTGCGTCTGTGCGTCTGTTGCCTGTGCGTCTACTGAATAAGGTAGACCACCGTGAAAATCACGATCCACACCACATCCACGAAATGCCAGTAGAGGCCCGTGATCTCGACCGTCATGGCGTTGGCGGGCCCGAGCTTCCCTTGCAGGGCGCGTACCCACAACGTGAGGAGCCACAGCACTCCCACCGTGACGTGCGCGCCGTGCGTCCCGGTGAGCACGAAGAACGTACAGCCGAACAGGTTGGTCGAGATCGTGAGCCCCTTATTCACGAATTCGCTGAACTCGATCACCTGCCCGCCGAGGAACACGAGCCCGAGCAGGGCCGTCGAGAACAACCAGATCTTCCCCCACTTCATGTCGCCGCGCTGCACCGCCGCGAGCGCGAGCACCATCATGAGGCTCGACATCAGCAGATCGAACGTGCTCACCGACGTGAAGGGGATGTTCAGGATTTGGTTGGGGTACGGCCCGACGACGCTCCTTCCCTTGTAGACGAGGTAGGTCGAGATCAGTGAGCCGAACAGCAGGCACTCCGAGCCGATAAAGGCCCAGAAGGCCATCTTGCGGTTGTCGAGCCCCATGCTGGTGTGGTGCTGCGTCGCGCTGGCGTGCGTCATGGCTCAGACCTCGAAGGGCTCGAACGCCCAGCGGTACACACCGAGGAGCAAGAGGGCGGCGCCCGCGAACGCGACCCACAGGGTGTGCGTGAGCGGCGCCAGCGCGAGGACCGGCAGGCCGAACGCCGCGATCAGGGGCCACCACGATCCTCCCGGTACGTGGATCGGCTCCGGCGGCGTGGCGGGCGGATCCCGCATGGGTCCGTGGCGCTCGGTGGTCCAGCGCGGCAGGCGGCTCGTGATCGTCGGGATCACCGAGAAGTTGTAGACCGGTGGCGGCGACGGGATGCTCCACTCGAGGGTCGCGCCGCCCCACGGATCGTTCGGGGCCGGCCGGCCGCGCGTCCGGGTGCGCCACAGGTTGACGAGGAAGATCAGGATCGACAGCGCGATCAGGAACGCGCCGAGGGTCGACACCAGATTGAGCGAACCCACACCGAGCTCCGGCGCGTACGTGTAGACGCGGCGCGGCATGCCGAGCAGGCCGATCAGATGCATCGGGAAGAACGCGAGGTTCATGCCGATGAATTGCAGCCAGAAGTGAGTCTTGCCGAGCGTCTCGTCGAGCAACCGGCCCGTCATCTTGGGCCACCAGTAATAGATGCCGGCGAACAGGCCGAAGATCGTGCCTCCGAAGAACACGTAGTGGATGTGCGCCACCACGTAGTAGCTGTCCGTCTGCTGCAGATCCGTGGGCGGCGACGCGTGGGTGACGCCCGAGAGGCCACCGATGATGAACATCGCGATGAACCCGACGGCGAAGTGCAGCGCGGTGGTGCCGCGGATGTCTCCACCCCACAGCGTCGCGATCCAGTTGAAGATCTTCACGCCGGTCGGCACGGCGATCAGCATCGTGGTCGCGGCGAACACCGAGTCGGCGATCGGACCGAGGCCGACGGCGAACATGTGGTGGCTCCACACGCCCCAGCTCATGAGGCCGATCAAGACGCCCGAGTAAACGACCACCGGGTAGCCGAACAGCGGCTTCCGGGAGAACGTGGGCAACACGTCCGACACCACCCCCATCGCCGGCAGGATGAGGATGTACACCTCCGGATGGCCGAACAGCCAGAACAGGTGCTGCCACAGGATCGGCGTGGCGCCGGCTTCGCGCACGTAGAAGTGCGTGCCGAAGAAGCGGTCGAATATCAGGAACGCGAGCCCGACCGTGATGACGGGAAACGCCGTGATGATCAGGAACTGGGTGACGAGCGTCATCCAGGTGAACACGGGTAACCGCATCATCTTCATCCCAGGCGCCCGCATGTTCAGGATGGTCACGATGAAATTGAACCCGGCCGCGAGCGACGAGATACCGAGTATCTGGAGGCCCAGCACCCAGAAGTCGATGTTCGGTCCCGGCGAGTACTGCCGCTCCGTCAGGTTGGCGTAGCCGAACCAGCCCCCGTTGGGGGCGACGTTCAGGATCCCGGCGTGGAACAGCGGTCCCACGAACCAGCTGGCGTTGAGGAACAGCCCGCCGAACAGGAACACCCAGTAGCTGAAGGCGTTGAGCCGCGGGAACGCCACGTCGCGTGCGCCGATCTGGAGCGGCACCATGTAATTGAAGAAGCTCGCGCCGAGCGGCATCAGCGCGAGAAAGATCATGGTCGTCCCGTGCATGGTGAACAGCTGGTTGTACGTCTCGGCGCTCACCAGCCGGCCGTTCGGCTGCGCCAGCTGCGCCCGGATGAACAGCGCCTCGATGCCGCCGATCAGGAAGAACGCGAGCGCCGTCCAGAAGTACAGCAAGCCGATCCGCTTGTGATCGGTGGTCGTGAGCCAGCTCGCGAGTCCCCGGGCGTCGCTCATTTCAGGCTCTCGAGATAGGCGACGATCGCCGCGATGTCGGCGTCCGAGAGCGGCGGCTTCATGCGCATCATGAGCGCGCCGGGCTTGAGTGCGGGCGCGTCGGCGATCCAGCTCGCCAGGTGCGCCGAGTCATTGGGGAAGAGCCCGCTCGCGATGGTCGTCCGGCTGCCGACGTGCGTGAGGTTCGGCCCGATGACGCCGGGCGAGACACCCTGGATCGTATGGCAGCCGATACAGGCGCTGCGCGCGTACACGGCCTTGCCACGCTCGGCGATCGTTCCCGGAGCCGGGGCGGCCGGCCCCTCCAGCTGCTCGGTGGCCCAGCGCCCGAATCCCGAGTCCGAGTCGACGACGACCCGGAGTCGCATGTTCGCGTGGGAGGCGCCGCAGAACTCGGCGCATTGACCCCCGTAGTCGCCGACGCGGTCGGCGCGAAAGGCAATCTGGTTCACGTGGCCGGGGATGGCGTCCCGCTTGCCGCCCAGCGGCGGCGCCCAGAACGCGTGGATCACGTCGGCCGAGGTGATGGATAGCTGCACCGCCCTGCCGAGCGGGACGTGCAGCTCGTTCGCGGTGACGAGCGCGAGGTCCGGGTAGCGGAGTTCCCACCACCACTGGTGGCCGATCACATCCACTTTGAGGGCGTCGGCGGGGGCCTCTCCGGAGGTCGCGAAGATCGTACGCACCGTCGGCACGGCCACGAAAACGAGGATGGCCGCCGGGGCCAGGGTCCAGGCGATCTCCAGGAGCGTATGGCCATGCGTCGGCTTGGGAGCGGCGCGCCCCTCACGGTGGCGGAAGCGGATCAGCGTGACGACGAGCAGCGTCTCGACGACGAGGAACACGCCGGCTGCCCACCAGAAGATGTCGGTGAAGAGGACGTCGGTAGCTCGCGCGAAGTCGGAGCGGGGGAGGAGCGTGGACTGCGGGAACGGACCGCCACACCCGGACATGACGAGCGCGGCGGTGGGGAGCCAGAGTCGAAGCCGGCCCACGGCGACGAAGATCCTCACTCCTCCCCTTCGGCCGTCCCATCCCGGAACTCCTGGGCGAGTGGATGTCGTCGCCACAGGATCAGGAACGTGAGCGCGACCCCCACGGCGTTCCCGCCCAGGATTCGGGCCCAGGCGAGCCCGCCGAGACCGACGTGCGACAGGATCGCCGATACCATCACGAACCCGAGCTCGAGCAGGAAAAACGCGAACGCCGCGCCGACGATCAAGGTGGCCTCTCGCTGCGCCGCATGCGCGACGCTAACGGCGACTACCCCGTACGCCAGGCACAGCACGTAGTGCAGCGTGGTGAAGCGCGCCACGCCCCCGAGGACGAAAAACGTGCGAAACGGCTCCCCCACGATGGCGTCGACCAGCGCGATCCACACCCAAATACCGGTGCCAACCACCGCGCCGAGGATCACGCCCTCGCGGAGCGCGCTGTGATGCCGCAGCGACATGCTCAGAGCCCCGACGTGACGAGGACGGCGATGATGACGACCGCCGTCACGAGCAGCGACAGGGTGACGCCTGCATACAGTTTGCGAAGCGCGGCGTTCTTGCTTTCACCGAGACCGCCGAAGAAGAGCGACGCCGCGCTCAGCTGCCGGCTGAGCTCTTCTCCGCTGATCTCTTGCCATCCCCGATGGTAGTCCTCCTCACTCGGGCGGCTCGCGCCGATCGGCAGGATGCTGAGTGAGAGCGGCGGCTCGGAGTCGTCGAGCGGGCGTGCGGCTCTTGCGATGCCCGCGAACGGCATCGCGGAGAGCGGCGGATGGAGCGAATGCAGCGCTTCGCGCAGCGTATTGAGCACCAGCAACGCGTACAGCCCCACGAGCAGCCGGACGCCCCAGATGGCCAGGCCCGGCCCGGCGCCCAGCACGTTGGCGCGGGCCAGGACCAGCACGGCCGCCGTGTTGGTCACGCCGAAGACGATCAGCGCGTAGCGCACGCTGCGATCCACGTCCTCCGCAAACCGCCGCTCCAGGCCCAGGATCTCCCACTGGTTGCGAATGCGCTCGCGGATGGACAGCGGCTCGAGGGCTTCGCCGAGGCGCCGATCCCGGCGCTTCTCCATCCGGCGCTCCGCCCGCTCCGCCTTGCGCTGCGCCTTGCGCTCCGCCTTGCCTTGCGCCACGAGCCCGTGCCCGTTCTCTTCGGTCATCGCCCTGGTCATCGCCCCTCTCCGCGTGTGGATCGGCGCTTTGATGTACGCCATGGCTCCAGCCAGGTCAAGCTCGCAGGTTTAGTCGGCGCCGCGATCTCAACCCCTTGTCACATCGACTGGGTTCCGTTCGTCACTGCGGAGCGCCCGGTTGAGCTAGGCGACGAGGCCGACCGCGGCCACCTCACCGGGCGTCGGTCGCACGAGGAGGGCGGTGTACTTGATGTCTCCCCACACCAGCCCGCGCCCGAGGAAGTACTGCTCGAAGCGCTCCCGCGCAGCGGCGCAGGCTACGAGGCCGACGGGAGCGAGCTGACCGAGCAGCCGCGCCTGGCGGTAATGAAACGCCCGCGACAGCTCTGCTTCGAGGCAGCTGGCACGGGCGGGGGAGGCGCCCGCAGGATGGTCGGTGATGCAGGCGTAGTGCGGGGGCCCGCCGTGGGCCGCCACGGGGACGAGGAACGAGAAGGCCTCCGCGTCCCCGAACACCCGTCGTAGGGCGTCGCGAACGAACGCCTCGTTAACCTTCTCGCCCACCAAGTCGCTCACCTGATTGTCGCGCCCGATGAAGCGAAGGCAGGGCGTACGCTCCACGCGGCCCTGCACGACGACCCGGTCGTGCATCCGATAGCGCAGCAGCCCTCCCAATTGCGTAAGGATCACCCCGTAGACGCTCCCGTCGTCGACCTCGTGCAGAGGAGTGACGCACCCCGCTTCGTCCTCCAGCTCGAGGAACACCTCGTCGACGAGCGGTACCGGCGCCGGCGCGTAGATCAGGGGAATGGTGATGGGCGCTTCCGTGGCCAGGAGACCCTTCCCCTGGAGCAGAACGCCCGGGAAACGACGGGAGAGCGAATCCACGAATAGCCCCGAGCTGCCGTCGGTCCAGCAGGAGAGGAGCTTCAGGGCCGGCCACAGCTGGTCCCACGGGATCGGATCCGCGCGGAGGAGCCGTAGCCGGGCCGCCTGAGCGGGGGCGAACGTGAAGCGTCGGCCGCCGGCCTCGAGGTCGCCCCCAGCGAGCGCGCGACCGATCGCCTCGCGATGCTCGGTGATGAAGTCGAGGAGGGCGAGGAGATACGTCGGGCTCCACACGGAGATTATCTCGAGCCGCGCTTCGGCGACGAGGGCCGTGGCCAGCGCCAGGCGGTAGGCCGTGGGGTCTGTCACCGCCTTGAGCCCCGGCGGCGCCACGAACCCCGGTCCCAGCAGGCGGCGGATTGTGGGCGAGAGGTACTGGCTGTCGTCGTCGAAGCCGAGCGGCACGCCTGAAGGCGTGACGCGCTCCTGCCGGAACGCGGGCGATGCGCTCAAGAACAGGCGCCCGGTCTCGAATCGTGGTCCGCGCGCGAGGAGGTCGTACGCCCATATCACGAAACACGCGTTGAACGAGGCGAGGAGCGAGCGCGTGTAGGGGATGAGTTTTTGCCTTCCCGAGCTCCCCGAGGTCTGCTCGTAAACGAGGGGCGGCTCCGGCGTGACGACCGGCCCGCCACGGCTCGTCTGCCGCTCGATCCACGGCGCCAGGTCGTCATAATCCACGATCGGCACGCGCTCCCGGAACTCCCGGTACGACTCGCGGCCGGTTATGGCGTACTGTCTGCCGTACTCCGTGCGCGCCGCCGCCGCGAGGATCGCCTTGAGCAGCCTGGCCTGCGCGACCTGCGGTCGCGCGAGCGCGGCGTGAAACCGGCCATAGCGACACGCCCACAACAGCCGCAAGCCGAGTCTCCCCAACGCCGGGGGCACGGGAAGCCTCGTCACATCGTGGGCCGGGGGAAGCCGGCCACGGGAACGGGCGCACGGCGGCTCGGGCGGGAGAGAGCGCGCCGCAGCCACTTGATGGCCATTCCGCCGACGGCCCGCGCGTCGACGCGCGCGATCATCGCCAGCTCGTCACCCCGGGCATGACCGGGGTTCACCTGAGCAAAGAACCTGACCTCCGGCAACCCCAATGCGCTGTTGGTGAGCGTTGCCACGACGGTCTTGAGCATGGGCTGCCGATCGCCGAACGAGATCACCCCCCGCTCGACGTCGTAGGCCTCGCCGTAGCGGCTGTGCGAGAGGGCGTCGATCAAGCCTCGCTCGCATGCCGGCGTGACCCGCTCGTGGTGCGGCCAGTGCTCGGGAAAGTTGCGGACGAGCGTCAAGTACGTCCGGTAGCCCGAGCAGATCAGATACCAGTAGAGCGGGGTGAGCGGGTGGCGCACCTTCCAGCGGAGCAACGTGGCGATCACCGAGCGGTGCAGGGCCGTCTGGCCCCAATACCGGGGATGGACGATCGTGTCTCCGGAGAAGTAGACGCCCACAGTGCGGCCGGCATGGCGCTGCCGGTAGATCAGGGCTGTCGAGAACCCGACGACCTCGCCGCTCCCCGCGTCGCTGCCGAGGAACACGAGCGTCTTTTCCGCCAGATCGTGGTCGAACGTGACGCGGTCGACGTGGTCATAGTGCGCTTCGTACAGGCGCCACATGGCGTCCATGGACGCCCGATCCAGAGTCCGTGTGGGAACCGCGCGCACGCGCAGCCTGCCGTTCCGATTCATCGCTCCTCCCTTACAGCTTGTACGTGATCTCGCGGGTCCGTAGCGGCCCGCTGGGGTAGCGCCCGTCGAGAAACCCGCGGAAGGCGCGCTGCATCCATGCCGCGGGAAGGTCTGCCGTGACGTTGCGGAACTCGCGACGACCGTACCGCCGGATGCGCTCGCCCTGGCTGTTCAGGATCGCGATGTCCTGTGCCACCACCTTCTGCGTGACCCACCGCACGTATCGCGTCACCAACGGCGTGAGCCAGCCGTAGCGAACTCCCATCCGCGTGTATACGCGGGTCCGGAATTCATCCTCGGGCGTTGCGACCAGAATGGTGACGACGTGCGCGTGATCGCCGATCCAGTAATCCACGCGCAACGTGTGGGGCAGGATGACCTCGTCGACGTGGCGGATCTGCTGCCTGCGCCCGAGTACGGAGCGCACGTCCTTGGCCCCAGCCGAGTGCTCGTCCAGGGTTTCGACGCGCACGCCCGTCGCGGTCTCCTCGATGCGGGCCCGGATGTCGTCCCTGGGAGCGGACCGGAACAGCCCTTCGTGCGCGAATCCGGTGTGACTGCAGTCGAGCCCGTTCTCGAGGATCAAGTCCACCGGAGCGTGGATGACGTTCTGCAGTTCGAACCAGCCGTAGGCGTCGTCCCGCGGGTAGCTCGGCGGCTCGGCCGGGGCGCCGTCCGCCCCGAGCGTCACCCAGATCCACTCGTCGCGCTCCACGGCCGGGAAGGCGCGCACGGCGCACGCCGGGATCTTCTCGGTGGGCGAGTGGCAGGGCACGTCCACCACCACGCCGATCCGGTTGAAGCGCCAGCCGTGATACCAGCATTGCAGCGTGTCGCCCCGCACCCTGCCGAGCGACAGTGCCACGTTCTTGTGAGGGCAGCGGTCCTCGAGCGCGGCCACGCGGCCGGTCGAGTCGCGGTACAGCACCACCGGCACGCCGTTCACCGCACGTGCCAGCGGGGCGCCGCGGGGGAGCTCGTCGCCGCGGGCCGCCAGGAACCATGCGGGCGTTGGCAGCACCTGCTTCACGGACAGTTCGGCGATGCGGGTGTCTCGGATCGGCAACTCGAGCGTCTCGGCGTTCATAGGTCCTCTACGGGCGCGCGTGGCTTCACACGAGCGCGGTTTCGAAGTGCAGGGGAAGCGCGCCCAGCGGCGCGCCGTCATAGGCCCCCACGGGCGCGCTGACGTAGGCGTGCACCAGAGTCGTTTGAGCCCAGCAGCCCGTCAGCGCGCGCGTCAGCGGATCCGCGATGTCGAGCCCGATGGTGCAGAAGGCGTACGGTGAGCTCGCAGCTGCCCGCGCGCCGGCAACCAGGAGGGCGCGCAGTACGCCGGGCTCGGTCGCCGGCACGCAGACCTGAAACGCACTGACGAAGCGAAGCGGTGCGCCCGGTGCAGGGAGCCGTGGTGCGTCAACGAGCGGGGCGGCCAGGTTGAAGCCGCAACGGAACAGCGCAGCGCGCAGGGAATACCGCTGCACGACCGTGTTCTTGAGCCGGTGCTGGTCCCACAGCGCGACGAACCCGGCCAGGCGCCCGGAGGTGTGGCGTGCGATCCAGTAGGACGAGAGCGAGAGACCCGGGGCATCGGCGCAGAGACGACGGAAGTCGTCCGGCCTCAGCACCGGCGCAAGCTGGCGCAGCGGTGCGACGCCACGCCACAGCGCGGCCATCTCGTCGAGATCCCGCTCCTCTGCAGGCCGCACACACAGGTCCTGGGGGGCGCCGAGGCGGCGCAGTACGAAGAGGGGCACCGCAAAGGTGCGGATCGTCGCGAAGCGGCTGAGCCGTGGCAGTCCGCGCGGACCTGGAAGCCGCGGTGCCATCGCGGCGTTGCCTCCGAGCACGGTGATCAGCACGAGCATGCGGGGATCGGTGGCGCCGAGCGTGTCGCGGGCGTATGCGGTCAACGCGTCCGCCACGCTGCCCGTCTCGTTGCGGCGCCCGCGGAATGCCGGGTGAACCTTGAGGTCGCTGACGTACGCGGTGGGCGCGGGCGCGCCGTTCACGTAGGCCAGGCGCTCGGCCGTCGCGACGCAGCCGATCACGCCGGTCCGATCATCCACCACACCCACGTCCCAGCGGTCGCCCTGGAGCCGGTTCAGCGCGAAGAAATCCGGCTCCCGGCGCACACACAGGGTGAGCCCGGCCCGCATGGGGCAGGCCGCGGCCAGGGCGAGCAACCCGGCGTTGTCGGCGGACGTGGCGCGGCGCGGAGCGTCGTAATTCATGGCACGAAGCTCGACGCCCGGGGTCAAGCCCCGGTCAAGCTGCGGTGCCGCCTTGACCCTGCCTTGATGGGGCGGCCCGACATTTGGCGTATGGGTACTGCGGAGGCCGTCGTGCGCCGGCGTGGGCTGGTCCTGGTCTGTTGGGCCGGCGCGCTGGCTCTGCTCGCTCCCCACGCAACAGGCGTCGAGCGTGTGCTCGAGACCGCGGCACGCGTGGACGGGAGCGAGTCAGCACGCGTTGAGGCGGAGCTGGCATCGCGGTTTCGGGCGCCGTTCGCGCAATACGCGCTGCTCGTGGTCCGCGGTGGCGGGTCGCCCGTCACGCCGGCGGGGCGCGAGCTCGTGGACAGCGTCGTCGGAGCAGTCGTCGCCGTGCCGGGCGTCGCGGGGGTGCGGGGCTACCGGGACGCGCGCGACACGCTGCTCCTGGGGCGCGACTCCAGCGGAACGTTCGTTCTGGTGGGGCTCGACCCGGCGGCCGGGCGGCCCGACGCGATCGTGCCGCAGCTCCGCAGTGCCACCGCCGCGCTCACCCGTCGCCTGGTCGGGCGCTTCCCGCTACTTGAGCTCCGCTGGACTGGGGAGACGGTGCTCAACGCCGACTTGCGGCAGGCGAGCCGGGCAAGCGCGCGTGTGGCCGAGCAGCGAGCGCTGCCGCTCACGCTGGCGCTTCTCCTCCTGGCATTCGGCAGCCTGCTGGCCGCCGGTACGCCCGTGGTGAGCGGCGTGCTGGTCATCGTGCTCGCCCTCGGCGCCTCGGGAATGCTTGCGACCCGGTGGCCGCTCTCGATCCTGCTCCAGAGCTTCGTATCCATGATCGGCCTGGGTCTCGGGATCGACTACGCGCTCCTCTCCGTCTCGCGGTTCCGCGAGGCGCTCGCGGCCACCAGTGACCCCGTGCAGGCGGCCGCCGCGACCGTGCGATCCGCGGGTCGCACGATCCTTCTTTCGGGCCTGACGGTGGCGGTGGGCTTCACGGCGCTGCTCGCCGTTCCGCTCGGCGAGCTGCGGTCGGTGGCGGTGGGTGGCCTGCTCGCGACCGGGTTCGCAATGCTCGTCGGGGTCACGCTCCTCCCCGCGCTGCTCGCTTGGCTCGGTCGGCGGATCGAGCGGGGCCGGTTGTGGCCCGCCCACCAAGCAACGGGCGCGCGGTGGCGCGCGTGGGGACGCTGGGTGACGAGGCACCCGGTAGCAGTGCTGATCGCGGCGGGTGTGCCGCTCGTCCTGCTGGCCTGGCAGGCGACGCGCCTACAGACAGGGCTGCCGCGCGGTGACGCGTGGCTCCCGCGCCGCCTCGAGTCGGTCGTCGCGCTCCGTGACTTGGAGAAGATGGGGCGGGGGGCGGTGCCGCAAACCGTCCGCGTCATCCTGGAGCTTCCCGGCCGTCAGGATGTGTTGAGCCGCGACGGATGGAGCGCCGCCCGAGGCCTCCGTGCCCTCCTGGCCCGGGACCCGCGCGTTGCGGCAACACTGTCCTTCACGTCGTTCCAGGCCGACCGTCCGATGTCGCGGCTTGTATTCTTTACCCTGTCGGGGGACGTGCGCCGCTCGTACGTGGCCGCGGATCGCCGGGCCGTGCTGTTCGACGTCGTCCCGCGCGAGCGCGCCGACGCGCGCGACCTCGTCGGCCTCGTGCGCGAGCTGCGAGCCGTCGCCGCCGACGCCGTCACCGGGCTCCCCGGAGCCCGCCTGCGCGTCGGCGGCCTGCCCGCCTTGCGCGCCGATTACGACGACGCCGTCCGCCGCCGCTTTCCGTTGGTCGTCGCCCTGGTGCTCGGCGGTACGCTGGCGGCGTTGTTCATTGGGTTCCGGTCGGTGCTCGTTCCGCTCAAGGCGGTGTGCCTCAACTTGCTCTCGGTAGCCGCTGGCTTCGGGGCGGTCGTGCTCGTGTTCCAGGACGGTGTCGGTGCGGCGCTCCTTGGCCTCGAGGCGCCGCTCGACGCCGTGTTCACCATCGTCCCCACGCTGGTCTTCTGCACCGTGTTCGGGCTCAGCATGGACTACGAGATCTTCTTGGTGGCTCGCGTGGCGGAGGCCCGGCGCTCCGGGCTGGACGAGCGCGCGGCGATCGTGGAGGGCCTCGCGCAGACCGGTCCCGTCATCACCAGCGCCGCGGCCGTGATGGTCGTCGTGTTCGCGGCGTTCACGCTGGGGGACTTCCTGGTGATGCAAATTCTGGGGCTCGCGCTGGCGGTGAGCGTCGCGCTCGACGCCACGGTGGTGCGGGTCGCCATCGGCCCGGCACTGCTCGCCCTGGCGGGTCGCTGGAACTGGTGGCCGGGAATACCCGGCGGCGCCCGGTGAGGCTCGGCGGCTCTGCAACGGGCCCGATTCTAGAGCTACCGCGGCGCGACCGACGCGTGTACTCTGGTTCAATGTCGCCGAGCCACCGGATCTTTCTGCTCTCGCCCGCCCATTGCTCCGGGAAGCGCGCCGGCTTTCTGTTGCGGAAGAATGCTCGCTCGACGCTGGCCCAGCGGCTGAGATCGACCGAGGGTGCGAACATCGGCGAGGTCTTCACCTTCATGAGCGGGCTGTATTTCCGCGGCAAGCTGGCGTACGCTGCAGCGTTCGCCAATCCCCCGGAAGGCTGCTCGGGCATTCAGGTCATCGTGCCCGGCCTTGGCCTGTGTCCGCCGCGTGCGATGATCGATCTCGACGGGCTGCGGGCGATCGCGCAGGTTCCGGTGGACCCGGGCGATCGCCGGTACACTGACCCGTTGCGCCGCGACGCCGCCTGCCTGGCCGAGCGATTGCACCCCGGAGATGCAGCCGTCCTGCTCGGCAGTATCGCGACTGCGAAGTATCTCCAGCCGCTGAACGAAGTCCTGGGCGCCCGGCTGCACGTGCCCCAGGAGTTCATCGGGCGTGGCGACATGAGCCGTGGCGCCCTCATGCTGCGGTGTGCCGCCGAGGGTCGCGAGCTCACCTACATCACCGCGCCTCCTCACCCGTCGTGAGTCCTGCTCTCAGACGAGGCATAGCCGGCCCCCGCGGTGCGACCGCCCGGGAGACAGGCGACGAGCACGAGCGGCTCGTCGTGGACGGCCGCGAGGTCACGATCTCGAATCCCGGCAAGGTGCTGTTCCCGAAGCCGAAATACACCAAGCTCGACCTCGTGCGGTACTACCTCGCCGTCGCCGAAGGCGCCCTGCGCGGGGCGGGCGGCCGGCCCAACGTCCTGGTCCGCTACCCCAACGGTATCACGGGCGAGTTCTTCTACCAGAAGCGCGCACCCGAGGCCCGGCCTGCGTGGATCGAGGTGGTGACGCTGCGCTTCCCCTCTGGCCGGACCGCCGAAGAAGTCGTGCCGCGCGACGCCGCCGCGCTGGCGTGGCTCGCCAACCTCGCCTGCCTCGAGCTGCACCCCCATCCCGTCCGCGCCGAGGACCTGGACCATCCCGACGAGCTGCGCGTGGACCTCGATCCCGTGCCCGGCGTCAAGTGGGCGCAGGTCCGTCAGGTGGCGCACGTGGTCGACGCCGTGTTGCGAGACGTCGGGCTCACCGGCTGGCCCAAGACGTCGGGCAGCCGCGGCCTGCACGTTCTGGTGCGCATCGAGCGGCGCTGGGGCTTCGACGCGGTGCGCCGGGCGGCGCTGGCGCTGGCGCGCGACGTCGAGCGCCGCGTCCCTAAGCTCGCCACGAGCAAGTGGTGGAAGGAAGAGCGGCACGGCGTCTTCGTCGACTACAATCAGAACGCCAAGGACCGCACGGTCGCCTCGGCGTACTCCGTGCGTCCCACCCCCGAGGCGCGGGTCTCGGCGCCGCTCCGGTGGGATGAGGTGGACGCCGCCGATCCGGCGGACTTTACCCTGGCGACGATGCCACAGCGCTTCGCGACGCTCGGCGATCGCCACGCCGGAATCGACGCGACCCCCGGCTCGCTCGAGCAGCTCCTCGAGCTCTCGGCGCGCCACGAGCACGAGGGACTGGGCGACGCACCCTGGCCCCCGCATTACAAGAAGCAGGCGGGCGAGCCCCCGCGCGTGCAGCCGTCACGCGCCCGCGCAGCCAAGCTCCCGCTGATCGAGATCGGTCGCGCCAAGCGCCAGCAGGACGCCCTCGCCGGCCTCAAGCGCTGGAAGGCACGCCACAGGAAGGCCGCCGCCTACCTCGAGCCCGCCGATGTGCTGGTCGACCGGATGCGCGGTCGCTCGTCCACCTGGACTCGCATCCGGGTGAACCTGCGGCACGTGCCGCCGAAGCTGCGACCGCGTCAGGAGTGTCTCGACCCGGACGAGAAGACCTTGGAGAGCTCGTAGGCGGGCGTGACCTCGAGCTGGTCGTAGCGGCAGTCGCGCGGCTCCCTATCGGGTCGCCAGCGCAGAAACGTCGCCGCGTGGCGGAACCGGTCGCCCTGCAGATGGTCGTACTTCACCTCGCACACCCGCTCGACGCGCAGCGGCTCCCACGAGAGATCCTTGCCTGCGCTCCAGCGGCTCTGCGCGCCGGGCATGCGGGCGCTGCCCGCCTCGGCCTGCGCCCAGGCCCGCCACGGATGCGACGCCAGCGCCTTCTTCCGCAGCGGCGCGAGCTCCTTCACGAGCTGCTTGCGCATCGCCATGGTGAACGATGACGTGACGCCGACGTGCTGCAGCGCCCCGCGGCCGTCGAACAGGCCGAGCAGCAGCGAGCCGACCGCGTCCGTCCCGGTCTTGTGCCAGCGGAATCCCGCCACCACGCAATCGGCGGTGCGCGCGTGTTTCACCTTGATCATGGCGCGCTTGCCCGGCTGATACGAGGCGTCCGCCGGCTTCGCGACCACACCGTCCAGGCCGGCGCCTTCGAACCGCTCGAGCCACTTCGCGGCCGTCCGCCGGTCTTCTGTCATGGGCGTCAGGTAGAGCGGTGGGCCGACCCGACTCAACAGCCGCTCGAGCAGCGCGCGGCGCTCGTGCTGCGGCGCCCCCATCGCGTTGCGGCCGCCCGCCGCCAAAACGTCGAAGGCCACGAACGAGGCGGGCGTCGCTTGCGCGAGCTTGGCCACGCGGGATGCCGCAGGGTGCAGACGCATCTGCAGCGCGTCGAAGTCGAGACCGTGGCGAGTCGTAATCACGATTTCGCCGTCGACCACGCAACCTCGCGGTAGCTGCGCGAGCAGCGCCTCGTGCAAGTCGGGGAAATAGCGGTCGAGCGGCTTCAGGTCACGGCTCTGGATGAAGACGTCGGAAGCACTGCGGAACACGATGGCGCGAAATCCGTCCCACTTCGGCTCGTAGAGATAGTCCCTGTCCGCCGGCAGGACGTCGGCGAGCTTCGCGAGCATCGGCTCGATCGGCGGCGCGATCATGGGGAGCGCCTAGATCCCCAACAGCAGGCGATCGAGCGCGAACTTCCCTGCGCCGAAGAACAGCAGTGCGATTGCGCCGACCAAGAGCAGGAAGTCCAGCTCCCAGCCTCCTTCGCCGCTGAACCCTTTGTGCAGCTGCATCACTTTGAGGCGGATCGCCCCCAGCATGACGAGGATGAATCCGGCCGCTGCCGCTTGCGTGAGCAGCCCAACCAGCGTCGCCAGTGCACCCAGCGGCTCGGCGATGGAAAGCACCCGCAAGAGCGACAGCAGGCCCGCCGGCATCTGGGCCGAAGGCTGCATCTTCCACATCGCCCGCTTCTGGCTGCCGTGGACCAGGAACGTGGTCCCGACGCCGATGCGGAGCGCCAAGAGACCCCAGTCGCTGAAGTGATGAAGACTCGACAGGACGCTCATGGAATCCTCCCGTGTCAACGACACGCAACGCGACCAATGGCCGCATGTCAAGGAACCGTCAGGACGGCCGACTGCCCCGGCGCCGCCAGAGGATCAACGCCACTCCGTATCCGACGAGTGCCGCCAGCACCACGTCGCTCATGAAGTGGGCACCACTGGCGACGCGCGTGAGCGCGCATCCAACGGCAACCGCGTACCAGAGGAGCCCGGCTTCGGGAAAGAGGCGAGCCAGGGCTGCCGCGGCGGCGAATGCGACGGCCGCCTCACTGCTGGGGAGCCCGAGCTGGGAGGTCGAGAAGGGCCGTTCCGCCCAGGGCCGGAATACGTGCAGGCCGTCGGTCAATCCGGGCCGCTCGCGATGGAACGCCAGTTTGAGAGCTTCGGCGACGATCCCGCCCAAGGCGGCCGACCAGAATAGCAGCAGACCGCGACGGCTAGCCTGGCGCAGCGTAGGCAGCGTGCGCGGCACCCAGTCATGCAGGGCGAGCGCCAACGCCACAATCCCCCACAGCGGGAAGTACCCGGCGAGCCGCAGCATGCGGGCCCAGCCGGGGTCGTAAATGCCGGAAAATGTGAAGTGATGGAAGATCCACTGATCCGACACGTGCGCGACGAGAAACAGGACACCAAGCGTCCCGATGACAAGGATCTCGGGACTGGGCTGCCTGCGGAGCATGGACATCTTGCTTCGGGCGGGCGAGCCCGGCTCGTGCTATCTCGCGATCCAGGGCTGGCCGGTGGCGAGCAGTGCCGCCAGGGCCAGCCCGAACGCGATGCGGTACCAGGCGAACACGTCGAACGAGCGGTGCGACACGAAGCGGACGAGCCACCGGACCACTACCAGCGCGCTCGCGAACGCCACCACGAAGCCCGTCGCGAACATCAGGGCGTCGGATCCCGACAGCAGGCGGCGATTCTCCCACAAGTCCAGGCCCGTGGCCGCGAACATCACGGGAATGGCGAGCAGGAACGAGAACTCCGCGGCCGCCGGGCGCCCGACGCCCGCCAGCAGCGCCCCCATGATCGTGGCACCCGAGCGCGACACGCCCGGGATCAGCGAGCACACCTGGGCGATCCCGATCCACAGCGCGGTGCGATAGCCGATCTGCATCACCGTCTCGATGCGGGGAGCCGGGCGCCAGCGCTCGATCGCCAGGATGGCGACGCCGCCCGCGATCAGTGCGGCGATCACCACCCGAGGCGTGAACAGGTGCGCGGTGATCCAGTGGTGCGTGAGCAGTCCCACGAGCGCCGCCGGCAGGAACGCGACCAGCAACGCCAGAATGAGCTGCCGCGACTCCGCGGCGGCAAGGCCGTCTTTCACCACGCGCCACAACAGGCCGCGATACAGCCAGACCACGGCCAGGATGGCGCCGAGCTGGATGATGATTTCGAAGGCGGCGGCGCGCGGACCCACGAAGCCGAGCGCGTGGCCCACCAGGATCAGGTGGCCGGTGGACGAGACGGGGAGGAACTCCGTCGCGCCCTCGACCAGCCCGAGGATGATCGCGGCGAGGATGGTGGACACGGCTTCAAGCTACACGAAGGCCGGTCACGAAGCGCAAGGCGCGCCACGAGAGCCCGCCGAGCATCGTCACGCCGCCCGGCGGCCCAATTCGTACCGTCCACGCGGAGATGTCGCAGGGCGCTTGACCCGTGCTTGACTGGCCGGCGCATACTTGGACTTGGCGATTTACCGGAACGTGACGTTTGAGGTCCTCTTGCGTTGAGCGAGGCTTCCCATGAATCACATCCCACGCGTGGCTCTACTCATTGCGCTGGTCGCGGCTTGTCAGGATCGAAGCGTCGCACCCACGGCCGACCGACCGTCGTACAGCACGATGGCGTCCGTTGCGTGCCCTTCAAGCCCCACGTTCACAGTCAGCGATGAAGCAGGCCTGCGCGCTGCCCTCGCCGCGGCCAGTCCCGGCGCCGTGATCGCGATCCGTGGCATGATCGGGATTGGGGCCGATGTCTTTGTCACAATGCCGAATGTGACACTCACCTGCGCGGCATCGGGCGCTGGTCTCTTTGCGCTGAGCCCCTCCCTGGACGCACTGATCGTGGTCGATCTGGGTGGCTCGGGCGTCGTTGTAGATGGCCTCGTGCTGGACGCCAGTGCAGTCTCCGTCGACGGTGAGGCGTACTTCGCCGGCGACTTCTTTGGACCAGGTCTACCTGTGCCCGGCGTGCGGTTTACACACAACACAGTCACTTGTAGCCCAGGGGCTTGCATTTTCCTCGCGGGCACATCAGGTGCGGTGGTCTCGAACAACACATTCACTTCGCCCGGATCCGTGACCGGGGTTCACGTGCAGTTGGGCGTTGAGGACCTCGACAGCGTTCGGATCGAGGGCAACACGGTTGTTGCGACCGCGCCGTCGACCGATTTCCGGTTCGGTGGGATTCGGCTGGTAGGCGCGCGACATGCGGTCGTCCGGGACAACATCGTCACGGGGCCTTGGGCTAACGCGTTGAGCCTCGCGTCCCTCTCGATGAGCATTGTCACTGAAAACCACTTGAACGGGGCCGCCATCTACGGCATCGGGCTCACCAGAAATCCCTTTCTGACAGCCTTCGTGCTGAACAGCACCTTTCGCTCCAATGTGGTCACCGGGGCCGCGAGCGGCGGCGTGTTCGCCCGGAAGGCGTGCGGAAACGTGTTCGTGGGGAACAACCTTCAGGGAAACGGGAGCAATATCGGTCTGATCTTCCCCGACACGTCGGGGGCGAATACGGTGGTCGGCAACCCGAGCGTCATCGTGGACAACGGTGCGTACGACTGTAACGGTGACGGGGTGAACGACCCCAACATCATCACGGGCGCGGGAGCGGTGATGCACGGCGTGAACGTAGGTCCGGCGGTGAGCGAGGCAATCGTGAGCTCCAACCGCCTCCAGTAGCCAGCACACGCCGTCTGACCGCTGGTCTTCTGCTCGCAACCGCGCCGCTCGTCGCGCAGACCCAGCGCTTGTAGCGTTACACCGCGACCACGCCGATCACCTCCTCCGGCGCCAGGGAGGAGGATGCTCGACAAGGTCGCGCAGGGAGTGTTGACTGTCGAGGAGCTGGCGGCAGATGCGCGCCGCCTTCGGGAGACCTCCTCAATTCCTCAAGTAGACAAGTCGCTCCTGCGCTGATAGCTTCGCCGCTTCCCATTCAACCCTATGCCACCGTTCCTTGCAGAGCTGCTCGGCACCATGCTGTTGATCATCCTGGGCGATGGCGTGGTCGCCAACGTCGTGCTCAATAAGACCAAAGGCCAGAACGCCGGGTGGATCGTCATCACCGCGGGCTGGGGGTTCGGCGTGACGGTCGCGGTGTATGCCGTCGGCACGTTCAGCGGCGCGCATTTGAACCCCGCGGTGACCATTGGCCTCGCCTCGATCGGCAAGTTCGCGTGGGCGAGCGTGCCCGTCTACATCGCCGCCCAAATGCTCGGCGCGTTCCTCGGCGCCGCGATCGTCTGGCTCGCCTATCTGCCGCACTGGGCGGTCACGGACAACCCGTCATCCAAGCTGGCCGTCTTTTGTACCGGCCCCGCCATCCGTAACCCCGGGGCGAATCTCCTGACCGAGATCATCGGCACCATCATCCTGGTGCTCGGCGTGCTGGCCATCCTCACGCCGAAGAACCTGAACCCCGCACATGGGTGGGACGTGGGATTCGGGCCGTGCCTCGTCGGCATCATCGTATGGGCCATCGGCCTGTCGCTGGGCGGACCGACCGGTTACGCAATTAATCCGGCACGCGACCTGGGGCCCCGGCTCGCCCACGCCGTCCTGCCCGTCGTCGGGAAGGGAAACTCCGACTGGGGCTACGCGTGGATCCCCATCGCAGGCCCTGTGATCGGCGGCCTGATCGCGGCCTTCCTTTATAAGGTCGCCTGGTCGGCCACATGAAACACATCCTGGCCCTCGACCAGGGCACGACGAGCTCGCGCGCGATGGTGTTCGACCACAGCGGGAGCGTGGTGGCGCTGGCGCAGAAGGAGTTTCGTCAGATTTTTCCCCAGCCCGGCTGGGTGGAGCACGATGCGACGGAGATCTGGGCCACGCAGCGGCACACGGCGACGGAAGCCCTCGGCAAGGCCGGCCTGACGGCCGCCGACATCGCCGCGATCGGGATCACGAATCAGCGCGAAACCACCGTGGTCTGGGACCGCGAGACGGGCGAGCCGCTGCATCACGCCATCGTGTGGCAGGATCGCCGCACGGCCGCCCGGTGCGACCAGTTGAAGGCCCGCGGGCTGGCGCCATTGATCAAACGCAAGACTGGCCTCGTGGTGGACGCCTATTTCTCCGGCACGAAGCTCGAGTGGCTGCTTCGCAATGTTCCGGGCGCGCGCGCCAAAGCGAAGGCCGGCAGGCTGGCGTTCGGCACCGTGGACTCGTGGCTCGTGTGGCATCTCACGGGCGGTCGCGTGCACGTGACCGATCCGAGCAACGCGTCGCGCACGATGCTGTTCAATCTCCGGACCGGCGATTGGGACGACGAGCTGCTGAAGCTGTTCGGCGTGCCGCGCTCGGTGCTGCCGGCGGTCGGCTCGTCGAGCGAAGTGTACGGTGAGACGAGGCTGTTCGGGGGGGGCGGATCGATCCCCATCGCGGGCATCGCGGGCGACCAGCAGGCTGCGCTGTTTGGCCAGGCTTGTACGCAGCCGGGAATGGTGAAGAACACCTATGGGACCGGCTGTTTCATGCTGATGAACACCGGTACCAAACCGATCGTGTCCAAGAACAATCTCCTGACGACCGTGGCGTGGCGCATCGGGAACCGGACCGAGTACGCACTCGAGGGCAGCATTTTCATCGCCGGGGCGGTGGTGCAATGGCTGCGCGACGGACTGGGCATCATCGAGTCGTCGTCGGAAGTCGAAGCCCTGGCCTCCCGGGTGGAAGATACGGGTGGGGTGTATCTGGTCCCCGCGTTCGCCGGACTGGGCGCCCCGCACTGGGATCAATACGCGCGCGGTGTTCTCGCCGGCGTCACGCGCGGCACCACGGCGGCGCATATCGCACGCGCGGCGTTGGAAGGCATCGCGTTTCAGGTGGCCGACGTGCTCCGCGCGATGGAGGCCGATGCCAGGATCAAGCTGAAGGAGCTGCGCGTGGATGGCGGCGCGTCCGCCAACAACCTGCTGATGCAATTCCAGTCGCATCTGCTGGGCGTTCCCGTAGTGCGGCCCAAAGTCACCGAGACCACGGCGCTGGGGGCGGCGTATCTCGCGGGATTGGCGGTCGGCTACTGGAAGGACCAGAAACAGATCGCGGCGCAGTGGCAGGTGGATCGCCGCTTCACGCACGCGATGAAGCCGGCGCAGCGCCAGCAGCTCGAGGCCGGGTGGCGCAAGGCGCTCGAGCGGGCCAAAGGATGGGAGGCTCCATAGAAGTCGTCATCAAGCGGGACTACGACCAGATGAGCAAGACGGCGGCGCAGCTCGTCGTCGACGTGCTCAACACGAAGCCGAATGCCGTGCTCGGCATGGCGACGGGGTCCACGCCGCTCGGCCTGTATCAGGAGTTGGTGCGCCTGTACCAGGCCGGGCAGGTCGACTTCTCTCGCGTGACGACGTTCAACCTCGACGAATACGTCGGCCTGCCCGCGACTCACCCGCAGAGCTACCACTACTTCATGCACGAGCACTTCTTCCAGCACGTGAATATCCCGCAACACAACATCAACATCCCCTCGGGCACGACCAGCAACTATCCCGCGTTCTGCCAATGGTACGAGGGGCGGATTGCGGAGTGCGGTGGGATCGACCTGCAGATCCTGGGCATCGGGACCGACGGCCACATCGCTTTCAACGAGCCAGGCAGCTCCCTCAGCTCGCGCACGCGGCTCAAGACGTTGTCCAAGCAGACCATCGACGACAACGCCCGGTTCTTCGATGCCCGAGAGGATGTGCCGGTCTATGCGATTACGATGGGCGTCGGGACCATCCTCGATGCGCGGCGGCTGGTCCTGGTGGCGAGCGGTAAGTCCAAGGCCAAGGCGATCGCCCAAGCCGTCGAGGGATCGGTCACCAGCATGGTGACGGCGAGTGCACTCCAGCTGCACCGGGATGCGACCGTCATCATCGACGAGGCGGCGGCGGCCAGCCTGGCCATGCGCGACTACTACGAGTTCATCTACGCCGCCAAACCGGCGGCGCCGAGGGCGTAGGTGGGCGATCGCCCGATCATCCGGGTCCAACACATCGTCAAGTCGTTCGGCACCATCATGGCCGTCAACGACGTCTCCTTCGACGTCCGCCCCGGGGAGATTTTCGCGTTCCTGGGGCCGAACGGCGCCGGCAAGACGACTACCATCAAGATGCTCACCACCCTGTCGCGTCCGACGTCGGGCTCGCTCGAGCTCGACGGACTCGATGTCACCACGCATCAGACGGCAGTCCGCAAGCGGTTCGGCGTCGTCTTCCAGGATCCGAGTCTCGACAGCGAGCTCACGGCATGGGAGAACATGGATATCCACGGGGTGCTGTACCACGTGCCGCGGCACGCCCGGCGGGAGCGGTGTGAAGTCCTGTTGCGGATGTTCGAGCTGTGGGAGCGGCGCGATGACCTGGTGAAGACGTTCTCCGGGGGCATGAAGCGCCGCCTCGAGATCGCCCGCGGGCTGCTGCACACGCCGAAAGTCTTGTTTCTCGACGAGCCGACGCTTGGCCTCGATCCGCAGAGCCGCAATCAGATGTGGACCCACGTGCGCAATCTCAGGGCCACCGAGGGCGTCACCGTGTTTCTCACCACCCACTACATGGACGAAGCGGATCGTGTGGCCGACCGCATTGCCGTGATCGACCACGGGCGCCTGGTAGCCACCGGCTCGTCGGCGGAGCTCAAGCAGCAAACCGGTACCGATTCGCTGGAAGCCGCGTTTTTGGCGCTCACCGGCACGACGATCCGGGACGAGAGCGCCACGGCCGCGGACCAGATGCGTCAGGTCGCCCGCGTGTGGAGGAGATGAGCGGATGAACGTCGTCTTCGTGCTCTGGCTGCGGGAAGTGAAAAAATACCTGCGCTCGCGCGTCCAGATCGTCGCGTCGCTCGGCGGCCCGCTCATGTACCTGGGCGTGCTCGGGTTCGGCCTCGGGCCGGTGTTTCAGCGCGCCGGCGAAGGCAGCTATCTCCAGTTCATGGCGCCCGGCGTGATCGGCATGGCCGTGCTGTTCACCGCCATGTTCTCGGGGATCGCCATGCTGTGGGACCGTCAGTTCGGTTTCCTCAAGGAGACGCTGGTCGCGCCGGTGCCGCGCCTGGCGATCATGATCGGGCGCACGCTCGGCGGTGCCACGGTCGCGGTGTTGCAGGGCACGCTGATTTTCGTCGTCACCCTCATCGCCGGATTCCGCCCCGTGAGCGTCCTCACCGTGCCGCTCGCGTTTCTCCTGATCGCGCTGATCGCCGTGGTGTTTGCGGCGCTCGCGACGGCGATCGGATCGACCATCAAGGAGATGCAGGGGTTCCAGATGGTGATGAACTTCCTCGTGATGCCGATCTTCTTTCTCTCCGCCGCGATCTACCCGCTCGAGGGCCTCCCTCGAGTGCTCGCGGCGCTCACCCGGGTCGATCCGCTCACCTATGGCGTCGACGGGATGCGCGGCCTGCTGACCGGACGCGCGCACTTCGGCGTCGCGTTCGACGTTGCGGTGCTGGTGGCGGTCGGGGTCTTGTTCGTGGCCGCCGGCGCATGGCGGTTCTCGAAAATCGAGGCTTAAAAATGGCGCGCTTTCTTGTGTTGCTGCTCCTGCTCGCGAGGAGTGCTCCATCCCAGACCCGCGCGATCGTCTATACCACTGCCGAGAGCACGAGCTTCCGGCTGACGCCAACAGACACCCTGACGTTCAAGCCGTCCGAGCTCACGTCGGAAGCGAAGGTGTACGTCTTCGTCGATCCGCGGAAAACCTTCCAGCCGTTCCTCGGGATCGGGGGGGCGCTCACCGATGCTGCGGCGGAGACCTTCGCCAAGCTTCCCGCTGTGCGACAGGAAGAATTGCTGCAGGCGTATTACAGCCCCGACCGCGGGATCGGGTACACCCTGGCCAGGACCAACATCCACAGTTGTGACTTCTCGAGCGAGAGCTACACGTACGTCGACGAGGGTGACAAGGAACTGAACTCATTCTCCATCGCGCACGACCTGCGCTACAGAATCCCCCTGATCAAGCGAGCGATGGCCGCGAGCGGCAACAAGCTCAAACTCTTTGCCAGTCCCTGGAGCCCGCCGGCGTTCATGAAGGACAACAATGACATGCTGCACGGCGGTCACCTTCGCTCCGAGTACGCTCATTCCTGGGCTCTCTATTTTGCGAAGTTCATTCAGAGCTATCGCAAGGAAGGCGTGCCGATATGGGGGATCACCATCCAGAACGAGCCGATGGCCGTCCAGCGGTGGGAGTCCTGTGTCTATCAGGCGGGGGACGAGCGCGATTTTCTCAAAGATTACCTTGGCCCGGTCATGGTGCAGCAGGGGCTCCGGGACGTGAACATCATCGTGTGGGATCATAACCGCGACCTCATCATCCAGCGGGCGCAGACGATCTTCGACGATTCGCAGGCCGCGAAGTACGTCTGGGGGATCGGATTCCACTGGTACGAGGATTGGTCGGGTGGACAGCAAATGTACGGCAATGTGGCCCTGGTGAACCGGCTCTATCCCGACAAGCACATCCTCTTTACCGAGGGCACACCGGCGAGCTTCGATTCGACGGCGTATGGACGATGGAGCCTGGGAGAGGCGTACGGCCGGTCGATGATCAACGATTTCAATTCAGGGACCGAGGGATGGACCGACTGGAACATTCTGCTCGATGAGCGCGGTGGCCCGAACCACGTGGGGAACTTCTGCTTCGCGCCGATCCATGCCGACACGCGTACTGGCACGCTCATCTACACCAATTCCTACTACTATATCGGCCACTTCTCGAAGTTCATCCGTCCCGGTGCCAGACGGATCCTCGCGTCACCGAGCCGCAGCATGCTGCTCACCACGGGCTTTGTCAACGAAGATGGTACGGTGGCAGTCGTGGTCATGAACCCGACGCCGCGTGGCGGGCCATACTCGCTCGTTGTCGGCGCTGCGTCAGTGGAGATCAACTCGCTGCCACATTCGATCCAGACGGTGGTGTTCAGAGCTCGTTGACGCGACGTTGATCACGCCGGTCCAGGTTTAGTTGCCATGACGCCCGAGTCCGCCTACGTTCCGAGCATGTCGTCTCCCGCGTTCATGACGGCGGAGCAACTCCTGGGCGTGAGCATTCCCGGGAGGCGGGTGGAGTTGGTTCGTGGGGCGCTGATCGTCCGAGAGCCAGCAGGGCTCCGTCAGGGTCGGGTGGTGGCGACCCTATCACGACAGCTCATGGACCATGTCGAGGCGAACGACCTCGGCCAGGTCTACGCGGGGGACACTGGGTTCACCCTCGCTCGCAGCCCGGATACCGTGCGGGCTCCGGACATTGCCTTCATTCGACGGGATCGAGTGCCCCATCCGGAGCCCTCGGGCTATCCGGATTTGGCTCCGGACCTGGCCGTCGAGGTGCTGTCGCCCCACAACCGACCGGGAGAAACGTTGGCTAAGGTCGCGGACTGGTTGAGCAGCGGGACCAGCCTTGTTTGGGTCATCGACCCGGAACGACGCCAAGCCCGTGTGTACCGCCAGGACGGCACGGAAGCCGTCGTGCTGGGCGGCGAAGCCCTCCGTGGCGAGGACTTGCTGCCCGGATTTAGTTGC